>JAIMBK010000002.1 GCA_023511535.1 Armatimonadota bacterium
GAGCTTTACAACCCGAAGGCCTTCTTCGCTCACGCGGCGTTGCTCCGTCAGGCTTGCGCCCATTGCGGAAGATTCCCCACTGCTGCCTCCCGTAGGAGTCTGGGCCGTGTCTCAGTCCCAGTGTGGCCGGCCGCCCTCTCAGGCCGGCTACCCATCGTCGCCTTGGTGGGCCGTTACCCCGCCAACAAGCTAATGGGACGCGGACCCATCCAAAAGCGGCCTGCACTCAACCCGCTGATCACCTGCTGCCTGAGCTGCTGCTTCCCCTCCCGGGAGAGAACAGCTCCTCAAGAGCAACATGCAACCACCGGGTTGAGTGCCGGCCTTTCCTCCTTTCGGGATGCCCCGAAAGGAGCGTATCCGGTATTAGCGCCGGTTTCCCGGTGTTATCCCGGTCTTCTGGGCAGGTTATCCACGCGTTACGCACCCGTCCGCCGCTACCCGGCACTCAACCCGCTGCCCACCGGGTGCCTGATCCGCCGCTTCCCCTTCCGGGAAGAAGCGCTTTCGGGTAAGGCATCCTGTGAACACCGGGTTGAGTGCCGGACCGCTCGACTTGCATGTGTTAGGCACGCCGCCAGCGTTCGTCCTGAGCCAGGATCAAACCCTCCGTAAAGATTGAAAAGTTTGATCTTGGAATTACAAAGGTACTTGACGAGTCTGGTCGCGGGTCATCTTTTGGTCGGCCCGCCGGAAATGTCCTTTCCGGCGGCTGACGGCTGATGGCCGGCGACCAATCTGGCATTCATCTTGCTCTGTTTAGTTTTCAAGGAACATATGCGACGTACAAAATACGCCGCACTTATGATCTTACTAAAAAAAGCTGTTTTTGTCAAGGAGGTGTCGTGATGCTTGCCCGAAAAAGACTTCGGAAAAACCTCCCGTTTTCCGCCTTTTTGCCGACAACGTCCTTTATGTTACCACCAGTCTATCTCGTTGTCAAGACCCTTTTTTGAAAAACCTCACCGCCGCCAGGCGGATACTATATAACGGACCCGAAAACTTAGACAGTAAAAACGGGGGTCAGGAACCAAATGTCTGTTTGCGGTTTTTAGTTTCCGTTCACTCGGGCCCCGGCAGGATTACGTACTCAATTTCCCCCAAAACGTCCAGATCCTCCAGGGGATTTCCCTTCACGGCAAGCAGGCCGGCGGGCCGGCCTTCCTCCACCGGGCCTGCCCATTGCCCGGCTCCCGCAATTTTAGCGCCCGCCACGGTGGCCGCCGCCAGGATGGCCGCCGGCTCCAGACCGGCCCGGCGGTACAGGCGCAGCTCCTGCAGGTAGCCGGCGCCATGGGAAACCCCCGGAGAACCGGCATCGGTGCCGACCCCCAGCGTCACCCCCAGTTCTGCTGCCTCCGCAATTGCCTCCAGCTGTCGGCGGTACGTCTTTTCAATGACGGTCAGCTGCTCCCGGCTGTAAAGATCGCTCCGGTTCGCCTGAACGGCCACCGGAACTACGGTCGGCACCCAGGCCACCCCCTGCCGGGCCAGCATCTTCAGGGTGGTACGGCTCATCAAATAGCCGTGCTCGATGGAATCCACCCCCGCCCGGACGGCAATGGTCACGGCGGCGTCGGAATTCGCGTGGGCCATCACTTTCAAGCCCGCCTGCCGGGCCAGGGCAACCACAAAATTTAACTCCTCCGGACTGAACTGGAGGGGGCCGACCCGGCCGTACTCCCGGAAACTGACGATTCCCGAAACCAGCACCTTCAGCTGATCCACCCCGGCGGCCGCCAGGCGGCGGAAGGCGCCGGCCAGGTCGCCGTTGACTCCCGGGCCTAAAAAACGGCCGTACAACCCGGACTTGCGCAGGGCGCATCCGCTGGCCGCCACAACCGGTCCCGGGAGAACATCGCTTTTTACCATTTCCCTGGCCAGCAAGCCCACCCCGGCCCGGTCCCCGCCGTCGCGTACGAACAGCACGCCGGCGGCCAGGGTCTGCGCCAGGTGCTGCGCAACCTGCTCCCTTACCCTGGCCGGCTCATCCCATTGTTGCCTGGCTCTTTGAAAATCCACCCCGTCCAGAGCCAGGTGAACGTGGCAGTCAACCAGGCCGGGAAGTACGGTCAGCTTAGAGCAATCGAGAAATTTCCACCCGCGCCGCCCGCCCGCGCCGGCCGAAATTTGTTCCGGCTCCTCCCCGGCGGGAGCGGGCAGAATTTTCTCAATCACTCCCCCCTGCAAATGCAAAAGCACGTTTTGTTTTAAACTCTTGTCCTTCCCGGTAAACAGGTTACCCGCCCGGATAACCCAGGAATCCCGGGGACGCAAGACAATGATTTTCAATTTCGCCCGGCAACCCCGTAAATTAAAAGATTAATTTTGTGCCTTTGTGCCTGGGAAAACTTTGTGCCTGAGCTTTAATTGAATCTCCCTTTACCATCTTATCATAATTACCGTTTTGTGAAAAGGTGTTCCCCGCTTCGGTTTTTTCCGTGCTCCGGGAGCCTGCCGGCAAAAAAACCCCGGTTACGCAAGGGGGTTGCTCGTGAAGACTTCTCCAGTCACGTCTGTTTCTTTGGGCTTCTGTCACATCTGTTACTCCGTGCCTTTGTGCTTTGTGCCTCCCCATGTAAAAATAGCTTTTTTATCCTCTGTTGTTGCCGCAAAAAAGCGGCAAGGATCTGATTTCCAATCCTTTTTTCTTCACCGGATAAAAACCGGCTCTTCCTGGGCGAGCTGGATGCTTCGCTTTAAAAAATAATCCAACTCCTGGAAAGTATAAACTTTTCGTTCTTTTAAGCCAGCCAGTAAATTCACAAAAAGACGGGCGGTCAAAAGGGCATCCCCCAGCGCCGTATGCCGGCCGACCGGTTCGATGCCGAAACAAGCCAGCAGGCTGTCCAGGGAATAGTCCCCCCACGCCGGATGCAGAGCCCAGGCTAAAAGGGACGTATCCAGCGCCCGGTTTTTAATTTTTACCTGGCAGTGCTGTTTAAGCTTTGTATTGATAAAACCGAGATCAAAGTCGATGCAATGCCCGACGATCACGCTGTTTCCCAGGAACTCCAGAAATTGAGGCAGGACGCCGAAAAAAGTGGGGCAGCCGACCAGCATCTCCCGCCCGATCCCGGTCAGGTCGACCACTTTCCGGGGCACTAAACGATAGGGATAAATTAACTGATGAAAAAATTTTTCCCGCCTTACCTCCCCGCCCTCCACTATGACGGCACCGATGGCGATGATTTCGTCACCGCTGCCGTAAGCAAAGCCGGTGGTCTCCAGGTCCATGACCACAAACCGCAATTCGTCCAAAGATGCGGACAGAGAGATTTTTCTGTCGTTTCTGGCGATAATCTCCCTGATCTCTTGAACCCTATCGGCGTCCAGGCAGCCGTTTTCCGGCCGGGGAAACAAAAGGCTTTTCACCCGTTGCAGAAGCGCGGCCAGCATCAACATCCCACCCCCGGCAAGCTATGAGGTAAGGTACCTGAGCCAGTAATCGGTAAAGTGATTGCTGGTGAGTTTTTGCAGGCGCAAGATGGCTGCAAAAGCGTCCTTGAGGAGCGATTGCTCGGTTTTGTTCAGCTGGTAAGGGTTGATATAATTGTCCGCTTCTTTACCCTGCCGGACCTTTTTTAAATTCTCCCGGATGCGCAGCATCATCAGGGTTTCAAAAGCATTTTGCACAAATTCACCGTCTTCTTTAGAGATAATCTCCCTCTTGGTAATCCGGGCCAGCCTGCCCAGGGTAGACGGTTCTTCAATTTCGTTCCGGACGGCAAAAACGCGCACGCAATTAATGATGTGCCGGCAGGCGGTTTTCAGGTTTATTTCATTTTTATGCGGCCCCGTCTTTTCGGTTGCAAACCCGCCGAAAAAAGTAAGCGGAACCCGCGTCCGCACCTCTTCTTCGGTTAAAAAGTGCGACGCCTTCACCGGCTTTTGAAAAACGTGAAAAATATGCTGCCACAATTCCTGGCCCAGATTTTTCGCTCCGTAGACCGGCCGGAAATCCAAAAGAATGGTCAGCAGGCGGATGTCTTCCGGCTCGGCGCGGACAACCCAGGAGGTAACTACTTCCTTCCATTGCGTCAAAGATCGGCACCATTGCGGGTTGGAAGCCATCACCCCGCCCTTGCACCAGGCAAAACCGGCGCGCACCAATTCTTCGGCGATCCGGGCGCCCAGGGTTTGAAAATACCGGGCACCGGCCGGGTCGCCGGCGGCGTAAATGATGGCGTTGTCCTGGTCGGTGCGCAGGCTCTGTTCCTTGCGGCCGGCGCTGCCCATATTGACCCAGCAATACTCCCCGGGGGGCGGGCCGTACCCTTTCTTGATCATTTCCTGTTCGCACAATTCGATTACCCGGCAGGTCAGGCGGTCGTGCATTTCGGTGATGATCTCGAACAGCTCCGGCACCGATGCCCGTTCGGCCACCAGGTAGTTTAAGAAATTATCCACTTCCTGGCCTATTTTCGCCAGATCGTCCAGGTTTTTGGCCGTCTCGATTTTATCCGTGACCCAGAGGCTGCCGGTACTTCTGGTTTTAATTAAATCCCTTAAAGTGAGAATCCCGGCCAGCTTATCCCCGTCCATCACCACCAGATGCTTGACCTGGTGCTTCACCACGGCTAAAAGCGCCTGGTTGTAAAAATCATCGATCTGCACTCTGACCAGCTTTTCGTCCATCACCAGGTCGGCGCTCAAATTTTCCGCCTGCCAGGAAGGACGGGTCACCACTTTATGGACCAGGTCTTTTTCCGTGATCAGGCCGACGGGATAACCGGCGTCGTCGACTACAATCACCGAGCTAATCCGGTAGTCAGCCATTAAACGGGCAACGGAAGTGACGGGCGTCTGCAGGCGGCAGGTAACGGGGGAGGGAGTCATGATTTCGCTGACCCTTTTCCGCAAAAGCGGAGATTCCGTCGTGCTGTACGCCTCGTAGGATTGCTGGGCCACCGTTTCCTCGTAAAGCAGGCGCAGCCGCTCGGAAAGCAGGGCGGTGAAAAAGCCGGCAAATTCGGGGTGGCTGGCGATCAGTTCCTCTATTTTTTCCCGCGGGACGAGCAGGCAGGTTAAATCTTCCGCTGCGCGCACCGAACCGCCGTACGACTTATCGGTCAGGAGGGCCGTCTCCCCAAAAAAATCGTGCTGCCGGCGGTAGCTCACAACCGTTTCCTGGCCCCGGTCGTCGGTTAAAGTGACCTCTCCCAGCCCGGAGGCAATTAAAAAAAGAACCTGCAGGCTTTTTTGCCCCTGCCGGAAGACATACGCCCCCCGCGGGTAAGTTTTTACCTCCACGTGTCCGGCCAGTTCCGCCACCGTCGCTTCGTCCAGGGAACTAAACGGCACACTCGCCTTTAAAACCTCTTTAACATTGACTTCCACCGAACAAGCCTCCCCGCCGGCCAGGGATAAAAACGCTTTCTCGCAATTTTAACATAAAATTATTTTCTTAACAATAACAAAGTCAGGTTAAAAGCAAAAAGCCGTCAGCACATAACCAGGGCAACGCGCCGGCAAAGGCGGCTGCCGGTGGTTTTTCGCTAACGGCTGCCGGCGCTTTTAAACCCGCTATAGGAGTTTCAACTCCGCCAGCACCTTTTTGATGCTTTCCTTTTCCGCGGGCGTTGCCTCTACCAGGGGCAAACGCGGCGGTCCCGCCTGAAATCCCAGCATGTTCAAGGCGGCTTTCACCGGTACGGGGTTGGTGGTGATAAAAAGACCCTTGAAAATAGGATAAAGCTGCAGGTGAATCTGGGTGGCCAGAGTTACGTTCCCGGCCATAAAGGCGTTGACCATTTCCTTGATCCGGGGCCCCACCACGTGCGAAGCCACGCTCACCACGCCTTTGGCCCCCAGGGAAAGCATGGGCAAAGTCAGGGAATCGTCCCCGCTGTAGATGGCGAAATGATCCGGGAGCAGGCGGCGCAGTTCGCTGACCTGATCCATGCTCCCCGCCGCCTCTTTGATGGCGACAATGTTCTCGATTTCCGCCAGCCGGGCGACCGTTGCCGGGAGCAGGTTCACCCCCGTCCGGCCGGGGATATTATAAAGCAAAACGGGCAAATTGGTGCTTTTGGCGATAGTTTTAAAATGCTGGTACAGCCCCTCCTGGGAGGGTTTATTGTAATACGGCGCCACCAGCATCACACCGTCCACGCCGACCTTTTCGGCCGCCTGGGTCAGGGCCACGCTGCCCGCCGTATCGTAACTGCCCGTACCGGCCAGAACCGTCGCCTGCCCGCCGACTTCCTCCACAATGACGCGAAACAGCTCAATCTTTTCTTCTTTGGACAAAGTCGGTGATTCACCTGTGGTGCCGGCTACCACGAGGCCGTCGGAACCCGCTTCGGCCAGATGCCGGGCAAGTTTTCTGGCCTGATCGTAATTTACCGCCATATCCTTATCAAAGGGCGTCACCATGGCAGTAAGCACGCGCCCAAAATCAGTAGCCAAAGTTTTTCACCTTCCTTACTCTTTAACTTTTTTTAGCTTTCCATAAACTGGCGGTGCAATGCCCGGACGGCTTTTTCCATGTCTTCTCTCTTGACCAGTACCCAGATCGTCGTATAAGAGTCATTTGCCTGGAGGATCTGGATATTCTCCCGCGTCAACGCTTCCACAATCGCCGCCATCACCCCCGGCACCCCGGTCATGCCGGCGCCCACGGCGGCTACTTTCGCGCAGTCGGGCGTTACGCCGGCTTTAAAACCGGCATTTTCCAAAATCTGGGCCGCCTTTTGCCAGACGTCCTCTTTAACTGTAAAAACCACCTCGTCCGGGTAAACGTTGATAAAATCCAGGCTGATCCCGGACAGGGCCAGGCTTTTGAAAAGCCGCCTTTGCCGGGTTAAGCCCTCCGTTCCCGTTTCTTCGGTGGCTACTTTAAACTGGACCAGGTTGGGAATCTGGGTAATTCCGGTAATGGTGCGGTCCCTGGTAATATCGATGGTCCCCCGGTACACTTCCCCGGAACTGGTCACCAGCGTGCCGGGGGTATCGCTAAAAGTTGAGCGCACCCGCAGCGGAATATTTCTTTGCATCACAATTTCCACGGCGCGGGGATGAACCACCTTGGCCCCTTCGTGCGCCAGCTGGCAAATCTCGTCGTAGGTAACCTTTTCCAGGGCCTGCGCCCCGTCGACGATCCGGGGGTCGGCGGTCATGATCCCCTCCACATCGGTATAAATATCCACGTAAGCGGCGTTTAAAGCCACCCCCAGGGCGGCGGCCGTGGTATCGCTGCCGCCCCTGCCCAGGGTGGTAATCTCGCCGTCTTCGGTAACCCCTTGAAAACCCGCCACGATGACAATTTTGCCTTCCTTCGCCTGCTTTAAAATATTTTCCGGTTTTACTTTCAAAATCCGGGCTTCGTTATAGCTGCCGTCGGTGATGATCCCCGCCTGGGCGCCCGTTAAAAAGACGGCCGGATGCCCTGCTTTCTGCAAAACGGCCGCCATGACCACGCCGGAAATAATTTCGCCGCAGGACATGAGCAGATCCATCTCCCGGGCGGAAAGATCCCGGTGCGCCTGCCGGGCAAAGTTAATTAAAGTATCGGTGGCGTAAGGGTCCCCCGCCCGCCCGATGGCCGAAACGACAACGACCGGCGTATATCCTTCTTCTTTGGCGGCGATTATTTTCCCGGCCACCCGCTCCCGCAATTCCGGAGTGGCCACGGAAGTACCGCCGAACTTTTGCACGATAAACCGCATCCTCGTTCTATCTCCCCCGTAAACAACCGTACTGAATAACCAACTCCGCAATCTGTACCGCATTGGTCGCCGCCCCTTTGCGCAACTGGTCGGCCACCACCCACAGATTCAGACCGTTGGCCAGCGAATTGTCCTCTCTGATCCGGCCCACAAAAACTTCGTCCCGGTGCGAGCAAAATAAGGGCATGGGATATTTTTTATTTGCCGGATCGTCCAGAACAACCACGCCGGGAAAGCCGGCCAGGACTTCCCGGGCCCGCTGCGCGGTCAATTTCTCGCGGGTTTCCACGTTGACCGATTCCGAGTGGCTCCGGTAAACCGGTACGCGCACGGTGGTCGCGGTCACCGCCAGGTCGGGATCATGCATGATTTTGCGCGTTTCTTTGACCATCTTCCACTCTTCTTTAGTATAATCCATTTCCTGAAAGACATCAATGTGCGGAATTAAATTAAAAGCAATCTGGTGGGCAAAAACTTTCGGCGGGAACTCAAGGCCCGCTAATACCGCCTTCGTCTGCTCCGTCAGTTCCTCGATGGCCTCCAGGCCCGCTCCGGAAACGGCCTGGTAAGTGGAAACAACCACCCTTTTTACGCCGGCCGCGTCAGCGACGGCTTTTAAAGGCACCACCATAATGATGGTGGAACAATTGGGGTTGGCGATAATCCCCCGGTGCTGTTTGACATCTTCCGGATTGACCTCCGGAACCACCAGCGGAACGTCCGGATCCAGGCGGAAGTTGCTGCTGTTGTCGATCACCACGCACCCTTTTTCCACCGCCGCCGGCCCGAACTCCTTGCTGGCCGCCCCGCCGGCAAACAGGGCGATGTCCATGCCGCCAAAAGACTCGGGGGTCGTTTCCTCCACCGTGTACTCCTGCCCGCGAAAAACCAGCCGTTTACCGGCCGAGCGGGAGGTGGCGCAAAGCCTCAGCTGCCCGACCGGAAACCGCCGCTCCTCCAATACTTTTAAAATTTCCTGACCTACTGCTCCGGCCGCCCCAACAACCACCACATTATATTCCGGCAATAACACCCATCTCCTTTGAATTAAAGATTCACCGCCAAAGCAAAAAGTTAAGCAAAGAAACAAAAAAAGGGACAAAAAGAAAGGCTTACGCGTATATTTTAACTGCAAGAACGGGCGGGCGCAAGACCTCGGAAAAACTTCTGATTATTCAACAACTTTCGCCCCGGACAGGCAGGGGAAACCCGGCGTACCGGTCAGGTAACCTGCACCAGCAACGGCTGGTATTGTTTTCCGGCGAGCGCCAGGACAACCGTATCCACCAACAGATCCATCCTGGCCTTTAAAGAGTTTGGTTTTTCCTGCGGGTTATCCTGCCCGAAAGGAACCAGGTAAATATTTTTCGTGTTTAAAAGCAGCCCGATGTTCCTGGCGTTCATCCCCAGGCCGTCGTTGGTGGAAATGGCCAGCACGACCGGGCGCTGGTTGCGCAAATGAGCCTTCACCGCCATTAACACGGGGGTGTCTACAATTCCATTGGCCAGCTTCGCCAGGGTATTCCCCGTACAGGGAGCAACCACCATGACATCCAGCATTTTTTCCGGCCCGATGGGTTCAGCCCCGACAATCGAGTTGATCACCGGCCTCCCGGTGATTTCCTTGAGCATCTCCTTCCATTGCCGGGCCGGCCCAAACCTGGTATCCGTTTGATCGACCGAGTAGCTGACTACCGGATAAACAATTGCCCCCTCCTGAACCAGGTTCTGCAGATGGGGCACCACTTCGGCAATCGTGCAGTGCGAACCGGTAAGCGCGAACCCGACCCGAACATTGGCTAAACGCACGCCAGGCACCTCCTGAAAATGAAGGCCGGTGCTGTTTAAGGCGGCGGGGACAACAGTTCCGCCAGCAGCCTGGGAATCACCCGGGAAAGGACCCGGCCGGCCGTCTGCGGAGCAACCTTTCCGGGCAGGCCGGGGGCCAGGAAAGCTCTGATGCCCAAACGCCGGGCCGCCTCAAAATCAACGCCCCCCGGGGCGGACGCCAGATCAATAATTAAAACCTGCGGGGAAGCCTTCTGCAGCAAGGGCTCGGGAAGGACGAGAGCGGGAACGGTGTTAAAAATCACGTCTGCTTTGCCGATTAAATCAGGCAGCTCCGGAAAATCGTAAGCCCGGCAATTCAGCTGGCAGGCGCGGGCGCGTTGGGCGGGGTTGCGGGCGATTACCGTCGTCCGCGCCCCCATCGCGACCAGGAGATAAGCCAGCGTGGCCCCCGTCCGCCCAAAGCCCAGCACAAAACTTTCGCTGCCGTGAATGGTGATCGGCAGCTTTTCCATTGCCAGCTGAATGGCTCCCTCGGCGGAGGGGATGGAGTTCAAGATGGCTACCTCGTCTATAGCGAGCAGTTCCACAAGCTTAAACCCCCGCCGGGCGGCGATGTTTTTCAAAACAGCCCTGGCCACCCCCACAAAGACGGGCGTACCGGCCGGCAGGCAGCCAAAATCAGCTTCCGTAACAACCGGCGGTTTTTCCAGAAAAGGACAGTACAGCTCACCCCTTTCACTGATTCCGGGAGCAGGCAAAACCACCGCCTGCGCCCCTGCCAAAGCTTCCGCCGGACTCTGGCAAACTGTAACCTTTCCCCCTTCCGGCGCGGGCAGCCCGAAAACCCGCACCGAAAAACCAAGGCCGGCCAGATGCCCGGCCAGGTACACTTCTCTGGCGTCGCCGCCCAAAATGGCGATTTTAATCCCGGGTAATTTCGCAAACATGGCAGGCCACCGCCCCTTTTGGTCGTTGGCGGTGGGTGGTGGGTCGTTGGGAATTTTTCCCTAACCACCAACCACTAACCACCAACCACCAACCGGCCTTCTTCGTTTTACTTTCAATATATGACCCGCCAAAAAGGGAGGTGCTTGTCCGGAGCAGTCGTCGGTCGTCGGTCGTCGGAAAATTGCCTGCGGATAAATCAAGCTACTAAAAGGGTAAATTCGTTTTTGGTTACTCAAAGAGCAGGCTTTCCAGGCCTAAAACTATTTTATCCAGCTTCATAACCTTGCGAATGGCCAGCAGAATACCGGGCATAAAGGATTCCCTGGAAATGGAATCGTGCCGGATGGTCAGGGTCTGGCCAACGCCGCCAAAGATCACCTCCTGGTGGGCAACCAGCCCCGGCAAGCGGATACTGTGCAGGCGAATTCCCCCGTTAAAACAACCTCCCCGGGCGCCGGGAAGCTTCTCGATTTCGGACCTCATCCCCTGCTGAAAATCTTCTCTCGCTGCCGTTATCGCCTGAGCGGTTTTCAAGGCCGTCCCCGAAGGGGCATCCAGCTTTTGATCGTGGTGGAGCTCGATAATTTCGACGCAGGGAAAATATTTGGCCGCCTGTACGGCAAAATTAATCATCAATACGGCGCCGATGGCGAAATTAGGGGCGATAATGCCGCCGATTTTGGATTCCCGGGCGATCTCCGTAATTTCTTTGATTTCCCCGGCACTCATCCCCGTTGTACCGACCACTGGCCGCACTTTCCAGCGCAGGGCGGTCTTTGCGTTGGCCGCTGCTGCTTCGGGGACGGTAAAGTCCACCATAACGTCAGGTCTTTTCTGGCTTAATTCCTCCTCCAGGTCATTTTTCACCGGGACTCCGATTTCTTCCCCGCCCAGGAGGGCACCGATGTCCTGCTCCTCGCCGCGCACGTCCACTGCGCCCACCAGCCGGAGATCGCCGGCCGAGATAACGCTCTTGCAAACCTCCCGGCCCATCTTGCCCAGGGCGCCGGCAACCAAAACATTAATCATCATGGCGCGGGGCCTTGCCCCTTATTTCCTCCTTTTGTCTAAATTAAAAGATTTAACTTCGCTATAAAATATCCAAAAACCTCTTTTTAAATTCAAAAAAAACGGGTAACGTATAATCTTACCGGCGGCCAACCATAATAAAAAAGCAGTGCCCGGGTACATTTGAGCCGTCCGGGCATCCTTACGGGGGAATCCCTGTTTTCTATTCCTCCGGTTCTGGGATCGATTGCGGAAAAGCGTGCGGAAGGAAAAGGTTGGCGCTGTCCGTCCGTACTTCTGGAACCACCAGATTACCTCGCCCGCCGCCCGGCCACCCCGGATACCGGAAATCGGCGGAAAAAAAGCCGGAAGTGCCGGTCACGAGATAGCAATACCTGACCTCCCCCGGATAATAAGTAAACCTTATCTCACTGAACTTTTTTCTTTCTTCCTCCACCATTTTTTCCTCCCGTTTCCCGACTCACAATGTTGCTCTATCCCGCCTTCGTACCTCCGGGTTCCTGTCCCTTTTTCCCTTTATGCCTTTGCGCCTCCGTGCCTCTCAGATCACCGTCCGCCACCCCTGTTTTAAAATGTTCACATTCACTTTTCCGGCTTCGGGAAAATCGCTCCTTTCCACCATCCCGGAAAAAATAAAACAATCCTGGCCGTACTCCGACTCGATGATGCCGCCGGCAACGTCGAATTCGGCGCGCGGCCCGTGCAGCAGCTGAACCGGGTTGAAAGGTTCGTTTAAACACAGCTCCCCGGCGTAGCACTGATACAGGTCCCAAATAAATTTTTCCAGTTCCCGGGAGGGGTAGGCAACCGGCAAACCGATTTCTTCGGCGGCTTCCCGGCGGGAAATCATATGGTTATGGGCATAGAGCTTTTCCGTTAAATGATCGACGACTCTTTGGACCTCCGCCCGGACGTCGTGGTTTTTCCTTAAACCGAGCAGTCTGGCGGCGAGGGAGCGTATGAGCAGGTAATTCCGGTGTACATTGCCCAGAGCAAGCGGATGAATGCGCTCGACCAGCAAGGCAAAAACCTTTCCCAACTCGGCCTCGCTGGTTAATCCGGCCACTTCCCTGGCCAGGGTCAGGTACGAGTAAACGTCTTCGATGTTTACCGGGATCCGGGCCACCGGATTGGCGGGATCTTGAGGGTTAAAGGCGTTTACGACGCTGGGGTCGATGGGGCCCAACTCCCCCATTTTCCCCATCACGATTTCGTCCGCGCCCAGGCAGACCAGCGTTCCGGCGCTGTAGGCCCGGAAAGGCACCAGGACGTTAAATTCGTCGGCATATTCCCGGATCAGGTGCACCAGCCGCCAGGGCGTTAGAATGTCTCCTCCCCGGGTATAAAGAAACAAGTCGATTCTCTTTCGCCGCCCGATCATTTCCAGGTGGCGGTAAAAAACGGGCAGAACATCGGGCGCTATGCGGGTATTCACGTTTTCCCGGTCTCCGGTCAAATAGCAGATCACTGCCGACTCCCGCAGCCCGGCTATTTTCTGGATCGTTTTTACCCTTTTTTCCCTGCCCAAATGCGGCCACCTCTACAGTTTAGTATTACCCGCCGAAGAAATCTTATGGTTGTTTTTTTTCGTTCTTCCCTGCTATAATAGTCAAGGTAATCTGCGCCATAAAACCATGCTGTCGCCAACGAAGGCGGCTTAAGTTTTCCAATCGTGCGGAGAGGAGATGTGGAAATTGCTGGTTGATCTAAACCCCGTTGCTTTTCAAATCGGACCGCTGGCCGTGCGCTGGTACGGCATTTTTATGGCCCTTTCCTTTTTGTTCGCCGTCTGGTACATGTACGGGGAGGCCCGCCGGCGGGGCATCGACGAGGATTTTTTGTTAAATTTGAGCATTGTGGCCATTGTGGCGGGGGTGGCGGGGTCGCGCCTTTTGTTTGTGCTGGTCAATTACCCCGAATGGTTTATCCGCGATCCCCTGCAGGTGCTCAAAATTTATCAGGGTGGCCTGGCCTGGCACGGCGGCCTGTTCGGCGGCGCCCTGGCCGGCTGGTGGTACTGCCGGCGCAAAGGCGTCAGTTTCAACGTGCTGGCCGACCTGGGAGTGCCGGGAATTGCCCTCGGTTACGCCATGATTCGGGTGGCGAACATCTTCAACCAGGAGGTGCTGGGCAGGCCCACCGATTTCTGGTTTGACCGCTGGCCCGCCCAGCCCATCGGCACCGCCATCGGTTTGATTTTGCTGATCCGGTATTTCTACCTGAAAAGAAAGGATCTGCCGGCCGGGTACCAGTTCTGGTCGTTCGTTTTTTACCACCAGCTGCTCCGGGGGGCGGTGGAAGAAACTGTCCGGGAGATGCCGCTTGTTCTGATCGGTTACGTCGTTCCCCACTGGGGCCTGGGGTTTTTTACCATCGCCCAGCTGGCCACCCCGGTAATCATGGCCTTCGCCTACTGGATGATGCGGCAAACTTATACCAGGTGGCGCCGGAAGTTCAAGTTGGCCTGATCGATTTCGACGATAATTACCTCTTTCCCGATCCTGCGTACCGCTTCCCAGGGGATGATCAATTGCTGGCGATCCACCCAGAAGTTCAGCAGGTTGCCCTTGCGGGGCAAAATAATGGAGCAGACCCGGCCCGTTTCCGCGTCGATGGCCAGGTCGCTTTCCCCGACCACGCCCAGGCGCGCCCCGTTGGCAAGGTTGACAATTTCTTTCCCCGTCAACTCGAAAAGCCTCATTTTTTTACCACCTTCGTCGCAGCATAAACAACCTTGAAACAAAAGGCTGGACGATCGCCAGGCCGATGGAAAGCGCCGCCAGCGGTTCCACCTGGACCTGACCGAGCGGAACCCGGCTGGGCAGATCCACCTTCAAAAATTCCAGGAGCATCACCAGCGACAGATAAATCCCGCCGGCCAGACCGACCAGGTTCAGCACCGCCCGGGAAAGGGGTGACGCCTTGGTCTCCGGAAAAGAATCCAGCGAACCGGTGCGCAGCAGATGAATTTTTACCCTTTCCCGGATCGACAGCCCCGCCAGCGCCAACACAATCAGCCCGAAAACAAGCGAGCCGGTCAGCATTGTCCCACCTCCCATTAGCATTATATGGGAAAGGGACAGGTTTTAGGACTGGATTTTCCATAGCGCCTACTTTATAAAATATCAGGCACACAGTTCCCATGCACAAAGACACAAAGGAAAATATTCTTCTTTGCGCCTTGCCGGAGAAAGAAAAAATCTGCTATGATTACGTGGGGGTGGTGGCAATCAAACTGCTGTTTATGAAGCGAAAAGAAACAAAGCAGTCTGCCTTAACGGCGAGGGAAGTGGAGGAGCAAACCCGCCTGGCGCTGGCGGCTGTCTTCGCGCAGAAAAAATTATCCCCGGGGGCGAGAGTGGCCATTACCGCCGGCAGCCGGGGAATTGCCAACTACCTGACTATCCTGCGCACGGTGGCGGAATTTATCCGGGAGCACGGCGCGGAGCCTTTCCTGGTGCCGGCCATGGGCAGCCACGGCGGCGGCACGGTGGCCGGGCGGCGGGCGGTGCTGGCCGGCCTGGGGATTACGGAAGAAAGTGTAGGCGCGCCTATCGTGGATGGGGACGACGTGGTAGAAGTCGACCGGGCCGGCGGTCTGCCGGTTTATGCGGACGCCCGGGCGAAAGTGGCGGACGGTATCCTGCTGATCAACCGGATCAAGCCGCATACGGCCTTCCGGGGCGAGCGGGAAAGCGGCCTTTTAAAAATGCTGGTGGTGGGGCTGGGCAAGGTGCCGGGCGCCGCCCTGTTTCACCGGCAGCCGCCGGAGCATCTGGCCGGTACATTGGACGCCATGGGGCAGGTATTGCTGAAAAATTTGCCCGTTCTGGGCGGAATAGCCCTGGTGGAAGACGCCGCGGAACAAACAGTGCTGATCGAAGGCATCCCTGCCGGAGAGATCCCGGTCCGCGAAGCCGAACTTTTAAAAACGGCGCGCGCCCTTTTGCCCCGCCTCCCCTTTACCGGCGCCGATCTTCTGATCGTGGACGAAATGGGCAAAAACTTCAGCGGCACCGGCATGGATACCAATATTATCGGCCGTTTCCGGATCGAGGGGGTGCCGGAGCCGGAAAATCCGCCGGCGAAAAGAATCTTCGTCCGGTCCCTCTCTCCCCTGTCCGAAGGCAACGCCAACGGGATCGGCCTGGCCGACTTTACCACGGCAAGGCTTGTCCGGGCCATGGACCGCCGGGCCACCTACCTGAACATCCTTACCACGGGATACCTTAACCGGGGGATGCTTCCCCTGATCTTTGAAACCGACCGGGAGGCCCTGGAGGCAGCGGCCCAAAGCCTGAAAAAAACTCTGGCGGAATGCTCCGCGGCCTGGATCAAAAACACCCTCCACCTGCAGGAGATCCTGGTTACACCGGACCTGGCTGGACCCTGCCGGGATGCCGGCTACGAACCGGTAAAAGAAGCGGAACTGGCTTTTGATGGGGACGGAAATCTAGTCCCCTGCTGGGGGAAAACAGGGGAACAATCCCCTTAAAACAAGGGGGAGCCTCCTTATTTTCACCTTCCCCCAACACAAGTATTTCCTTTGTGCCTTTGTACCTGTTGCCTCTGTCCTCTATTTTCGAAGGAGTAAGGCCGAAGATGACGATAATTCAAAAACTGGCCGCCTTGGTCGGCCAACAAAATGTTTTCAGCACCCCCGAAGCGCGCTACGCCTACAGCTACGACGCCACCTTCCGGCGCTGCCAGCCGGACGTGGTGGTGCGGCCGGCGAACACGGAAGAGGTTTCGGGGATCTTACGCCTGGCCTGGGAGACGCAAACCCCGGTGGTACCGCGGGGGGCGGGGACGGGCCTTTCCGGCGGGTCGGTACCGGTGCGGGGCGGAATCGCCCTGGATCTTACCCGGATGAATCGCATTCTGGAAATCAACACCGCCGATCTGCTGGCCGTAGTGGAGCCGGGGGTGGTAACGGACGATTTCGCCCGGGCCGTGGCCGAAAAAGGCTTTTTCTTCCCGCCGGACCCCTCCAGCAGCAAATCCTCCACCATCGGCGGCAACCTGGCCGAAAACGCCGGCGGCAGCCGGGCCTTCAAATACGGCGTAATCAGGGATTACACCCTGGGTCTGGAGGTGGTCCTGGCCGACGGCCGGGTCATCCGCACCGGGGGGCGGACCATTAAAAACGTCTCCGGATACGATCTGACCAGACTTTTCGTAGGATCCGAAGGGACCCTTGGGGTAATCACGCAGGCCATTTTGAGGTTCATCCCCCCGCCCGAGGCAACCCGCACGCTGCTCACCTTCTTTCCCCGCCTGGACGACGCGGCCCGTACCGTCAGCGCTATCATCGCCCGGGGAATTACGCCCGCCGCCCTGGAGTTCATGGACGACCAGAGCATCCGGGTGGTGGAGGAATATTTGCACCTGGGCCTGCCCCTGGACGTGGAGGCGTTGCTCCTGATCGAGGTCGATGGGCCGGCCGCCGTGCTCGCGCAGCAAATTGCCGAAATCGCCGCCTTGTGCCGGGAAATGGGCTCCCGGGAAGTGCAGGTGGCCAGCACGGCCAGAGAAGCTGAAAACCTGTGGAAGGCGCGCAAAGCCATTTCTCCGGCGGTGGCCCGGATCAAGCCTACCAAAATCTCCGAGGACGCCACCGTGCCGCGCAGCCGGATCCCCGAAATGGTCAGGCGGCTGAAAGAAATTGCCGCCAAATACGATTTAAAGATCGTGATTTTCGGCCACGCCGGGGACGGCAACCTCCACCCGAACATCATGTGCGACGAGCGGGACGCCGACGAAATGCGGCGCGTGGAACAGGCGGTGGCCGAGATTTTCCAGGCCGCCCTGGAACTGGGCGGCACCCTTTCGGGCGAACACGGCATCGGCTTTTTGAAGGCGCCCTTTATGCCCCGGGAACACGGCGAAAACGGGCTTTGGGCCATGCGGTCAATCAAACAGGCCCTGGATCCCAGGGGAATCCTGAACCCGGGGAAAATCTTTCCGCTGGCTCAATAAGTTAATAATATAGGTGCCGGGCACCGGCTATTAACTTTTTTGGAAGGAGATATACCGATTAAGAAAGGTGTTTTGGACCCGCTGCCGGAAGAGCTCTATTTGCGGTGCGTGCACTGCGGGATGTGCGTGCGGAACTGTCCGACCTTTCAGGAAACCGGGCTGGAAATGGATTCACCCCGGGGACGGGTGCAGTTGCTGCGGGGCCTCAACCGGGGTGAACTGGCTGCTGGTCCGGGCCTTTTCCGGACGATCTGGAGCTGCCTGGACTGCCGGGCCTGCGAGGCGGTCTGTCCGTCGGGGGTGCGCATCGGGTTTTTGGTGGAGGAGGCGCGCGGGCAGTTTTTCGAAGGCGGTTATCGGCGCAGCAAGGGGGCTTTCCTGCTGAACCTGGCCATGCGCTTTCTTTTCCCCTACCCCGGGCGACTGGAACTGGCCGGGCGGCTTTTGCGCTTTTACCAGCGCTCCGGCTTGCGGACCGCAGCCCGGCGGCTGGGCATCCTGAGGCTTTTTCCGCCCGCCGTCCGGGAAATAGAACGAATTTTACCGGAAGTCCCGGCCAAAACGGCCAGGGCAATTCTGACCGGGGCAAATCAAAACGGAAGGGAAGAAAACGGAACAGGGGTAAAGGCGGGAAACGGCCGCACCGCGGGCCTTTTTTTGGGCTGTGTGATGGACGTCCTTTTCGCCGAAATAAACCTGGCCACGGCCCGCCTCCTGGAGCGGCACGGCTTCCAGGTGACGGCCCCGGCCGGCCAGCGCTGCTGCGGTGCCCTGCACCTGCATAACGGCAGCCGCGAGCAGGCCAAAAAGCTGGCCCGCCGGAATATCGACGCCTTCCTGGCGGCCGGGGTGGATTACGTAGTGACCAACGCCGGCGGGTGCGGGGCGGCTCTTCGGGAGTACCCGGAGCTTCTCGCCGGCGACCCCGTTTACGCGGACAGGGCGCGGGAATTTTCCCGGAAAGTAATTGACATCGCCCAGCTTCTGGAACAAACCGGTTTTCTCCCGCCGCGGGGCTCTTTCCCCCGCCAGGTTGCTTACCAGGCCTCCTGCCACCTGAAAAACGTCATGGGGGTCGCCGACGCCCCCAAGCGTCTGCTCCGGCAGGTGCCGGGGCTCACGCTGCTGGAGATGCCCGACGAAGCCCGCTGCTGCGGCAGCGCCGGCATCTACAACCTCACCCACCCGGAAATGGCCGAGGCCCTTTTGCGCCGCAAGATGGCCGACCTCCCGCCCGGCACGGAGGTCATCGCCACCGGCAATCCCGGCTGCCTATTGCAGCTCATGCACGGGGCGGAAAAATACGGCCCGCCCGTGCAGGTCAAACACGTGGTCGAAATCCTGGAGGAGGCCTACGCGGCGGGTGAGCGCAAAAAAGTTACCCTAACTTAATTCAAGTATCCGGAGAAATTCGGCGGGCGTGATAATTTTTATCCCTTTGTACATACTTAATTCCAGGAGGTGTTTGTTTCCGCTGACAGTATAATCTGCTTCCGATTCGACGGCGGTAGCAATGAAAATGTCGTCATCCGGATCGGCGCTCACTATTTTAACTTCCCTTTGACCGGGAACGACTGTAGCCAGGCGCTTTAGACCGGCAATAAATTTACCTGGTAAATTTTCCCCGAGATGATGAAAGTAACGCTTGATTTTTTCCCTGTGGAGGACTTCATTAATTTCGGCGATTATTTTTGGAGACACAACCAGCTCGAACTTCCCCGCCCGCCAGGCGGCAAGTAGCTTGGCCGGTGTTCCGCGAGGACTAATCAAGCCGGAAATCAAAACATTGGTGTCGAGGACCGCCTTTCTCATCTTTTTTTCCGGCGAACTTCTTGAACAGCTTCCAGAACGTCTTTTTCTGCCTGTTCTTGATCTGCATCTTTATTGGCCTCCCAAACCTCGCCAATTAAATTAAAAAACTCTTCCTTTTCTTTCTGCCATTTTTGATACTCGCTGATGGGGATAATAGCCGCCATCGGCTTTCCCCGCCGGGCAATGATAAATTGATTTCCGCTATAATAGGCTTCCTCTATAATTTGACCCAGCTTATCCCTGGCTTCCATGGGACTGATTATCCTTTCCAAATAAAACACCTCCAAATTTGGCAATTAAGGTACTTTCCCAAGTACGAATATATTAGCATATTGCCATGGTAATGTCAAAGTAAATTACATTTTCCATGACTGAATTGCTCCGGGCCGGCAGGAATTCCTTTCTCCGGAGCGAATTTTTGTTTAAAATGACCATGGAAAAAGCCGGGATTACCAGCCAGACAGATAAGAGGGTCCGTTTATGAGCGTAGAAATTGAAAAAATTGCCCTGGAACAGGCTGCCGTGGTCGCCAGGGAGTTGCGGCAGGCAGCAAACCGCGGCGGAACGGAAGCGGATTTCCGGCGGGAAGCCGCCCGGATTATGGAAGCGGCGGGCAGCGCAGCCGGCCTGACGATCGTTCCCCGGGACGAATTTTCCGTGGCCCGGGGTCGGGTGGATTCGGTTTATAACCGACTTATCCTGGAATATAAAAAACCGGGCATCCTTAAACCCACAAATAAGGGACACGCCAACCAGGAAGCGATCCGGCAGGTTAAAAATTACATCCTCGACGTAGCCGTAAGGGAACGCCGGGAAGCCCACCGGCTTTCCGGAGTGGTCACGGACGGCTTCCATTTCATTTTTGTCCGTCGCGTTGGCGAAGGCTGGTCTATCGATGACCCGGCCCCCGTCACCCCGGCCACAACGGAGCGTTTTCTACGCCTTCTCTTTTCGCTTTCCGCCGGAGCGGCACTCATCCCCGAAAATTTGCTCGAAGACTTCGGACCGCGTACACTACGTGCCCAACGGGCGGTGCGAGCGCTTTACACCGCTCTTCATACCAGCAAACATCCCCTGGTGGTCAAGCTCTTTGAGCAATGGCGGCTCTTTTTCAGCGAAGCGACTGATTACAAAGAATGGGCTGAACGGATCGAAAACAAAGAAGAATTCCGTAACTTTGTCACCGGAATGGGAATCAGTCTGGAACTGCACGATCTTGAATACGAAATATCGGGAAGAAGGGCCGGGGCGAGAACGCACCGCGATCCCCATTTAGCTGCCAGGGTCTTCTTCGCTCTCCATACCTACTACGCGCTGCTCATCAAACTGGTGGCCTCTCTTGCGGCAGCCCGGTTCGCCGGGAACTCCTCCGCTCCCCTGGCAAACTCCCCGGTTAAAGAAGGGGATGCCTTGCGGAGAACTTTCCTGGAACTGGAAAGGGGAGGTCTCTTTAGAGAATACGGAATTCGCAATTTCCTGGAGGGCGACTTTTTCGGATGGTACCTTGCCGCCTGGAACGAAGACATTGAAGAAGCAACCGGCCAGCTGGTCCAGCGCCTGGCCGAATACGATCCGGGCGCCCTGGAACTGGCTCCGGAAAATGCCCGCGACCTTTTAAAGAAGCTTTATCACTATCTTTTGCCCCGGGAGATCCGCCACGATCTCGGCGAATATTACACCCCGGACTGGCTGGCCGAGCGCCTCGTCCGGCAAACCCTCGGGCAGGCCGACCTCGGGAACGCGACCAGGCGCGTGCTCGATCCTTCTTGCGGGTCAGGTACTTTTCTGGTCATCCTCATCAAACATATCCGCGACCGGGCAGCGCGCAAAAATCAGAACCCTTCGGAAACATTGGAACTCATTTTGAAAAACGTTGTCGGGATCGACCTGAACCCTCTGGCGGTAATCGCTGCCCGCACAAATTATCTCCTGGCCCTGGGCGACTTGTTGAAACACAGAAAAGGTGAAATCGATATCCCCGTTTACCAGGCGGACTCAATTCTTACCCCTTCGCAGGGGACAGGCTTGTTCGACGGCGATGTTTACCCCTTAAAAACATCCGCCGGCGTTTTTCGCATCCCTGCCGTTTTTGCCGGCCAGGAACGAATGGACTGTCTAAGCAACGTTCTCGACGAAGCCGTTGAGGCGGGGATCGGGGAAGGCGCCTTTCTTGCCCGCCTGACAAAAGCAGCCCGGCTGGAGCCGGAGGAACTGTCGGCCGCCGAGAACGAACTGAAGGCTCTCTACCGGCAACTCCGGGAACTGCACGAACAGGGCTTAAACGGCGTCTGGGCCCGGATCATTAAAAATGCTTTTGCGCCGCTTTTCCTTGAGCCTTGCCACTATATTGTCGGCAATCCCCCCTGGGTAAATTGGGAACACCTGCCGGATGAATACCGGCAGCAAACCAAGCCTTTATGGGAGCACTACGGTCTTTTCCCCCACGGCGGGATGGACACCATCCTCGGCAAAGGAAAGAAAGACATCTCCATGCTGATGACCTACGTGGCGGCGGACCGCTACTTGCGGCGGGGCGGCAAGCTGGGTTTCGTCCTTTCCCAAAGCCTTTTTAAAACTTCCGGGGCCGGGCAGGGTTTCCGGCGCTTTCTTTTACCCGACAAAACCCCCTTCGGCCCCCTGGCGGTGGAAGACATGGTGGAGCTGAAGCCCTTTGAAGGAGCGACGAACCGCACCGCCGTGGCCGTTTTTGCCAAGGGCCACCCGGTGCGCTACCCGGTATCTTACCAGTACTGGAAAAAGAGGAGCGAAGGCCGGGGGAGCGCCATCGGTTTCGATACACCGTACGAGGAAGTGACTACGGAAAAGGTTACCTTTCGCAAGTGGTTCGCCGAACCGGTGGACAGGGCGGAAGAGACCTCGGCCTGGATCACGGCCAGGGAACTGGCCCTGCGCGCTCTTCGCAAAGTTTTGGGTAAGTCACCTTACTCAGCACACGCAGGTTCATTTACAGGCGGCGTCAATGGGATTTACTGGGTGGAAATTACGGGGTTCAGGCCCGGCGGCCTGGCCATCGTCGCCAACATCACGGAAGGGGTCAGGCGGAAAATCCCCCCTACCCAGGCCGCGGTCGAACTCGACCTCCTCTACCCCCTGCTGCGCGGCCGCGACGTCCGCCGTTGGCAGGCCGCCCCGTCGGCGCACATTTTAATGACGCAGGATCCGGCAACCCGGCGGGGCATTGCCAGAGAAAAAATGGAAGGGAATTACCCGAAAGCCCACGCCTACCTTTCCAGGTTCGAAAAAATCCTCCAAAACAGACCCGCTTTCCGCCGTTATTTCCGGGAAAATGACCCGTACTGGTCGATGTTTAACGTAAGCCCCTTTACCTTTTCCCCCTGGAAGGTCGTCTGGCGCGAGGTGGCCAATGAATTAGACGCCGCGGTGGTTGGCCAGATGCCCGCCGGCGACCGCGTTAAACCGGTAATTCCGGACCATACCTGTATTCTCGTCGAATGTAAAACGCAGCAAGAGGCGCATTATCTTTGCGCCGCCATCAATTCCAGCCCGGCCCGGCTGGCCGTCCGCAATTACATTGTGCTTCATCCCGATCCCCATGTTTTAAACAACCTGAACATTCCTCGTTTTACCGCCGGGGACGAGCGGCACCGGACGCTGGCCGCCCTTTCCCGGGCGGCGCACGAAGCGGCCGCCAAAGGAGAGGCCGGGGAAATAAAGCGGATTGAAGACGAGATCGACCGGTGGGCCGCCCGGCTGTGGGGCCTGACCGGCGAGGAGCTGGCCGAAATCAAGCAATCGCTGGAGGAAAGCCTGAAATGAGGAACCCTTTTGCCGGCCTCCAGCCGGCCCTCGCGGTGATCTGCCGGGAAGGCAAGGTTCTCCCGGCCACCGGGCAGGCGATGGAGGATCTGATGCGACCGGATCACGAAGAGGTCATTGACCGTCTTCGCACGGGCGACGAAAAAGTTTTGGACGTCCTCGCGGAAGCACCAAACCGCCGGCCCTGCGTGGAGTTGACGCCCCTTCACCGGACCAGGCGGCACCTGTTCCGTTATTTCCTGGACGGGTCGGCCCGGACCTTCTTCCTGGGCGACGTGGTGGAAGGCAACCGGCGCAGCCCGGTCCACGTTGCCCAAATCGGAGCGGCGGCGGTCTTCCGGAAGGACAACGGACAGATCAAGGTGGCCCGGGTAAAACACCGGATCGTGCTCATGATGGACAAAAATGCCGTCTCCTTCGGAGAAAAGGTCCAGGAACTGGTGCAAAGGGCCGGGCCCGGGTACGCCTTCCACGATACCATGGAAGAAGACGGAGAAACGGAGCAGACCGCTCCGGGAAAAGAGCCCCGTTCCCGGGCGGCACATAAAGCACACCATCTGATGGCCAAACTCGAAGACGAACTCGGCCGCAGCCTGGAGCGCCCGGACGGGCACTGGCTGGTCCTGGACGGCAGCCTGGGCAAGGATTTGCACGCCTGGAAAAATGTCCGGCATTTTCTGGGCGTAACCAAGTCTTTCAGCCGCGAACCGGTCTTTAAGCTTCCCGGCGCCCGGGGAGGAAAAATAGTCAATCTTTACGAACTCCTGGCCGGACTCCCGTTTGCAGCGAGAACCTGCGCCTACGCAACCCGTGCCGGCAAGGCCGCCTTCTGGTACGTCCGGATCAGAGAGCAAAGACACCTGGATTATCCACTGATGGGGGTGGTGAAGGTGGAACTCCCCAACCCGGCAGGCGAGGCGGTACCTTCCTCCCTCATCGACGAAATTTCGGCGGCGCTCGTCGCGGAACGCCAGGCAACGCCGCACGGCCGGGACAGCCGCTGGCACGCCCACCTTTATCCCGTCTATCTGGCGGAACAGGCGGTAAAAAACGGTTTTGTTACCCGGGATGTCCTGAAGGCGGGACTGAAGTGGCCGGTTGCCGCCGGCGGCCCTGCCTCACTTTGATTGATCGCAAAGGAGGTTCACAGCAGCTATGGCGGAGGAAATGGAAAAAATGGTGAACGAACCGGTGAGCGAAGCAGGCCGGATCATCGGAAAGGCTTCGGCGACCGAACGCGAACCGAACTCTTCCGAAAAGTTTTTCTTCTGGCTGGCCCCCGAAGAAATCGTCAACCCCTTCGACATCGTTGAGGCGGAGCAGATGGAGGGTACCCGCACCTTCGGCCTGGTCACCAACATCAGGCAAATTACCGATGCCCCGTCGCACCTTTCCAACTTTATCGCCAGCGATTTCGGGAGTACCGCGACAACGCCCCAGACCCCCCGCCAGGGGGCAAATGTGGCCGAGGTCAGCGTGCTGGCCAACCACGACCCCTCCGAACCCAAGCGCTACCCCATGGGTATTTACATGCCGGTGCAGAACGAAGCGCCGGTGCGGTTCGCGGAAGAACAGGGGATCCACGTGGCCCTGGGCATCGACAAGATGTTCGAATACGAAAAAGAACACAGAGAAAAAATCACTATCCCTGCCGGACTGATCCGGATGTCCAACGGCACCCGGGTACGCGTGTACCTCGATAAGCGGTACGTCCTGGGACCGGAGGGCGCCCACGTGAACATCGCCGGAATTTCCGGCCTGGCGACCAAAACATCCTACGCCCTGTTCCTTATCCAGTCAATCCTGCAAACCGCCGGCACCAAAGACATCGCGGTCATCCTGCTGAACGTCAAACAAAACGACCTCCTGGTCATTGACCGGCCCCGGAAAGGGATGAAGCCGGAGGAGCACGAGCTCTGGGAGTTCCTCGGCCTCAGGCCCAAGCCCTTTGAAAATGTACGCTACCTGCTTCCCTGGGGAAAGGAAACCCAAACCACGGGGCTTCCCAATTGTTTCGGCGAGCCCCCGGACCAGTTCCTGACTTATGCCTATTCCTTAGAAGATGTGATCGGCAACCGGTTGCGTCCCGGTCCCGGCCTGGGCCTGCTCATTCGCGTTCCCGACCCGTGGGATACCCTGGGCGCTTTGATCGGGGAAATTCAACATGGAATCATGAATCAAGAGCCCAGGTGGCGAAGCGTAACTACCTGGAACAGCCTCTTGAACGGCCCTCCCTTGATGGAGAAGGGCGTTCCCCAGGCGGTCGGCGAAGTCCGCGCTTCGTCCGTGGGGCGTTTTGTGCGCATCCTCCGCCGGGTGGTCCGCAACCGGCAGTCCGGGGTGTTCGTAGAGCAGCGCGCTGCGCGCCGAGCCGCCAACCTGGGGGACGAAATCCGCCGGATCGAGGGCGGGCAGATTACCGTGGTCGATCTTGCCAAACTAACCGACGAAGAACGGGCGCTGGTTTTCGGCCACATTATCCAGGAGGTTTACGGAATGTACGCCGAAGCCACCGTTGACGAAAGAAACGACCTCCCCAGGAGGGTGATCATTTTCGTCGACGAACTGAACAAATACGCGCCGGCCCGCCGGGGGGAAGGAGAGTCCTCAATTCTGGAATACGTGCTGGACATTGCGGCCCGGGGCCGTTCCCTGGGGGTAGTGCTGATTTCCGCCGAACAATTTATGAGCGAGGTTCACGGGCAGGTAATCGGAAATTGCGCGACAAAGGTAATCGGCCGGAGCGATTCTTCCGAACTCGCCGACGCCGCCTACCGGTTTATCGCCCAGGACGTGAAAGCGCACCTGACGCGCCTGGACAAGGGTGAGCTCCTGCTCGCCCATCCGATTTACCGGCAGCCGGTGAAGATTGAATTTCCAAAGCCCGCTTACCAGTTTATCGGGCATGAACACCTGAGATGATGCCGACGATGGTAAACTACCCGGTTGAAGAAAGACAGGCCTGGCGGCGGTGGGTGACTCCAAAACCCTTGCAGGATAAGCCCATCCACCGCTGGTACGTTTTTCCGCACAGCTTTACCAGCGAGCTGGTTCACGCTCTGATTGAGGAATGGGGCCTTGGGCCGGCAGATTACCTCCTCGACCCTTTTGCCGGGGCGGGGACAACCTTACTGGCGGCAAAAGAGAGAGGGATCCCGGCCGTCGGTTACGATCTGTCTCCGCTGGCCGTGCTGGTCACCCGGGCGAAAATCGCCCATTACAGTTTGCCCGGCCTTTTCCGGACCTGGCACCGGCTTAAAGAGAGTCTGAATCCCGGCCGCTGGACCGGTCCCGCCCGGAATTACCCCGACCTCGTCCAAAAAGCCCTCCCGAACCGTGTCCTGGCCGCTTTCGACGCAATTGACGGGAACATCGCCGGCCTTTCGGGCACGGAAACGGAACGCTGCTTCTTCCGCACCGCCTTACTCGCCATTCTTCCCCGGTATAGCCGCGCCGTCGCCACCGGCGGGTGGCTGAAATGGGTCGCCAGCCAAGCCGACGTTGCCGATATCCCGGCCGCCCTGACCGGGCGCGTGGAAACGATGCTGGCGGATCTCCAGGAAGTAAAATTCCCGCGCCGTTCCCGGTGGTGGCGCATCGGGCGGGCGGATGCCCGGCAGCTTCCCGACCCCTCGTCCGTCTATTCGGCCGTCATCACTTCCCCGCCTTACCCCAATCGCCACGACTACACCCGGGTCTTCGGAATCGAGCTCATGTTTGGTTTCCTGGATTGGAGCGAGCTCCGGAAGCTCCGGTACCAGAGCTTCCACTCCCATCCCGAGGCCCGCCCGGAGCGGCCGGCGGCAAAAGACTACGCGCCTCCGGCGGGGCTCGTTCGGTCGGTTGCGGAGATCCGCGCCAAAAGCAACGACCCCCGGGTTTCCCGGATGATCGAGGGGTATTTTCTCGACCTGTACATCTGCCTCCGGGAACTCCGGCGGGTCTGCCGGCCCGGGGCGAAAGTGGCGCTTGTGGTGGGAAATGCCCAGTACTGCGGGGAACCGGTGCTCGTCGACGAACTGACGGCCGAAATCGGGGAGCGGGCCGGTTTAACCTGCGAGAAACTCCTGGCGGTGCGCTACCGGGGCAACAGCGCCCAACAAATGGGTATTTACGGACGGAATCCTTCCCGGGAAAGCGTAGTTATCTTCCGGAACATATGATGAGGCCATGAACCCCCAACCTCTTAAAAAACACTTTTCTCACATCGCCCGTCCCGCCGCCTGGTGCAGAGCGGCGCAGTCGTCCCACGGGCCGACGCTGGCGATGGCGAAGGTTTCCGGAACCAGCACGGTGCGGGCAAACTCCCTGATCTGCTCTGCCGTCACCTGGTTTATTTTTTCCACCACTTCTTCCGGCGGAACCACTTTTCCCAGGTAAAGCTGGGATTTGGCCAGCCTGCTCATCCGCGTGCTGACGTTTTCCAGGCTTAAAAATAAATTCCCCTTCATCTGGTCTTTGGCCCGGCGCAATTCCTCGTCCGTAATCCCGTTTTGCTGGATGTTCCTGATTTCGTTGAAAACCAGTTCCATGACCGGCGCCACGTTATTTTTGCTTAAGCCCGCGTATACGCAAAAAAGCCCGGTGTCCCGGTAGCTGCTGTGGTAAGAGTAAATCGAGTAGACCAGGCCGCGGTTTTCGCGGATTTCCTGGAACAGCCGGGAACTTAAGCCGCCGCCCAAAATGGTGTTGATGATCTGGAACACGTAAATTTGCCCGTGGTCCAGGGGCAGCCCCGGCGCGCCCAGGCATAAGTGGATTTGCTCCGTTTCTTTTTGCCGGCAGGTGACCAGGTGCTGCGGCACGGGCCGGCTTTGTTCGCGGCGCGAAGCCTGCCCGTTCGCGTCTCGAAAAACCTTTTGGATTTTTTCCACGGCCTGCTGGTGGTCGATATTCCCGGCCAGGGCCACAAGGAAATTCCCCGGGCGGTAATTTTCCTGAAAGTAAGCGAGGATTTGCTCCCGGCTTAAGCCCCCGATGATTTCGGCGTTGCCGATGATCGGGCGCCCCAGGGAATGGCCCTGCCAGATGGTGTTGGCAAAGACGTCGTGGACCAGTTCGTCGGGGGTGTCTTCGTACATCTTGATTTCTTCGACGATCACGTTTCTTTCCCGGTCGATATCCTCCGGTTTAAAAAGGGGGTTAAAAATCATGTCCGCCAGAACGTCCAGGGCAAGATCGAAGTATTCGTCCATCACCCGGGCGTAAAAACAGGTAAATTCTTTCGTGGTAAAGGCGTTTAACTGCCCGCCCACGGCGTCCAGCGCCTCGGCGATTTGCCTGGCCGTGCGCTTCCCGGTCCCCTTAAAAAGGAGGTGTTCAATAAAATGGGATACCCCCGCCAGCTCTTCCGGTTCGTCCCGCGAACCCACGTCCACCCAGACACCCAGGGCGAGCGAGCGGACGTGGGGGATGTCTTCCGTCAAGATTTGCACTCCGTTGTCCAGCACCACTCTCTGGTACATAACGACTTAACTATCCCCCTCCAAATGGTGGTTGGTGGTTTACCTGCGCGCCTCCCTGGCCCGCGCCGGACGCCTGTGGGGAGCTCCCGCGCCGGGGGTGCGCCTGGGCTCCGCCGGCAGAGCATCTTTGCGGGAAAGGCGCAACCGTCCCTGGTTGTCGTAGCCCAGCACCTTGACCACGATGGTATCGCCTTCCTTCACCACGTCTTCCACCTTGTTGACGCGCTGGTGCGCCAGCTGCGAGATGTGGACCAGACCCTCCTTTCCGGGCAGGCCCAGGACTCCCGGAATAATTTCCACGAAACACCCGAAATCGGTTACCCGGGTGACTTTTCCGGTGTAGATGGCGCCGGTAACGACTTCCTTCGTCAGGCTTTCGATAATTTCCATCGCCCGCCGGCCCCCCTTGGGGTCAACGGCGGCGATAAAAACCCGGCCGTCGTCTTCAATATCGATTTCGGCGTTGGTTTCTTCAATGATCTTTTTAATAATCCGGCCTCCGGGACCGATGACGTCCCTGATTTTATCCGGATCGATTACCATGTGCAGGATGCGCGGCGCATACGGCGACAGTTCCGGGCGGTAGGCGGGAATGACTTCCAGCATCTTCTGCAGGATGTACATCCGCCCCTCGTGGGCCTGGGCCAGGGCCTTCGCCAGGATTTCCTTCGTCACCCCGGGAATTTTGATATCCATCTGCAGGGCCGTTACCCCGCCGGCCGAACCGGCCACTTTAAAATCCATGTCCCCCAGGTGGTCTTCAATCCCCTGGATGTCCGTCAACACGGCCACTTCGTCGCCCTCTTTCACCAGGCCCATGGCCACCCCGGAAACCGGGGCCTTGATCGGCACGCCCGCGTCCATCAGGCTTAAACAGCTGCCGCAAACGCTCCCCATGGACGTGGAGCCGTTGGATTCCAGGACCTCGGACACAATCCGGATGGTGTAGGGAAAGACGTCTTCCCCCGGAATAACCGCCTCCAGCGCCCGCTCGGCCAGCGCGCCGTGCCCGATCTCCCGGCGCCCCGGGGACCGGATGGGCCTTACCTCCCCGGTGCTGTACGGCGGGAAATTGTAGTGGTGCATGAACCGCTTGGTCTCCTCCACGTCCAGCCCGTCTAAAATCTGCTCGTCGGAAATGGGGCCCAGGGTCACGGTGGAAAGTACCTGCGTTTGCCCCCGCCGGAAAAGGGCCGATCCGTGCGTCCGGGGCAAGAGCCCCACCTCGATGGCCAGCGGGCGAACCTCGTCCAGGGTCCGGCCGTCGATGCGGATTTTGTGTTTGATAATGAACTCCCGGACGACTTTCTTTTCGGTGTTTTCCAAAACCTTTTGAATGCTTTTCTCTTCTTCGGGAAAGGTTTCTAAATACGCCTGCGCCAGCCGGGTTTTCACTTCTTCGAAGAATTTTTCCCTTTCTTTTTTGTCCAGCCTTTCGGCGATGCAGCGCTGCACCGCGGCCCTGATTTTTTCCTCCGCCTCGCCGGCGATGGCCTGCTCCACCTCTGGATTAATTTCCTCGATTACCGGCTCGAACTTCGGCTTCGCCAGGCCGAGGGCCAGGGCTTCTTCCCGGAAAGCTTTTATAAAATTGACAATTTCTTTAATCTTTTCGTGTCCGTAAGCAATTCCTTCGATAATGGTTTCCTCGGGCACCTCCCGGGCGCCGGCCTCCACCATCATTACGGCCTCCTCCGTGCCCGCCACGACGAGATGCAGCTGATTTTTTTCCGCCTGGGCCAGGGTGGGGTTGAGGACAAACTGCCCGTCCACCAGACCCACGATCACGCCGCCGATGGGCCCGCCGAAAGGAATTTCGCTGATGTGCAGGGCGGCGGAAGCCCCGATCATAGCAGTGATCTCCGGCGCGTTGTCCTGGTCGACGGAGAGGACGGTTGCTACCACCTGCACCTCGTTCCGGAAGCCTTTAGGGAAAAGCGGGCGGATGGGGCGGTCAATCAGGCGGGCGCTCAAAATGGCCTTTTCGCTGGGCCGGCCTTCGCGCTTGATGAATCCGCCGGGGATCCGGCCCACCGCGTAAAGCCTCTCTTCATAATCCACCGTCAGCGGGAAAAAATCGATTCCTTCGCGGATCTCCGGCGCCATGGTGGCCGTGACCAGCACCACTGTATCGCCGTACCGGACCAGAACGGAGCCGCCGGCCTGCCGGGCCACTTTGCCCAGCTGCAGGGTCAGCCGCCGGCCCCCGATCTCGATTTCCTTTTCCAGGATTTTTTGTTCTTCAGACATAAAAAATTAAACCTCCTGTTTTCTCTTCATTTTATTATCTCTCCTGATTTATTATCTCCTTCGGCGCAAAATTTTAGAAAAAGCGGGGTTAACCCCCGCTTCTCCCATCATTACCTACCTGCGCAGACCTAACTTTTCAATCAACGTGCGGTAACGTTCGAAATTACGCTCCCGCAGGTAATTCAACAGCGCCCGCCGGTGGCCGACCATCTTTAAAAGCCCGCGCCGGGAATGGAAATCTTTTTTATGGATTTTCAGGTGCTCGGTAAGGTTGTTGATGCGCCGGGTTAAAAGAGCCACCTGCACTTCCGGCGAGCCGGTATCGTTTTCGTGCAATTTATACATTTCGATGACTGCCTGCTTCTCCGTTGCTGTAAAGGCCATTTGTTCACCTCCCCGTAACCTGACCTAATCGCTGCCGGCTAAGTGAACCGTCGCCGCAGCGGCGCCGGCGACGCGTTACCTGGCTGGCAGTTCATTTCCCAATAATTGTAATCACCAGCCGGCCGTCGGGAATATCCTTGGCGACCAGATCGAAGACCCGGCCCGATTTGGCCAGGAAGCCCCGAAAACGGGTGGCCGTCGGGATCCGCCCCGGGATGCCGCCGGCGGCGTTAATGATGTCCGCCACCGTGATTTTATCCTGACGCAAGTCGTTCAGCCTTTTGCGGGCGTGTTCGGTGATGATGACGCGCATCTTACAAAAGGCCCCCGAGCGAAAAGAGATTGTCTTCTTCCTGGGCCAAAAAGGCGTAGAGGGCGTCCTGAAAAGCGGTAATGGCCGGGTCTTCCAGATTCGCCTGCCGGTAAATCTGCTCCAGCTCGTTTTTGAGTTCCTGGAACTCCTCGCTTAAGCAGATCAGGGCAATGGACCGGGCCCACTTTTTTATTTCCTCTTCCGGGGAATCAAACCGGGGCACCCCCATGAAACGTCTCCTTTCCCGGGGCAGGGGGACTCTAACAGTGATCATTGTAGCATAATTGCGGGGAGAAGTAAACTTTCTTTCGGAAGACATTTGTATTTGCAAAACCAGGCCCGGGATTACCAGACCTGGTTTTGCATTTTCAGTGTGACCGGACCTCTGATGTTCCGCGTCCACCCCCAAAACTACACATTGCTCAACGCACGGTGCAAGACGTCGAACCGCCGCTGTCCGCTGTAGTCGTCTACCTCTTCGTAAACCAGGGCCCCGGTCGGGCAGGCGCGTACGCAGGCCGGTATCCCCGTTTCATCCCGGCACTCCCGGTCGCACTTCAGGGCCATGGTACCATCCGCATCGCTACGAATTACACCATACGGGCAGACCATAACGCACATCCAGCAGGCAGTGCACTGCTGGACGCCGCCTACATTGGTCACGGTACCGTCCTCCTGCCGGTGCATGGCCCCGGCTATGCAGGCGTCAATACAGGGGGCATCCTGGCAGTGGCGGCAGTTCAGGGGGGCTTTGTGCTCACCCACCTGGTGGACAAAAATGCGGGCGCGGGGTTTTTCACCGTTCAACACGGCGCCCAAGAGGCTGCCGGCGCTGGAGTGGGCCACGGCGCAGGCCAGGTGGCAGGAACGGCAGCCCAGGCAACGGTCGAAACGGATTAAGACTTCTTTCGGCATTCTGCTCACCCCCTAAATGCCCAGAGCGGCCCGTTTAGCATCAATATGAGCGATGATTAATTCAGCTGCTTTGAAGGGGTCTGTTTCCACCGCAAAATAACCGCCCACCAGATCCCTTGCCTGCCTGGTAAGCAGATCCGCCACCACGTTGCTCCCCAAAACGGGAGGTACCGTGCCTAAAACGGTGAAAATTCCGGAAGCAACCACATAGGCACCGATGCTTACCGCCTTTTCCGACATCCACTCGGGCGCCGCCCCGGCCACCGGGAGGTCGGCAATGTCCACGCCTAGTTCTCTGGCCAGTGCTGCGGCAACCGTCAGAATCCGGCTGATGTCTACACAGGAACCCATGTGTAAAACAGGAGGCACGCCAAGCGCCCGGCAAACTTCCGCCAGGCCCGCGCCGGCCAGCTCCGCCGCCTCCGGTAGAAGCAGCCCCGCCTTGGCGCTGGCAATGGCCGCGCAGCCGGTTTCGATTACCAGCACGTCCCGGGCAATCAGGGCTTTCGCCATGTTCACATGGTTGTAATCATGGGTAACTTTCGGGTTATTGCAACCCACCAGAGCGGCAATTCCCCTGATCTTTTTGTTTTTCACGGCCTCTATGAGCGGGGTAAGGGTACCGCCCAGGGCGCTTAAAATAGCCTCCACACTGAAACCGGCCACGTATTCAGCGGTTTCTTCGGGAATAAAGACACGGTTTTTGTTCCGGTTGGGATAATTTTCGATGGCCTGACGAATAATTTCGCGGGCGGTTTCCATAGCGTTATGTTCATGAAACGGGATATGAATGGCTCCGGGGAATTTTGCCTTAGGCGAGGTGGAGATAAACTTTGTATGGTAGCAGGCAGCCAGCTGACCGAGGGCGGGCATGATGCACTGCACGTCAACCACAACCGCCTCCAGGGCCCCGGTAATTACTGCCAGTTCCTGCTGGAGGAAATTGCCGGCGACGGGAATGCCGTGGCGCATGAGAATTTCGTTGCCGGTACAGCACATCCCCACCAGGTTGATGCCGCTGGCTCCTTCGGCCCCGGCGGCGGAAATTAAGTCGGGATCCTGTGCCGCCGCCACCAGCATCTCCGACAGGACGGGCTCGTGGCCGTGGACGAGAATATTCACCGCCTCTTTACTGATGACGCCCAGGTTGCTCCGGCCCCTCACCGGGCGGGGAGTGCCGAATAAAACATCGGAAAACTCCGTGGCCAGCAACGAACCGCCCCAACCGTCAGAGAGGCTGCAGCGCAGGCCGTGCAAAATGAGATTGGCCGGGTCGTTGTCCACGCCAACGTGGGTACGGTGCATGGCTTCCACCACTTCCCGGTCGATCCCGCGGGGGGTGATGCCTAGCTTTCCCCATATTTCTTTGCGTTTTTGGGGAACCCGGTCAACGGCCTGCAGGTAACCTTTCCTGGTCCCGAACTCCTCCAGAGCTGTTTCCGCCAGTTTTCCAGCTATGTCTTGAACCGTCTTCCCTTCGGTGGGAATGTCAAATTCCCGGGCCAGGGCCTTAAGTTTATTTTCATCTTTAATGGTATAATCCCTGATCTCCCCGGCAGCAACTCCCCTCAGGGTTTCGATAATGTCCCGTCCGTGGTCCGAATGCGCTGCCGCTCCGGCGGCAATCATCCTTAGCAGGTTTCGCGCCACTATAATATCACCTGTAGCCCCGCAAACTCCTTTCTGCGGACCATCTCCAAAGGGGTCGATGCGGCATGGGCCCATGTTACAGTTCCGGCAACAAAGACCCAGTTCGCCAAAACCGCACCGGGGCTGCTGCGCCAGGTAACGATCCCAGGCGGTTTGAAGACCTTCCTCACGGGCAATTTTAAGCATCTGCAGGGAAGCCGGGTCAATTGAACTGGTACCCTTCATGGAATACCTCTCCTTTCTGCAAATTTGATCTTTCTGGATTCCCGGGCGGTATCTTAAGCGGCATCTTAATTTTATGTAGCAGTATTTATGTAGCTGCTCTGACTGAGATCCCTTTTCCCTTGTTCTAAAAGGGTTCCTAAAGAGACGCTTCCCACCTGACCTTCCAGCAACTGCCGGCGGTAAGCCCACGCCGGGCGGCCCGATTTCACCAGGGCCGTGTACACACCCGCGCCATCCACCTTACCGGCCAGGATGAAGCCCGTCAGACGCTCCCCGTCAAAGACCAGCCGCCGGTAAGTACGGTCCAGGGGATCATCTTGGGCCAGCACCTCTTCACCTTCCAGGTTCCCCACCGAAACCACGTCCACCCCACCAAAGCGGGCGCTGTTCAGCCTGGTGAGGGGAGCCGGGTAGGGACGGGTCATACCCAGCATATTGGCCGCCGCGTAGCGCCCCTGCTCAAAGGCCAGCGTCCACAGGGCTGAATTGACCTTCTGCCCGGTTAACCGGTCGGTTACCTGGATACAATCTCCCGCCGCATAAACATTCTCCAGGGAAGTGCGCATGTTGCCGTCCACCACAATACCTTGTCCCACCCTGCCGCCGGCCTTCTCCACCAGGCCGCTGTTCGGGCGCACACCCTTGGCCACCACGGCCAGCTCCGCGGGGAGTTCCCGGCCGTTTTCCAGTTCCGCCCCCGTCAGGAGGCCCCGGGATCCGGCGGCAAAGGCTTTTACCCGGGCGTTATAGATAAAATTGATACCCGCATTGAGCAGTTCCCGCTCCACCATGGCCGCCGCCCTTTCATCCAGCTGCCGGATGAGCAACCGCGGGCTGGTGATCACCACGGTAACCCGTTTCAGGCCCGCCTGTTTCAAGGCGAGGGCCGCCTTTAACCCCACCAGCCCGCCGCCCGCCACCACCGCCCCGGAAACCCGCGGGACCAGGGCGGACAGCCGCCGGGCATCATGCAGGGTGCGCAGGGTAAAAACCCCTTCTGCCTTAGCCCCCGGCACCGCCGGGAGCACCGGACTGGCCCCGGTGGCCACCAGCAGGCGGTCGTAGCTCAGTTCCCGGCCGTCCCGCAAAACCAGCCTTTTCTCCCGGGGCCGTACCTCCACCGCCGCCACCCCGGCCAGCAGCTCCACCTCCAGCCGCCGGTAAAATTCCGCCGGCCGTAGCCTGATGGAATATTCTGTACTTTTGCCCGCCAATAAATCCGGCAACAAGCAACGGGAGTAGGCCCCCGTAAGCTCATCGCTTACGACGGTAATGCGGTGCTGGTGGCCGCCCAGGTGACGCATGGTCTCTACGGCCGCCACCCCCGCCGCACTGTTGCCTATAATCACAAAATGCAACTACTCACCCCCTTATTCAGGTCTAAAACTGTAATTTCCGGCGAGGTTTGGAAACTTAAAGCCCGCCTTAATTATAAACCTGAATTAATCTAACCAACAATACATGCTTCCCCGACGGCATCGCCGAAGAGATATCCAGGGCTCACCAGGGAACATGTTAAACTTTCATGCTTGATCGAACCAGAATATGTTACATATAAAATAAAGGATCCGCTGTAGTGGCAATCAGCACACTTTTGTTTTCGTATTTCCAGGTTTGATGCGGGTTTACGCCAGGTGAACTGATAAAATTTCTAATAAGTTGTCCATAGCAAATTGATAATTAATTAATCTCTCGCGCCTTTAAAATATCCTGCTTAATCTGGGCGACCAAATCCTGGGGGGAAGCAAAACGTTTTTCCCCGCGGAGGCGCCGGATAAAATGGACCTGGATGGATTTCCCGTAAAGATCCCCTTGAAAGTCGAGGAGGTGCACTTCGATGTTCGGCCGGGCGTTCTGTCCGTAAAAGGTCGGCCGCATGCCGACGTTGGCCACCCCCAGGAAAATGTCCCCGTGGACCGGCACCCGCACAGAATATACGCCGTTGGCCGGAACCAGCACTCTGCCGTCCGGCTCCAGGTTGGCCGTCGGGAAGCCCAGCGTGCTCCCCCGCCGGTCACCGGCCACCACGACGCCTTCCACGAAGGGAAAATAGCCCAGGTACCGGGCGGCCTCCGCCACTTCCCCGGCTTTAAGCAATTGCCTGATCAGCGTGCTGCTGACGACCTGTCCATCGACGATCACCGGGGGGATGACGTGCAGGGTATAATTGCATTTTTCGCTGTACTCCCGGAGAAGAGCAGGCGTTCCCTTCCCCCGGCAGCCGAAAGTATAGTTGTAGCCGACAAAAACGGCGCGGACGCCTAAGCCCTGCCCGAGAATTTTTTCAATAAAATCTTCCGGGGTGGTGCGGGCGAAATCAACGGTGAAAGGAACCCGTAAAAGAACGTCCACGCCCAGGCGGGCGATCATGTTCTCTTTGGCCTCGCGGGTCAAAAGCAGGGGAGGGGCGTTTTCGGGATGGAGAACGGCCGCCGGGTGGGGATGGAAGGTAAAGATCAGGGAGCAACCGCGCATTTTTTTTGCGTGCGCGACCAGTTCGCGAATCAATTTCTGGTGGCCCAGGTGCACCCCGTCAAAGTTGCCCAGGCCGACGGCCAGCCGCGGATATTTATCTTTGATGTTTTGCCAGGTCTCGTACACTTCCACCTGTTCCTCAAACCCCCAAAGTTTTGCCTAAATTTAACCAGAGAGGGCACAGAGAGCACGGAGTGCATAAGGATCTGCAATATGGATTAAATTGCTACCTCCATGCTTCCTTTTAACGAAGCCTTAATTACTTCCGCCAAAAATTCGCTTGCCTCGAGGATTTCAACAAGCACAGGCTCCCCTTCCTTGGTGAAATGAATGATCATCGATCCCGTTTCTTCGGCATAATCGATTTTTTTATCGGAAAGCTCAATTAATAATATATCAACTTGTTTGTCATACTTTACTTTCATATCTTTTCCTCCTTGCCGGATAAAAGGTTACCACCACAATTTTATCTTTAGCTTTTTCATAGACAACCCTCAGAAGATGTTCGTCATCAATAATTATCTCGGATATTTTCCGCCCGCGCTTTCCCTTCTTAATTCTTTCAGGGCTTTCGATTGCTTTGATTATATCATTTTCGGCGATGGGAAAACCGTGATTTTTCAAAATGGCAAATTTCTCTTTTGCGTGGTCGGTGAAGATAATCATTAAAAAGCTCGTCCTCTTTTCCTGTTCTTCACTCAAGGTAAGAACTACAAAACTGTTTCCGGTTGAAAATAAGGTTTCCCCGTTGGGTCTTCCCGCTTGCGGGCGACGGCCAGCAGATCGCCGCCGGCAAGCAATCTGAACGGCCGGCCGCTCTCTAAACGATCTATTTCATCGCCGGATCCCGCAACGCCGGGCAGGTACAGCCGGTTGCCGGATTTTACGGCCGGGACGGCGGTCGGTTTCACCTGCACGGCCGGCAGGTGGGCCAGCGCTTCGGCCGGACTCACCAGCACGCCGGGCAGGCCGCCCCGCCGGTGCAGCGCGGCGATTTCCTCCAGCGGCAAAGCGTTTTCTAAGGTAAAGGGACCGGCCCTGGTTCGCACCAGCGCGCTCATGTGGGCGCCGCAGCCCAGTTTTTCCCCCAGGTCAATACAGAGCGAACGGACGTAGGTCCCGGCCGAGCAGGAAAGTTCGAGTACGGCGCGGGGCGTTGCGGTGCCCAAACCGGAAACGCCAACCAGCCGCAGGTCAAAAATCATCACCGGACGGGGTTTTCGTTCTACTTCCAGACCCTGCCGGGCCAGCTCGTAAAGCCTTTTCCCCTGGTGCCAGACGGCCGAGGTCATGGGTGGAACCTGTTCAAGGGGGCCTTGAAAATGCTTGAGGGCGGCAAACAACTCTTCTTCGCTCAGGGCGGAAGCGTCGGCGGTGCGCACTACGTTACCGAAGCTGTCGCCCGTGGCGGTGGCAACTCCGAAGGTAACTTCCGCCCGGTAAGCCTTGTCGCCTGGCAGATAACGGATGATGCGGGTGGCCCTGCCCAGGCAGACCGGCAGCACCCCGGTCGCCCCCGGGTCCAGCGTGCCCGTGTGGCCCGCTTTTTTTGCCCCGGTCAAACGGCGCAGATAGTCGACTACGTCGTGGGAGGTCATTCCGGGGGGCTTATGCACAATTAAAATACCATCCAGAGCCGCGGTCATCAAGCCCCGCTCACCCTGATCGCTTCCAGCGCCGCCGCCACCACCTGCGTCTGCAGTGAGGGCAGTTCCCCCTCCAGCACGCAGCCGGCCGCGCGGACGTGGCCCCCGCCCCCGAAACGCGCCGCCAGGCGGTTCACGTCCACCGCTTCCTTCGACCGGAAGCTGATCTTATAGCGGCCGGGGGAAATTTCCCGGAACAAAAGGGCCACCTCCACCCCCCGCACGGAGCGGGCGTAATTGATCAACCCGTTGACGTGCTCGTCCCTGGCCTCCAAACTTTCGAGCAGCCTGCGGGTTACGCTCATCCAGGCCACCCGCCCGCAGGGAGTCAGGCTTAAGGTGGGTAAAACCGCCTCCAGCACCCTTAAGTGGGCCAGCGGTTTTTGTTCGTAAAGCTGGATATTAATCTCGTGCACCGGCGCCCCGCGTTCAATCAGCGCCGCCGCCCGGCGGTGGGTTTCCGGCGTGGTGTTTTCGTATTGAAAGGAACCCGTATCGGTAACAATCCCCGTATATAAACAGGCGGCGATCCCGGGAGTGATTTCCACTCCCAGCAGGGCGCACAGATCCTGCACGATCTCGGCCGTCGCCGCCGCCCGCGGGTCGATATAATTGTAGTGGGCAAAGGAATGGGAACTGACGTGGTGATCGATATTGCAAACGGTCAGGCGGCGCTCCAAAAGAGGGCGCAGCGCCCCCAGGCGCTCGGGAACGGAGCAGTCCAGGACCATGAAGGTGTCGTAATCGCCGCCCAGGGCGGTTTCCCCGGTTAAAAAATCCGCCGTCCCGGGCAAAAAGCGAAAAAGCTCCGGAACCGGGTCGGGCAGGGCCATGGTTGCTTCCTTGCCCAGCCGGGCAAGCGCCAGGCCCAGCGCGGCCACCGAACCGACGCAATCGCCGTCGGGCATGATATGTCCGCTGACAATTACTTTCCGGGATCTCTGCAACACCCCGGCAATCGCCTGCAGATCACTCTTCAACTCTATCTCCCCTGCCCTTAATTTCTTCCAGCAGCTCCATGACCCGGGCGCCCCGGGCAATTGAGGGATCGAACTTAAAGGTGATTTCGGGCGTGTACCGCAGCCGGATCCGCCTGCCCAGCTCGCCGCGGATAAAACCCCGGGCCTTCTGCAGGGCTTCGATGGCGGCCCTTTGTTCTTCGGGAGAGCCGTAAACGCTGGCGTAAATTTTCGCCGTACGCAAATCCGGCGCTACCTCCACCGCCGTGATGGTCACAAAACCGATGCGCGGATCTTTCATTTCGTGGAAAAGCAGATCGGAAACTTCCTTTTTGATCGCTTCCGCCAGCCTTTCCGGACGGTAAGACATGGACATCCCCCCATTTGGTCGTGGGTCGTTGGTGGTTGGTCATTGGTGGTTGGTCGTGGGAATTATCATCGGGAATCACCTCTTCTGACGAAACACCACCAAAAAATTTGAAATAAACAATTCTCCCGACTAAATCACCAACCACCAACCACTAACCACCAACCACCAATTACGCCAGCTCCCGCTTGATCGTTTCGGTGGTGACGGCTTCGATGAGGTCGCCTTCTTCAATGTCGTTGAAGTTTTCCAAAGTCAATCCGCATTCGTAGCCTTCCGCCACTTCCCGGACGTCATCCTTAAAACGCTTCAGCGAATCCAGCCTGCCTTCGTAAACAAGCTTGCCGTCGCGGATGAGCTTTATTTTGGCGTCTCTGGTCAGCCTGCCTTCTTTCACGTAGCAACCGGCAATCGTCCCGACCCTGGAAACCTTAAAGATTTTCCGGACTTCCGCCCGGCCGATGGTCGTCTCCCGGTACTCCGGCTCCAGCAGACCGCTCATGGCCGCCTTGACGTCGTTGATGGCGTCGTAGATCACCCGGTAGGTGCGGATGTCCACCTTTTCCGCCTCCGCCGCCCGGCGGGCATTGACGTCCGTCTTGACGTTGAACCCTAAAACGATGGCGCTGGAGGCCGAAGCCAGTAAAATATCCGTTTCGCTGATTAACCCCACGCCGCTGTGAATGATGTTCACCCGGACCTCGTCGGTGGAGAGGCTCTCCAGCGCTTTTTTCAACGCTTCCACGGAGCCCTGGACGTCGGCCTTCAGGATGATATTTAATTCTTTCATCTGGCCTTCCTGGATCTGCTTAAACAGGTCGTCCAGGGAAACCTTCGGCGCCGCGGCCTTGATTTCTTCTTCGCGCCTGCGCAGGATGCGTTTGGCGGCAATTTGCCGGGCCAGTTTTTCATCGGCCACCACATACAGGAGATCCCCCGCCCGGGGAACTTCCGAAAAGCCCAGCACCTCTACCGGTGTCGAGGGCCCCGCGCTTTTGACGCGCCGGCCCAGGTGATCGGTCATCGCCCTGACCCGGCCGGCAGCAGTTCCGGCCAGAACGCTGTCGCCCACGCGGAGGGTACCGTTTTGCACCAGCACGGTCGCCACCGGACCACGCCCTTTGTCCAGTTCCGCTTCGATAATCGTGCCGCGCGCCGGCCGGTTCGGGTTGGCCTTTAAGTCGCTGATTTCCGCCACCAGCAGGATCATTTCCAGCAGCGACTTTAGACCCTGCCCGGTTTTCGCGCTCACCGGCACGCAAATGGTCTGGCCGCCCCACTCTTCGGGGACCAGTTCATATTCGGTTAACTGCCGCTTAACCCTTTCGGGGTCGGCTTCCGGTTTGTCAATTTTATTAATGGCCACAATGACCGGGGTGTTGGCCGCCTTGGCGTGGTTAATCGCCTCCACCGTTTGCGGCATCACCCCATCGTCGGCAGCCACCACCAGCACCGCGATATCGGTAACGGAGGCGCCCCGGGCGCGCATGGCGGTAAAAGCCTCGTGGCCGGGCGTATCGATAAAAGTGATTTTCTGGTTATTATGCTCAACCTGATAGGCACCTATATGTTGGGTAATGCCGCCTACTTCGGTGGCCGTCACGTTGGTCTGCCGGATGGCGTCCAGGAGCGACGTCTTCCCGTGGTCAACGTGCCCCATCACGGTCACCACGCAGGGCCGCGGCTGCAGCAGGGCGGGATCGTCCTCCGGCTCCTGGCTGAGCAGGGCTTCCTGGTCCAGTTCAAATTTGACCTGCACCTCAAAGCCGAATTCTGCGGCCACGATAGCCGCCGTTTCGTGATCGATCTCCTGGTTGATGGTGGCCAGAACGCCCAGCGACATCAGCTTTTTGATCACCGCCGCCACGCTGATCTTCATTTTGCCGGCCAGTTCCTGGACCGTGATCGTCTCACCAATCACGAGCGGCTTTTTCTCCACCGCCGCCGGAGCCGTTTGTTTCGGCCGGGCTTCTTCCCGTTTGCGTTTTCCGCCGGGAATGGGGCGCAGCTTGCGTTCCGCCAGACTATCTTCAACATCCCGCCATTCCCGGACCCGCTCGGGACGCCCGCGTTCTCTTTTGGCCTTTTCCGGGGGCTTTACCTCTTCCGGTACCCTCGGTACTTTCAGTTTCTCTTTTTCCGGCAAACCCTTTTTGCCGGGGACCGGCCCGCGGCTAATCTGCCCCCTGTCCGCCGGCGGCCTGGCCATTGTTTTCTTGGGGGGCGACTCCGGCTTCGGCCGCGCCTCGCCCGGTTTTCCGGCCGGTTTTGCTCCGGGGGCCGCTTTTGCCGCTGAAAAACCGTCCCGCCTGGACTCCGGCCTGGGTTCGGGCCTTACTTCCGTCCTGGGTTCGGGCCTCGCTTCGGGGGGCCTGGGTCCGGCCGGCCTGGGTCCGGCCGTTTTTGGTTCGGACAGTTCAACTTTCTTTTGTTCAACCGGCCCCGGTTCCGCCGGCCTGGCCGAAGAAACCGGGGAGACCCCTGGAGCAGGTCCGGCCGCCCTGGCCAGCGCACCGGGGAAGAAATCTCCCTTGGCAAAGGGACGCTCCAGGAAGCGCCGGTCCGGAGGCCGGGACGGAACCCGGTCGACCAGTCCCGGGCCGGGATCGTACCCTTTGTCCGGTCCATGTTCTTTGGGCCGGCTGATTTCAGCAGCCGGCGCCTTTTCGGCCGTTTTCTGCCCGGGCTGCTCTCCGGCCGCCTTTGGGGCGGATTTTTCCGTAGTCTTTCCTGGCTGAACGGAAGCGGCCTGCCCGGGAACTTCCGCCGCCGGTTTTACCTTCGCCGGGGTGGAAGCCGGAGCCGCCGGCCCTTTTGCTTTGACTGTTTTCGTCTTTTTCCGTTCTCTTTCTGCGTTTATTTCCGCCACCAGGCGTTTGACGTCTGCTTCGTCCACCGCGCTTAACGCCGATTTTACCGGAACGCCCAGGGAAGCAAGCCTTTGCATAACTTCTTTGCTTTCTATCTTGAGTTCTTTTGCCAGTTCGTGCACCCGTTTTTTGACCATGAATTCACCTCCAAAAAATCATGCCTCCTCGCCGAGCCCGTTCATCAAGTCCTCGATTACCTCCTTTGCCAGGGAACACTGCAAAGCTCTTTCAATGCTCCGCGCCTTGATCGCTTTCTGCACGCAAACCCGGTTGGGGCACACGTAAGCGCCCCGCCCCGCGCGCTTTCCGGTAGGGTCGATGGCAATTTTTTCTTCCGGGGTGCGGACAATCCTGATCAGTTCTTTTTTCGGCTTCATTTCCCGGCACCCCACGCACATGCGCAACGGTACTTTTTTCACCCTGGCCATCGCAGCTCACCTATGCGTCGGCATAATATTCGGCGTACTCCTGCCGGTAAATTTCCTGGATTTGCGTTTCGCTCTTGATGTCGATTTTCCAGCCCGTCAGCTTTGCCGCCAGGCGGGCGTTCTGACCGTCTTTGCCGATAGCCAGCGAAAGCTGGTAGTCGGGCACAATTACGCGCGCAATTTTTTCCTGCTCCCAGATTTCCACGGCGGTGACCTTCGCCGGGCTTAAAGAGGCGGCAATATACTTGGAGTAATCGGAATTCCACTTGATGACGTCAATCTTTTCGCCGTTCAATTCCCGAACAATGTTCTGGATGCGCGTACCCTTCGGCCCCACGCAGGCGCCCACCGGATCGACGTTTTCGTCCTGGGAGTAAACGGCGATTTTGGAGCGGTAGCCGGCTTCCCGGGCGATCCCTTTCAACTCTACAATCCCTTCGTAAAGTTCCGGCACCTCCAGTTCCAAAAGCCGCTTTAAAAGACCGGGGTGGGTCCGGGAAACGAGGATTTGCGGCCCTTTCGTGGTCTTCCTGACCTCCAGGATATAGGTCTTCAACCGGCTTCCCGGGCGGTAAACCTCCCCGGGCAGCTGTTCCCCCGGAGTTAAAACAGCTTCCGCCTTCCCCAGTTCCAGGTAAACGTTCTTTTGCTCGGTGCGCTGGACGACTCCGGTCACAACGTCCCCTTCCCGGTTGGCATAATCCTCGTAAATCAGGTTGCGCTCCGCCTCCCGGATGCGCTGCATAACCACCTGTTTGGCCGTCTGGGCGGCAATGCGCCCGAAATTCCGGGGTGTGATTTCGGTTTCGATCACGTCCCCGACCTGATAATTGGGATCTTTCTGCCGCGCTTCGGCCAAAGCAATTTGAAACCGGGGATCCTCCACTTCCTCCACCACGGTCCGCTGGCTGAAGACCTGGAAATCGCCTGTTTCCCGGTTTATATGCACACGCGCGTTCTGGGCCGTGCCGAAATTGCGTTTATAGGCGGAAAGCAAGGCGGCCTCTATAGCCTCGACCAGTATGTCAACGGAAACACCCTTCTCTTTTTCTAAGGCATAAAGGGCTTCCAGAAACTCGTGGTTCATTTTGCAATCCCCTCCCTCCCTAAAATTCTGCAACCAGGCGGGCCGAAGCGATTCCGTCCAGGGCAATGGCTACTTCCCGGCCGTCAATCGTCAGCCTTACCTCTTCCTCGGAAGCTCCGATCAGCCGGCCGGTAAACTGTCTTCTGCCCGCGATGGGCGCGTACGTCTTGATCCTGGCCAGCCGGCCGGCAAAGCGCTGAAAATCGCCGGCTTTTTTCAAGGGCCGCTCGATCCCGGGGGAAGACACTTCCAGGACGTAGGAATTCGGAATGGGGTCTTTCTCATCCAGCAGCACGTCCAGCTTTTCCGAAAGCGCCTGGCAGTCGTCCAAAGTAACCCCGCCCGGTTTGTCGATAAAAACCCGCAGGTAGTAGCGGCCCGCTTCTTTGACGTATTCCACGTCCACCAGTTCCAGGTGCAATTCCTCGGCCAGCGGCAGGACCATCTCCGCGACCTGCGCCGTCACTTTTTTCCTCATCAGCCGGGGTACCCCTTCCATTTTTATCTTTATTTAAGACGAAAGAGTGGGCGCTACCCACTCCTTTCTTCCAACAACTCGCTCACCAAACCGGTGTTTTCGCCGGAAAACCGCTCTCTCCCGGAAAACCACACCTAGTATACCACAGATCACTTCCGTTGACAAGAATATCAGGAGAAATAATTTATCAAAGGATCTTTAAAAAACTGCCGTGCCGCCGGTAGAATCCCGCCGGTAGAACCAACCGGGCGCCGGGGAGGTTCAAAAGCAAGCCAATGCGTGAAAAGCAATGCCCGGGGAGCGGCCATGTGGCCATCCATTCATATTGACAGGTTTGGGGGTAATCTGTTATATGTAAGCAAACGATCCGAGGGTGCACTTTTATGGGATATAAAGAAATCGGGCGCAAAATCCAAAAAGCACGGGAAGAGGCGGGGTTAAACCAGGAGGAACTGGCCGCGCGGATCGGCTTGAGCCAGGCCACCCTGTCCAACTACGAACTGGGGAAGCGCCGTCTGTACCTGGCCCAGCTGGAAGCCATCAGCCGCGAACTGGGCAAGCCGCTGCAGTATTTTTTGGAGGAAAACGACCGGCTGCCCGGCTCTCCCGGGCGGGCGTATCGGATAAAACCGGGGGGATGTCCGGAGGTAAAACATATGGTATAATTTTCTTAGAAAACGGAAAGGCAGGTGACCCCGAATGAATTGGCAGGAGATAAGAAAGCTCTATCCCGATCAGTATGTCCTGGTCAAGATCCTGAAGTCCCGGACGGAAGGAAACAGGGAAATCATCGAGGACGTCGCCTTATTGCGTAACATTACCGACCCTGTTGAAGCTACCCGTGAGCTTACAAGAAGCAAGGGAGATACGCTTGTTTACCATACCGGCAATGAAGAGATGGTCCTGGAGATCAGAACAAGACCCGGCTACAGGGGAGTAATTTAAACAGATGAAGATCCATTTCAGAGATGGACTGCTGTTTATTTCCCTGGAAATTATGTACAGGGGTAAGAAACAGACGGTAGAAAACATGGTGTTGGACACCGGTGCCGCCCGCACGGTAATTTCCCCGGACGCTGGTTGTTCACAACTCCCTGCAGGTTTTGGGCGGCATCGGTTACACAAACGTATTCCCGCTTGAACGGATCTATCGCGACCTGCGGCTGGCCTCGATCTGGACCGGCACCAACGAGATCATGTCGGCAATTATTGCCAGCGAATGGTACAAAGAGTTTTTGGGATCGAAGAGGGACGGTTTAGCGCGCGACTTTGAAGCCGATGCCGAAGGCGCCGACGCCGTTGAGGAAAAGATATATGAATAAGGAACATGAGTTATGCACTTAGTGACACCGAAGCCCGGTGTTTTCAAATGTGAAGCTTATTGGTCTGATAGATCAGAAACAGGATGGTTCGGCGGTAACCTGAAGTGGAACCAATTATCATCAAGTGCATAAGCCGTGTTAAAAAGTAATTCGTTCGTTAAAACGCGTTAAATGCATTTTGCTCCAGAGCAAAATGTATTTTTGTTAGTTATAAATATTTCTTGCCTAAAAGGAAATTTTGCTTTCTTCCGCGAATTCTATTTTTATGCCCAAAACTGGAAAACGGTACGCAAAAACATTTACAAAACTCTTTTCATCCGGGAGGAAGGCTCTTGAGAGACATCGCCCCAGGCAAACAGACCGGTCCCCAAGGCGCGCTCCCCGTTAATTCTCACCAAAAAGAAAAACAACCCAAAGGAATTGAGCGCTGTTTTGACGTCCCTTTTGTAACCGGCCTGGCCAGGCGGGAAAAACAAATTCAACAAAACTACCGGCCGGTAATTGCCGTGCACAAGTGGTTCGCCCGCCGGCCGGGTACGCTGTTTCGCGCCCTGCTCGTGGCCGAATTCGTTGCCGGACATTTGCCAACGAGCTACTTTCGTTCCCACAACCTGAAAGGAATACGCGTCGCCGACCCGTTTATGGGCGGAGGAACACCGCTACTGGAAGCAAACCGTTTAGGGTGTGACGTTTTAGGATACGATATCAATCCCATGGCTTACTGGATTGTCCGGCAGGAAATTCAACAACTCGATTTAAATGCCTATGCGGTTGCGGCCAGGGCTGTAGGGGAGCGGCTGGAAAAAGAGATCGGTTTTTTATACCGGACCAGTTGCATTTACTGCCAGAATCCGGAGGCGCACGTAAAATATTTCCTCTGGGTTAAAGTGCAGCGCTGCCTGGAATGTCATCGCGAATACGCTCTTTTCCCCGGTTATCTGCTGGCCGAAAATCGCCGGCACACTCACGATGTCCTGATCTGCCCAAACTGTGGAGAGCTGAATGAAGTAGACAACAGGCGCCAGCCGGGAAATTGCCGGAGTTGCGGCTCGGCGCTTGTGCTTACCGGTCCCGCCCGCCGGAACCGGTGCCCGTGCCCTCACTGCGGCAAAATAAATACGTATCCCAACAGCGAATCTGGACCGCCGGGACATCGTTTGGTTGCCATCGAATATCACTGTCCCCGGTGCCGCGTCAAACACCAGGGACGTTTTTTCAAAAAGCCGGACGAAGCAGATTTAGCCAGATATCAACAAGCCGTGGCTATGTGGCAAGCCCTTACTCCTGTTTTCGTCCCCGACGAACAAATACCCGCCGGGGACGAAACGGATCGTTTGCACCACTGGGGTTATCATTACTACCGGGAAATGTTCAACGAAAGGCAGCTTTTAGGATTAGAGCTGATTTGCCGGATGGTTACGGAACAGAAAAATCAAGAGGTGCGAAACGCTTTAGCCACTAATCTCTCCGATTTGCTCCGCTATCAAAACATGCTTTGCCGGTACGATTCCTACGCCTTGAAATCCCTGGATATTTTCTCGGTGCACGGTTTTCCGGTGGGTCTTTTGCAATGCGAGTCAAATCTTTTGGGTATCAAAAGCCCGCAAGGAACCAATATCGGCAGCGGGGGCTGGTCCAACATCGTCGACAAGTTCATCAGGGCCAAAGAGTATTGCCGGCATCCCTTCGAGGTTACTTATTCCGGCGGGCGAAAGAGGATCGTCATGATCAACGGGGAATGGATCGGCGAAACACGGGAGTGCGCCGGGCAACTGGAAAAAAAGGGGGTCGACCTGCGCTGCGCAAGCGCCACAACCGCTGAATTGCTGGCGCAAAGCTTGGATGCTGTGGTTACGGATCCCCCCTACTTCGCTAATGTTCAATACGCTGAATTGATGGACTTTTGTTATGTCTGGCTGCGCCGGCTCATTGCAAGCAACGAACCTTGCTTCGCCGGCCCCAGCACGCGCAACGAAAACGAACTAACCGGCAACACCACCATGGAGCGCGGACTCGATTATTTTACGCAGGGCCTGGCCCAGGTTTTTCGCCGCTTTACGGTTGCCTTAAAACCGGGAGCGCCTTTCGTTTTCACTTTTCACCACAATTCTCCCGAGGCTTACTACCCCGTAGCCGTGGCCCTTCTGGACGCGGGTCTGGTTTGCACCGCTGCCATCCCCTGCCCCGCCGAGATGAGTGCCTCAATCCACATTAATGGCACCAGTTCATCGATTGTCGACACCGTTTTTGTCAACCGGTCTACCGGCACCATTTCCCGGCGGACCCTCACCAGGGATGCCGCTACAATTGCCCAATTGGTCCTGGAGGATCTGGAAAAATTGGCAGCAGGCGGCCTGAAACCAACCCTGGGCGACACCCGGTGCCTTCTCTTCGGCCATCTGACGCGCCTGGCCGTGTGGTATCTGCGCAATAACTGGAATGCAACGCTTTCCTCCCCGGAAAAGTTAAATCGAGTGGCCCGGTTTTTCCAGGAATCCGGGGGAGAAAAAATAATCGACTATTACATACCTAAAAACGTGATGATCTGCTCAAAAAGAACAGGCGCAATCCGGGAAGCAGACCTTAGTTACGGGGATGAAGATGATGAGATACCCTTTTGAAGTTTCCTTTGCCGATCTGAAGACCAACCTGGACAACTTTGTTTCCGTTTTTTTTCTTGTCGGGGACAGCCTGGAATCGGCGATTGAAGACATTCTTGCCCGGGCGGGGATTAGTTATCGAAAAACGAAACGGGCGGAAAAAATTCCCGGGTTTGATCAGGCTCCAGATTTTGTAATTCCTGATGAATTTGCCCCTAGGGTGGTCATCGAAGCAAAAATCACTGAAGATGACGGCACTGCCCGGGATAAGGTAACCCGCATCCAGCACCTGGCCAGTCTCAGTATCCAGGGGCAACCAGACGGAACCCCCCGCTTTGAAGTTATCGCCTGCATCGCCGGCCGCGGTTTTGGAGTCCGCCGGGAAGATATGAAAAAGTTAATTCTGGCTACGCAGGGGAAGGTGTTTACCCTGAAAACTTTGCACAAGCTCGTCGATTATACCAATTTACGGGAATTCCGGACACGGTAGAAAAACTGTTCAGATTATTTTATAATAAAATATAGAAGCTAAGTTTAGTTGGAAAAACTTCTTCTTGAAAATGAAGGCCTGCTGAAAGCGCCGGGTGAACGTTTCCAATGCCTGAACCAACCCCCGAAAAGTTTCAGGAATACGTGGACGGCTGGCGAGCGGGGCTGGCCCAAAAGAAAAAGCAAATGGATGTCAGCGCCCGCCAGGCGTTAAACGCCGCCCGTTCGCTGGCCGGCCTGCTGGCTACCGAGCCGGGAGTGCGCCGGGTTTGGCTTTTTGGCTCACTCGCTCTTTATTTAAAAGGGCTTCGTAAATTTACGGCAACATCGGATATTGATTTGGCGGTAGAAGGGTTGCCGCCGGAAAGATTTTTTCCTGTTTTATCTCTGCTGGACCAAAATAGCCCCAGGCAGGTCGACCTCGTCGACATTGCTGACTGTTCGCCGTTATTGCGTAGATGTATTTTAGAAAGGGGTTTGCTTTTATATGAAAGAACGGGAACAGCTCCTGACTCTGGCTGGTGAATTATCCGACCACTTGAGAGAGCTCGAAATAATTTGCCAGCACGGCAAGCAATGGCTGGACGCCCTTTCCGGCAAAAACCCCGGTATTTTGGATTTGCGTTCTTTGGGAAGCATCCTGCATGATTTTTATACCGCGATTGAAGACATTTTCGAGTTGATCGCCGGCGACGTTAATGGCAATCTACCGCAGGATTCCAGGTGGCACAAGCGACTGCTTCATTTAATGACCCTGGAAATACCGAAGCTGCGACCGCCTGTAATCTCTAAGCAGCTTGAAACCCAACTCGACGAATACTTGCGCTTCCGGCACATTTTCCGTAATATCTACGGTCATCAGTTGCAATGGACCCGGATGGCCGGTCTCATCCACAATCTGGAAACTACGTGTAAAAGTGTGGCCGTGGAAATCGAAGCCTTTCGTAAATTTCTGCTCCGCCTGGCGGATGAGCTTGAATAAAAAGAGCAATTACCTATTCACGCTGGAATTTCGTTAAAATAGGCCGACTTTCCGGCCTATCAAGGTTTAGAACACACGTGTTTGCAGGGGGAAGTTAAATTTGACCAGGAAAAAAGTACTCTTCCTGTGCACCGGCAACTCCTGCCGCAGCCAGATGGCTGAAGGATGGGCAAAGGCCCTGGCCGGGGATAAATGGGAGGTACATAGCGCCGGAACCAATCCTGCAGGCGTAAACCCGCTCGCCGTGCAGGTGATGGCCGAAGCCGGCGTCGACATCTCCTCTCAAACGTCCAAACCCATTGACCTGGATTTGCTGAACACGGCGGATCTGGTGGTCACTTTATGCGGCGACGCCGCCGAAAGCTGCCCCGTCACCCCGCCCGTGGTACGCCACCTGCACTGGCCGTTAGCCGACCCGGCCAAAGCAACGGGCACCGGGGAAGAGATCCTGGCCGCCTTCCGCGCCGCCCGGGACGAAATAAAGCAGCGGTTGGCGAAGCTTCTTTTAGAACTATAAAATATTAGGAGGCTCCCCCACGAAAAGATAGGCCGCCGGTAAAGATCGGGCGGGCGAAGGGCTCGATAAAGTAAACGATTCGCAGGTCTCCATGACGCAAACGGTATTTTCCCTTTAATTCACAGCGAAGCGCTTTAATGTCAAGATCCCTTCGGGAGGGATCCCGTTTTCAAATCACCCTTATTTCAATCTATCTACCTGCTATTTTTGATTTTATACTTAGCCCCGCTTATCTTTTCAGGGCCATGATCCCTTACGCCATGGCCTTGTTGATTTCCTCCACCAGCTTCCCTACCTCCTGCTGGGTGAGGCCCACGTTCAGTTCCAGCCGGGCGATATATTCGTCCACTTCCTGATTGGTTTTCCGGAGCCTGGAAATCTGTTCTTCCTGAATTTCGATTTCCCGGTCCAGTTCCTCTAAGTCCACGCCCAAATCAAACCTCCGGTTTAAAAAGCTGAGCACCGCCTTGTTCGCCTTCGGATCACTTTTTTCGGCCAGGTAAAAGGGGACGTTCACCCAAAAACTGACCGCCGGGATGTTTCTTTGCCGGGCGATCCACAAAAGAAAGCCGCTCATCGAGGTGGTCCCCTGGTAATCGAGGTTTATGTCCAGGTCGTAAGCGGCCAGGCTTTCCTTCAGTTCCTCGCCATTGACCACGGCCAAAATTTTTCTGGCGTCGGTGTGGGCGATCATGGAAACCAGCCCCCCAATGGTATAGACGCCCCGGGCGTTAAATTTTTCCGCCGCCAGGTCTAAAACCTTGCTTAAAAAATGGTATCTTTTCGAAGCGGGCTGGTCGCTTTGCAAAAGAATAAAATCCTTTCCCTCCAGAAAGAAAAATTTCGCCCGGGGAAAGCGGAGGACGTCCCCCTTGATTTCCACTCCGCTTAAGGAGAAAAACCCCAGCGGCTCAATTTCTTCGCCTTCCCGCAGGGGAAGGTGCTTCCGCAGGTAATTGCCCACCCGCCAGCCTACCTCCCCCGCATCCGGGGTCCAGCCGACAACCAGAAACGGTTCCTTTGCGCCGGGGGTTTCTTTAATCATGTTTTCCTCCCCTCCTGAAAAATTCTTCCACTTCCTTAATTATCCTTTCCTTTTCTTCGTCGGTAATCGGGCCGGGTTCGGCCTCCTTAACGGGCGTAAAATGCTTCAGCTTATCCAGTTCCTCCCGGATGACCGGCGGCAGGTTTTGATAAATGCCCTCGATCTCCCGCTCCACGTTGTTGGCGAAGGCATTGATATTGCCCAGGTCAATCTGGACGCCCAGGCTTTCGGCAAAAACTTCCAGAATCGACCGGGAGGCCTTGGGATACAAAATGGTGTAAGGCCCCGGAAAATGAGCGATATACATGGGCACTTCGCCTAAAAAACAAATTCCTTCCAGTTTCCTCTTTCTGGCCACCCCCAGGAGCACGCCGTTTAACCCGGTGATGTTGCCCCGCCCCTCCCGGTCGTCAAGCTCGCTCATCACAATTGTGTTCCCGTATTTCTTGACCTCGCCGATCAACCCTTTATCGTTGGGCACAGCCCACACCCGGGGCCGGGCCGTGTGGTGAATGGGCGCCACCGCCGCGCCGGCGGTATAAACCCGCCGGCAGCCGAGCTCCACCGCCACGTCCAAAACCAGGTTGGCCATTTCGTAAATCTCGTCCTCCCCGGCAGGCTGCATCTCCGCCAGGAAGATGATCAGATCGCGCTCCCCTTTTTTATAGAAAAATTTACAGGTGGGAAATTCCATCTCCTGCAGCACTCCGTTTTTGATGGTTACCCCCCTGGGAAAGAAAAAATGCCACGGTTCCAGTTCGCCGAACTCTTCCGCCGTCAGCCTGTTCTTCAGGTAGTTGACGGCAATCAGGCCGATGTTACCGATTCCCGGCCAGGCGGCGATCAGGTATGGTTCGTGAACGGCCGGTTTTTTCGCAATCTTCAGCTTGCCGGACATTTGTTCCGCCCCCTTTCCTGTTTACCGGCAGCCGGGCAACCAGACGCCCGTCGGCGCGGCGCGCGGGAAGGACCGCCCAAAAAGGTTCCCTAAAAAATCGTATCCCGCAAGATCATCATAGCAAAAAAAGAGGACCGGCGCCAGTCTCTTTTTCCCGCCCCAAAAGCGGGGCGGCCGGGATGAATGGCTGCTCCGGGCCGCCTGGTGAAAAATTATAAAAATAACCTGGGAAGAGCATTGAAATGGAAACGCTTTTTTGTCTACCCCCGGCGCGCGGTCAGGCTGCGCCCGGCCACCACCCGCATGATGTCGTTGGTGCCGTCGGCCGGGACGAGCAGCTGGGCGTCCCGGCAGTAACGCTCCGCGGCATACCCTTTGATGCAGCCGTACGCACCGTGGATGTCCATGGCCTTGCGGGCGCAGCGCAGGGCGGCTTCGGTGGCAAAAAATTTCGTGGCCGCAATTTCCGTATCGGCGCGCCGCCCCTGGTCCAGGAGCCAGGCCGCCCGGTAGGCGAGCAGGCGGCTCGCTTCCAGGTCGGCGTACATTTCGGCAATCCGGAAGTGCACGGCGGGCAGGGCGCTGATCGGCTTCCCGTAGAGGACCCTTTCGCCGGCAAACTTTACGGCCGCCTCCAGGGAGGCCTGCATGAGCCCCAGGGCAACGCCCACAATGCCGGTGCGCCCGTAATCGCTGACTCCTTTTAAAGCAATGGCCAGCCCCTGTCCCTCTTCCCCCAGCAGGTTTTCTTTCGGTACCCGGCAATTTTCCAGGACCAGTTCCCCGGTGACGCACCCGTGGAAGCCGATCTTTTTCTCCGCCCGGCCGGGGTGAAAACCGGGCGTCCCCTTTTCCACGAGAAAGGCGCTGAATTCCTTTTTCGGCGCATCCTTCGTCCTGGCGATAAAAACGCCCAGATCGGCGATGTGCGAGTTTGTAATGAAAACTTTGCGGCCGTTCAATAAATAATGGTCCCCGCAGTCCAGAGCTTCCGTGGCGATTCCCGCGGGGTCGGACCCCCCGCCGGCTTCCGTAATGGCGGCGGCGGCCAGCATTTCCCCTTTCGCCAGGGGGCGCATGTATCTTTCTTTCTGCCCCGCGCTGCCGAACTCCCGCACGCAGCCCGCACCGAACTGCAGGCACTGCAGGGACATGCTCATGGCGGCGGAAACGCGCCCCAGTTCTTCCAAAAGGATCATCCGGGCCAGGTGCCCCAGGCCCGTCCCGCCCTCTTCGGCGGGCACCGTCACGCCTAAATACCCCTGGGCGCCCATCTTCTTGATTAAATCCAGCGGCACCTCGTCGGTTCTCTCCATTTCCTCCACCAGGGGAGCAACTTCCCGTTCGGCAAATTCTCTGACTGCTTTGCGCAAAAGCTCCTGTCCGGGGGCAGGTTGGAAATTCATTTTATCCGACTTCTCCCTTCAAGATAGAAATTTGGGAATTGGGGTAAGAGCCTTTTCCCCGGGGACGACTTCTTCATCCCCGGATAACCTTTTTACAATTATTCGCTTTCCCTTTTCGTTTTCCTTTCAGGACCCCGGCGAAAATTCGCCGACGATCAGGCATGCGTTTTGCCCCCCGAAGCCGAAGGCATTCGACATGGCGATCCGGACTTCGGCGCGTCTGGCCCGGTTGGGCACGTAATCCAGGTCGCACTCGGGATCCGGCTCTTCGTAATTGATCGTCGGGGGAACGAGCTTTTCCTGGACGGCTTTGACGCAGGTGATCAGCTCGACGACCCCGCCGGCGCCCATTAAATGCCCGGTGGCGCCTTTGGTCGAGCTGACGGGAATCCGGTAAGCGCGGGGGCCGAAGACGCTCTTGATGGCCAGGGTCTCGATTTTATCGCCCAGGGGGGTGGAGGTGCCGTGGGCGTTGATATAGTCTACATCACCGGGCGACAGGCCCGCCTTTTCCAGCGCCCGCTGCATGCACCGGATTTCGCCGGAGCCGTCCGGCGCCGGCGCGGTGATGTGGTAGCCTTCCCCGCAGTTGGCGTAAGCGAGCAGTTCGGCCTGCACGGGCGCGCCCCTTTTCCGGGCGTGCGCCAGGGTTTCCAGGACGATTGCCCCGCCCCCTTCCCCCAGGACCATCCCGTCCCGGCGGCGGTCGAAAGGCCGGCAGGCTTTTTCCGGCTCTTTGTTGTTGGTGGAAACCGCCCGGGTGGCGTGCAGCCCGGCAATCACCAGCGTACAGAACAGCGATTCCGTCCCGGCGGCAATCATCACATCCGCTTCGCCCAGCTGCAAAAACATGGCCGCCACGCCCACCGCGTCCCCGCCGGAGGCGCAGGCGGTGCTGACGGTTACACTGGGCCCTTTTAAACCGTAAATGATCGCTATGTGCGTCGCCGCCAGATTCCCCAGCATTTTCGTGATAAAATGCGGGCTGAGGCGCAGCGAGCCGGTGCGGGTGATCCGGTCCTGGGCTGCCGCAATGGAAGCGATCCCCCCGATGGAAGTACCCAGCGCCACCCCTACGCGATAGGGATCCTCGGCAGAAAGGTCCAAGCCGCTCTCTTGGATGGCCATCTGCATGGCCGCAATGGCGTAATGGGCAAAGGGATCGGTTTCTTTCACCAGCTTTTTAGACAGGTAGTCCTCCGGCGCGAAACCCTTCACTTCCGCGCCGATCTGACAGGGCAGCCCGTCGGGAGGAAAACGGGTGATCCTGCCCACGCCGCCTTTACCGCCGACTAAAGCGCGCCAGTATTCCGCAACGCCGATGCCGATGGGGGTAACCGCCCCCATTCCGGTGATGACGATCCGCTCCCGCACTTTTCATCCTCCCCGGATTAGCCGATGAAGAGGTCAAACCCCGGGCAGCTTAGAGCGGCCCGGCGAGGCTCCCCGATCTTTAATCCGTTTCTTTCATCCGTTGCCTTAAACCTCGGTGTTTTCCTGGGTTTTCTCTTCCAGCAGCTTTTGCGCGTACTCCACCAGCTTAAATTTCTGAATCTTCCCCGTGGCGGTAAAAGGCAACTCCCGGCCGGAAACGAAAAACACGTAACGGGGAATTTTAAATTTGGCCAGTTTATCCTTGCAAAAGCCGATTATTTCCCGCCGCGTAGCCGACTCCCCGGCCTTCAGCTCGATAAAGGCAACGCCCACCTCACCCATGATCTCGTGGGGCACACCCACCACGTAAACCTGGTTGACCTTCGGGTGGGTGCTGATAATATCCTCGATTTCCCTGGGAATAACGTTTTCCCCGGAAGTTTTGTAAATCTCCTTGCTCCGCCCGGTAAACTGAAAATACCCGTCGGGGTGGAGGATCAGCAGGTCGCCCGTGCGCAGCCAGCCGTCTTTGTCGATCAGTTCGGCGTTGAGCTGGGGACGCTTGTAATACCCCCGGCAAACCGTGTTCCCCCGGCAGAGCAGCTCGCCCTCCCTGCCCGGCGGCAATTCTTCCCCGGTTTCCACGTCAACGATTTTCACCTGGACGTTGCGCCCCGCAAACTCTGGAACGCCGCTGCAGTTCGGCGCCATTAACTCGCCTACCCGGGTGGCCACGATCTCCAGGGTTTCCCCGGGGAAAGTCAACGTAATCGCCCCCCCGGCCTCGGTTAATCCGTAGGCCGTACCGATCTCCATCAGCTTTAACTCCTCCACCGCCCTTTTCCAAAGGGGCAGCGGCGCCGGGGTGGCGGCGCAAAAAACGGAGCGCAGGGAGGAAAGATCGTACTTTTGCCGCTCCGGGTGGTTAATGATGGCCAGTAAAATAGAAGGCACGCAGGTTATTTCGTTGGCTTTGTATTTTTCCATCAGCCACAATGCTTCGGCCGGACTGAACTGGGGATGGGTAATCAAGCTGCCGCCGATAAATGTAGAAAGCATGATCAATACATTCCAGGCAAAGATGTGGTAAAAAGGCAGCGGCGAATAAAACCGCCGGCCGTTCTCGATGGCCCGGTGAACACAGATGCTGAAGATATTGCGCAAACTCATGTCGTGGCTTAACATGGCCCCCTTGGGCAAGGTGGTGGTCCCGGAAGTATACATGATGTCAAAAATGTCGTCGGGATAGGCGTTGGCCGCCTGCACCCTTTTCAACTGATCAACTGGAATTTTTTCCCCAAGCTCGTACAGGGCATAAAAATCAATCAGTCCGGGGTAGTCATATTTTTTGCCGGCCGGCGAAAAACACACCAGGTGGCGCAGCTTCGGCAGGCGGGGGTAGCGCGGGGAGCGATCCTTCGGCTTTTGGGCCGCCTCCGGACAGATTGCCAGCATGATTTGCACAAAATCCTGCCTGCCCAGGCGGTCGTTGAAAATCACCGCCACGGCATCGGAATCCTCCAGCTGGAAAAACAGCTCCCTTTCCAGCAACATGGTGTTCAAGGCCACTGCCACGGCGCCGATTTTGGCCAGGGCCAGCTTGGCGACGATAAATTCCGGGTAGTTGCCGATGACGATGGCCACGTGCTCCCGGGGGCGAATCCCCAGCGCTAAAAGACCCCGGGCAAAAAGCTCGACCCTTTGGTGGAACCAGGCATAGGTGTATGCCTGTTCGGGAGTATACAGCAAAACACGCTCACCATATTTTTCTACCGCCCGGTCAAAATGCCCGGCAGTCGTCCGGCGCGTCCAGACCGGGTATTCGTCCAGCAAATACTGAACGCGTTGCCGAAATTCATCCTTCACGACAGAACTCCCCCTTGTCTCAAGCGCTGCCGTTGACGGCGCGGTTGATTTCTTCCCACAGCGCGGGGTGTCTTTTTTTCACGTCAAATGGTTTTCCGCGCCTGTCCACGTAGGCGTGGGCGGTCATCCCTTCGGCGGCCAGCAGGCCGTCTTCCTGCCGGAACACCCGGTAACGGAACTCCAGGCGCGAGCGCGTCAATCTGGTTAAACGGGTTTCCAGCAGAATTTTCTCCTCCGGCTGCAGAGAATGTTTGTAGCGGCAGCCGGCCTCGATGGCTACCAGCTCGATACCCCGCTCGTGGAAAGTGGTTCGATACGGCAACCCGATCCGTTCAAACAATTCGATCCGCCCGTCCGAAAACCAGTCGAAATATTTTATGTAATAAACGATTCCGGCCGCGTCGCAATCACCCCAGCGCACTTTCATCGCCAACCGGCAAACCGCCTTCTCTTCTTTTGGCTCCATGAATCATTCCTCCCTTAACCCCCCCTCCCCCCATAAAATTTGAAAGTTGACAAAGTTTTCTTTATTTAAGGTAGCACAATGGTAAAAGAAAGTAAAACCCCAAGAAACCAAAATACTCGAAGAAAAGAACAATTGTGTTTATAAACATGATATGGTACAATTTGGGTAATTATTCGGCCCAAAACAGAAACAGAGTCACCGGAGAAGAAGGGACACAGGAAAAGCGGCAGAGGGGAAAAGAGGGGGAACCCGGCGGAAAGGAGGTGCAAAAAGGAAGGACGCCAGAAAAATGCTAAACCGGGAACGCTCTATAAAAAACGCTCTTTAAAAATATTTAGAAAGGAGGCCGAACTGGTTTTTACAAACCAGAAAGATGATGGCAAAGGCAAAAGTAAAGTGGCTTTCGCACGCCGGTTTTCAAATTACCTCGGAGGAGGGGAAAGTCATCCTGATCGACCCCTGGCTGGAGGGGAACCCGCTGGCGCCCTGCGGCGCAAAAGAGATCAAAACCGCCGACCTGGTGCTGGTCACCCACGACCACTTCGACCACGCGGGAAACGCCGCCCAAATCGCCAAAAACACCGGCGCCGTACTGGTGGGCATGCCGGAAACGGTAGAGCGTCTAAGCGCCGAGGCGGGGCTTCCCGAAGGGCAGATTGTTTTCGGGATGGGCATGAACATCGGCGGCACCTACCGGGTGGACGGGATTGCGGTGACCATGACCCAGGCCTTCCATTCCTCCCGGACGGGCGCCCCGTGCGGCTATATCATCACCCTGGAAAACGGTTTCACAATTTACCACGCCGGGGACACGGGTATCTTTTCCGCCATGAAAATTCTGGGCGAACTCTACCCGCTGGACCTGGCCCTTTTGCCCATCGGCGGCGTCTTTACCATGGACCCGCGGCAGGCCGCGGCGGCGGCAAAACTGCTCGGGGCGAAAAAGGTTGTTCCCATGCATTACAAAACCTTCCCGATCCTCGTCCAGGAGGCCGCCCCCTTTGTCGAGGCCGTGCAAAAAGAAGCCCCGGAAGTGGAGGTCGTCGTGCTTGCACCCGGCGAGGAACGCCTTCTCTAAAGCGCGGCCGGGCGGCCCTTTTTGCCGGAAAACCGTTACAAGCCTGCTCCTGGCTGAAAAAAGCAGGCTTTCTTTTTTTCTGACATTAATTTCCTCGCCGGGGAACTTGCTCCCTGTACATAAACAGGCACCAGTTGCAAAAAATAATCAAACAGGAATTTTCTCCTGAGAAAGGATGCGGACCCGGTTGAGGTTCCCCGGCTTTTTATTCCCACGGTCAAAAAAGAGGAAAAAACTCTCGGCCGGCCGGCAGGAAGTTTCCCGGCCGGCGAAAGAGGGCGGCCCCCCGGAAATGGAAGCGGCCGGCGGCGGCGCCGGGGCTCCTTCGGCCGCCGGCGTCAGCACCTCCGTAAAAAATCCCGGGTGGAAAGAGCTCCCGTTAAGCAGCACCCTGGATGAAAATTTACAGAACTTAAAGGCCGTCTTTGCCCACTGCAGCGACATCGTCTTTCGGGAATTCAACTTCGCCCAAAACAAAAACGTCCGCCTGGCCCTCATCTACACTGACGGCCTGGTGGACAAGAGCCTGGTCAGCGACCAGATCATGAAAGCCCTGTCTTTAGAGGTGCCCCTGGTTACTTCCGGAAAAGAGATCGGGAAGGAACAGGCGCTGGAGTTTATTGTCCGGCAGGGCCTGTGCGTCCACCAGGTGGAATATGCGGACCGGCTGGAAAAAGCGGTGAACGCCGTTTTAGCGGGCGACACCGTCCTGCTGGTGGACGGGCACGCCACCGCGCTGATCAACGGCGTCCGCAGCTGGGAAGCCCGCTCCGTGGAGGACTCTTTAACCGATAAACTGGTCCGCGGCCCCCGGGAGAGCTTCGTGGAGACTCTGCGCACCAATACTTCCCTGCTCCGGCGGCGGATTAAAAATCCGGCGCTGAAAATAGAAACGATCACCGTGGGCCGGGTAACCCGGACCGAGGTGGCCGTTGCTTACGTGGAAGGGATTGTGCAGCCCGGACTGCTCGGCGAGGTCAAGGAACGCCTGCGGCGGATCGACATCGACGGCGTTTTGGAAGGCGGTCAAATTGAAGAGCTGATTGAAGACAACCCCTTAAGCCCGTTTTGCTCCATCAACCACACCGACCGGGTGGACAAGGTGGCGGCCCAACTCCTGGAAGGAAGGGTGGCCGTCATAACGGACGGCACTCCCTACGTGCTCACCGTCCCGGCCCTGTTTATAGAAATCATCCAGGACCCGGAAGATTATTACCAGCGCTACATCTTCAGTTCCCTGGTCAGAATCATCCGGTTTATTGCGGTATTTGCCGTTTTGCTTACCACCCCTCTATACGTGTCCATCATTACGTACAACCCTGAACTGCTTCCCACCCCCTTATTGCTCAGCATCGCCGCCCAGCGGGAGGGCGTGCCTTTGCCGGCCTTCGTGGAGGTTCTGCTGATGGAATTCGTCTTTGAAGTGCTCCGGGAAGCAGGCCTGCGCATGCCCCAGCCCCTGGGGCAGGCGGTCAGCATCGTGGGCGCGCTGGTGCTGGGGGAGGCCGCCGTGCGGGGGGGGCTGGTAGGGGCGGCTACGGTGATCGTCGTCGCCCTGACCGGGGTGGCCTCGTTTTCCTTTTGTTACACGGGCAGCACCACGGTCCGGGTAATCCGCTTTCCTTTGCTCTTCATGGCCGGCTTTATGGGTCTATACGGGGTTTTAATCAGCGTGTTTACCCTGGTGGTGCACCTGGCTTCCCTGCGCTCTTTCGGCGTACCCTTTCTTTCCCCGGCAGCGCCGCTGGTTCTTTCCGACCAGAAAGATTTTCTCGTCCGCGCCCCCTGGTGGGCCATGTTCCGGCGCCCCCGCTTAATCGCCGGTGTCAACCCGCAAAGGGAAGATCCCGGCCAAAAGCCCCGCCCGCCGGCCGGGCCCGGGAAAGCGGGGCGCTGAAGGCATGTCCCTGGAAAAAGGCAAGATCAGCAGTTTACAGGCCGTTCTCTTGCTGGCTCAGGTGGTCCTGGCCACGGCGGTGCTGACCGCCCCCAGCCTGCCCATCGCCTACGCCGGGCAGGACGCCTGGTTGTGCATTTTGCTGGCCGGTGTGGGGGGGCTTTTAATCGCCTGCCTGATGGTCAATTTAAGCCGGCGCTTTCCCGGTGAGACCCTTTTCGAATATCTCGAGGATATTTTGGGAAAAATCCCGGGAAAAATTGTTTCCTTTTTGTACCTGTGGTTTTTCCTCCACATCGTTACCGTGGTGGTCAGGGAATTCGGCGCCTTGCTCAACCCCATTTTTTTGCCGGAGACTCCTTTGGTGGTGATCCACATCCTGGCCCTGGCCCCGGTGGCCTATATGCTCTGGCAGGGCCTGGAAGTAATGGCCCGGACGAATGAAATTTTTGCCTCATTGCTCCTTTTCGGGGTTATTCTGGTCATTCTGGCTGCCCCCCAGATAAAATTGACTAACTTTTTGCCGGTTTTGGACGCCGGGCCCGTTCCTCTGCTGAAAGGAACCCTGGCTCCCCTGGCCTGGTTCGGCGAGCTGATCACCGTCGCCGTCTTCCTGCCCTACTTTAACCGCCCCCGGGACGGCTACCGCATCGCCGGCCTGGCGGTTTGCATGATCACCTTCATGCTCGGCCTGGCGGTTTTTCTGACCATCGCCGTCTTCGGCCCGTATGTTCCGGCCAGCTACCTTTTCCCCACTTTTAACGCCGTCCGCCTGATTCAGCTGGCCAATTTCGTAGAACGCCTGGAAATTCTGGTGGTGGTCATCTGGGTGGCCGGGGGTCTTTTAAAAATCGGCGCCTTCTACTGGATTATCGTGCTGGGCGCCGCCCAGACGCTGGGTCTGCGCACGTACCGCCCCTTAATCCTGCCGGTCGGGGTGATCATCCTGGCGCTTTCCTTTATTTTTCACCGCAACAACCTGGAGATGGTCCGCTACATCGGGTTGACCTGGCCTTTTTACGGCCTGACCCACGAACTGCTGCTCCCGCTTCTTCTTTTCGGAACCGCCCTCCTCAGGGGAAAAAGGAGAAAAAAGAAGTGAAAAAAATCGTCCTGCTGCTTCTCCTTTTTCTTTTTATTTTCAGCGGCGGTTGCTGGGACCGCCGGGAGCTGAACGAACACGCCATTATCCTGGGTGCCGGCGTCGACCGCCGCGCAGACGGCGCCTGCGAGCTGACCCTGCAACTGGCCAGGCCGGGCGCCTTCGGCGGCGGCATGGAAGGGGGGGGAGCGGGAAACGTCATCCTGGGCCAGGACGTTGTCTGGGTGGTTTCCGCCGCCGGGGAGGACATCTACGACGCCCAGCGCGACCTGGCCCGGCAGGTGTCCCGCCATCTTTACTGGAGCCACAACGCCTTGCTGGTTTTCGGCGAAGGGCTGGCCCGGCAGGGAGTGCGCGAAGCGACCAATTTTTTTCACCGCCACCCCCAGTCGCGGGAAACCATGTGGGTCATGGTGGCTGAGGGCACGGCCAAAAACGTCCTGCAGAGCCACTCCGAACTGGAGAAAACCTCCGCCCAGGCCATCGGTTTTCTGGCCCGGGCGAAAGCGGGGCACGCCGTCAAATTTATCGATTTAATCAAAGACCTGGCCTCTCCGGGCGCCAACCCGGCGCTCACCCGCCTGGAACTGGTTAAACAGGGCGAACCCCAGGGACCGGGAACAGAAAAGAAATACGAACACAAAGAGGTTGTCTTTACGGGCACGGCCGTTTTCCGCGACGATAAACTGGCCGGCTGGCTGGATAAGCAGGAAACCAGGGGCCTTTTGTGGCTGCGGGGGGAAATGAAAAAAGGGGTCGTCACGGTCCCCTCGCCGGTGGAGCCGCAAAAAAAGATATCGTTCGACATCACCCGGAGCAAGACAAAAGTGGAACCTTTTTACGACGGCGGAACGATCTCTTTTCTGGTCAAGATAACTACGGAAGGCAATCTCGTGGAGCAACAGTCAAAGGAAGACCTCCTGGCGCCCGGGGTACTCCCGGAACTGGAAAAAAGGCTGGCCGAAGACATCGAAGAAAGGTGCCGGGCGGCCCTGGAAAAAGCGCAAGGCGAATACGGGACGGACGTTTTCCGCTTCGGTGAGGCCTTCCACCGGAAATACAAAAAAGAGTGGCGGGAACTCAAAAACCGGTGGGACGAAGAATTCGCCGGCGCGGAAATTTCCGTTACCGCCCGGGTGCGCATCCGCAATACCGGCCTGCTGACCAGGCGCGCCAGCCTGAAAAGATAATGGCAAGTTCCCCGTGAAAACGTTCGTTCTCTCCATTAATCATATTTTCTGAGGGAGTGCTTTCAAGAAGTGATTGTGCTGGCCTTTCTCGCTTTTCTCTTCATCATGGCCATCGAAGTGCCCGGCCTGGTGAAAAAAAAGATGTGGCGGGAGTTAATCGCCTTCGCTGTCTTTTTGTGGATCGGCATGTCCTTAAGCATCCTCCAAATCCTGGGCGTTGAACCGCCCAGTCCAATAAAATTCATCGAAGCTTTATATAAGCCCCTTGCCGAATGGTTGAAGGCGCCGTAACCGGGTCATCAACGCCCCGGCGTGGTCTTTTTTGCCACCGCAAGGCATATTTTACACGGCTATTTTTAAGCGATCCGAACATACTACCGGATAGACAAAGAAGTTGCTCGTGAGGGAACCCGTATTCCCACAAAGGATAAAAATATATCCAGGAAGAGGATGACCCCGATTCCCAACTCCTAATTCCCAATCCCTGTTTTTGAGGGGGGGTCTTTTCAACCATGAAAATCAAGGACAGGCTTCTGCTCGGAGTCGTTGCGGGCCTGGGCGGTAATCTGGTCAAGTTAAGCATCGGCGGAATCGCCAAAAGAAAAGGCTTCGCCGAAATCAACGGCCCGGAAAAGGCGGCCGGCATGCTCATCCCGCCCCACCGGCTGGGCGACCCGCTGGGGAAGGCGGCCGGCTACCTGGCGGACAGTGTGGTGGCCAGCATAATCGGCATCCTTTTTACCTACGCGTTATCCGTTACCGGCAAGGAAAAGGCCGCCCTGAAAGGCGCCTTAATCGGCCAGGCGTCCTGGGCTGCCCTGTACGGTGCGCTGTGCACCATGGGAGCGACGCAGGCCCAACCGGTATCCCCGAAAACGGTGTTGAGCGAACTGGTGGGCCACACCGCATACGGCGCGTTAACCGCTTACCTGATCGCCCGCCTCGGCGACCCGGACCTTTTCACCGGAAAGGTTCCCTTGAGCGCCAGTCCGGTAAGACTAACCCGGTAAATGAAATCCGGCCCGCCCGGATCAAGCGGCGGCTATTCAAAAAACAGGTAATCAGGGGGGCGTTTCCCCGGCAACTCCGCAGAGGGGCAGCCGGGTTCGGGGTTAAATACCGGCAAGCGAAAGCAAAACCGGACGGGTAAATTCACCAGGGGGAAGAAACAAGGTGGATATAGATATTTCGTGGGAATACTGGAAAAAAATATTAAAAACGACAATCAACGCGGCAGAGTTCGTTGGTTTGTCCGAGGACCGGATCAAAGACGCCGCCTACCGCCTGGGGGGATTTCTGGCTGGTCACGTCGAACCGGGGAACCGGGAGCAGGCACTGCTCCAGGAATTGTGGCGGGAAGCAACCGAGGAGGAGCGCCGGGCGCTGGCCTCAATGCTGGTGAAGCTGGTGGATCAAGAATGAAAAAACAAGAAGCTGAAGAAAACGGGGCTGCGGAGATTCGACCCCCCGTTATTTTCCTGGGAACCAACACCTGCGCCGGCGACATGTTTTCCCTGCTCAACTCCCTCGCTCCCGGCTACCGGGAAATGCTCACCGACCTGATTGACTGCCGCTACAATTACCTGCTGATGGCGGCGGAGGGGGAAATGGCCCTTAACGCGCTGGAGGAAACCGTAAAGCAATTCTCCGGCAGATATATCCTGGTGGTCGAAGGCTCGGTCCCCACCCGCTCCAACGGCCTGTACTGCGTCATCGGTTACAAGAACGGCCGGGCGGTGACTGCCTTGCAGGCGGTGCGGGAACTGGGTCCCGGGGCCCGCTACGTGGTGGCCCTGGGCACCTGCGCGGCTTTCGGCGGGCCGTACGCAGCCGCCCCCAATCCGTCGGGATCCGTACCGGTCCAGGCCGTTCTTGACCGGCCGGTGATCAACGTACCCGGCTGCCCCGTCCACCCGGACTGGATAATGGGCACGCTGGCGCACCTGGTGCTCTATGGAGAGCCCGAACTGGACGATTTCAACCGGCCGAAGCTTTTCTACAGGGAAACCATCCACAACCTCTGCCAGCGGCGCCACTACTTCGACAGCGGCATTTTCGCCAGCAAGCCGGGCGAGCCCTGGTGCATGTATAAAATCGGGTGCAAGGGGCCGGTCACCCACGCCGACTGCCCCAACCGCCAGTGGAGCGGCGAACACCTGAGCTGGCCGGTAAAGGCCAACACCCCCTGCATCGGCTGCACCAGCCCCGAATTCCCCGAAGGCGACATGCCTTTTTTCGAGCACCTGCCCGATGTAAAACTGCCGGGCATCCGGACCACTGCCGACGGCGTGGGGAAGGCGGCCGGAATCATCACCTTCTTAAGCATCGGCGCCCACCTGGCCGGCGCCATCCTCACCGGCCGGCTGGCGCACACCTTCAAAAAAGGTTTTTCGGAAAAAGGAGCCGGGAAGATAAAAGATAGTTTACGGAAGCTGTTGAGGAAAAGCGTAAGTTAAGTGCCAGGCACCTAACTTAATGGCAGAAAGCTATTTTCGAGGGAGTTGCCATGACGAACATTTGTTCTCTCCATAAAGTAATGAAAATAATTATGTAAAAGTATTTACCCCTAATTCCTAACCCCTAATTCCTAATTCCTATTTCCTGAGGAGTTGGAGGACAGCCGGCTTGCCAAAGATCATGATCGGTCCGGTCCCCCGGGCGAACAACGTGGTCGCCCTGGAGGTTACCATTGAAAACAAAAAAGTGGTCGACGCCCGCTGCACGGGGGTTTTTTTCCGCGGTTTCGAGCTGATCCTGCGGGGCCGGGACCCCCGGGACGCTCCTTACCTCACCCTGCGGATCTGCGGCATCTGCTCCTCGGTGCACGGCACAGCGGCCGCGCTGGCTTTAGAAGACGCCGCCGGCGTGCGCCCCCCGAAAAACGGCAACCTGCTGCGCAACCTGATTCACGCTGCCGATACGCTCCAGAATCACATCCGCCACTTTTACCTGTTCAGCCTGCCGGATTACGTCAAGGGCCCGGATCTCGGCCCCTTCCGGCCCGCCTACACAACCGGCTGCCGCCTCCCGCCCAAGGACAACGACGCCCTGGTCCAGCACTACTTTCAAGCCCTGGAAATCAGCCGGCTGTGCCACGAACTGGTCGTCCTGCTGGGCGGCAAGGTTCCCCATACCCACGGCCTTTTGGGCGGCGGGGGCACCGTCCCCCCGGCGGCGGACATCATCATGGGTTTTAGCGCCAGGCTGAGAAAGATCAACGACTTCATCCAAAACGTCATGGTCCCCGACACATATTTGCTGGCGGAAGCTTATAAAGACTACTACGAAATCGGCAAGCGGGCGCCGGCTCTACTTTCCTACGGCCATTTTCCCCGGGGCGAAAACGACCGCGAGCGCCACTTTCCACCCGGGGCCATGGTGGACGGCCGGCCGGAAAAGCTGGACGCATCCTTAATTAGAGAGCACCTGCGCTTTTCCTGGTACGCCGGCGAATCCGGCCTGCACCCGGCGCGGGGCCGGACCGAGCCCGACCGGGAAAAAGAAGGGGCTTATTCCTGGGTAAAAGCCCCCCGCTACAACGGAAGAGCAATGGAGGGGGGTCCCCTGGCCCGGCTCTGGATCCGGGGTGATTACCGCCGGGGAATTTCCACCATGGACCGCCTGGTCGCCCGCACCCTGGAAACCGAACTGATCGGGAAGTTGATGGAGGAGTGGCTGGGGGAGTTGGAGCCGGGAAAACCCGTCTTTACCCCCTTTAACGTACCCCGGGAGGCGGAGGGGGCCGGCCTCACCGAGGCCATGCGCGGCCCGCTGGGGCACTGGCTGCGCATTGAAAAGGGACGGATCGCCCACTACCAGATCGTCACCCCCACCGCCTGGAATTTTTCGCCCCGGGACGACGTTGGCCGGCCCGGACCGGTGGAGGAGGCCCTGCTCGGCACGCCCGTGGAAAACGAAATGGAACCGGTGGAAGTGGGCCGGGTGGTGCGCGCCTTCGACGTCTGCTCCACCTGCTCCACCCACGTAATCGTCCCGGGCGGACCAGCAAAGGAAATGATTATCCTTCCCTAGCCGGAAATTTTCATCCTTTCCCTGACCTGGCGGTTCTGCCCGCCGTTCGTTTGCCGTCCCTCCGATGCTCCTGGCAAATCGAACGGCGGGCCGCCCATTTTCGTTCTCTATGGTCCCAAATTTCTGTTTTTAAAGAGGTGACATTGTGAAAATTGAAAAGCCCCGCCATTCCATGATCAACAGACTCCTGCACTGGACCTACGCACCGGCCGTGCTGGCGGCAATCGCCAGCGGCTTCTACATTCATAAGCCGTCGCCCTTCTGGGGCTTTAAAAGCATGGATTCCGCCCGCAAAACCCATTTTATTTCCACCTACATTCTGGCCTTCTCCTATCTGGCCCGGTTTTACTCCGCCCTTTGGGACAAAAATTACCGGGAACTGCTCCCCAGCCGCCGAACCCTGGCAGCCTTGCCCGGTTTTGTAAAATACGAGCTTTTTCTGACCAAAAAAAAGCCCGAGTTTCCCAAGTATAACCCCGGCCAAAAATTCTTGATCACCTCCCTGGCCATCCTCCTCCCCCTTCTGGGGGTGACCGGCCTGCCCCTTTACGCCGTCGACGCGTGGCAAAAGCAGCCCCCCGCCGTCACCGGCGGCTTAAACCCCCCGCGAAAAATCCATTACCTGACGGGGGTGGCCACTACAGCATTGATCGCGCCACACATTTATTTTTCCGTAACAGATAGTCTGGCTAAACTCAAGTCCATCTTTACCGGGTATAAATAGAGTAATTAAGGGGCTATGATCCAAAAGCGCAAAGGGAAATGCACCGGGATATCAACTCTTCAGTTTGTGCCCGGGAAGCTTCGTGCCCGCTCTTTAATTCTATATTTCAATCCTGGAAGAAGGCGGTTGAATGTCGCAAATCACGGTACTCGGCCTGGGCAATCCGCTTCTTAAAGACGACGGCATCGGCCCGCGGGCGGTCCGGGAACTGCAAAAAAAGGGGCTCCCCCCCGGCGTGGCGGCCGTGGAAGCGACGGGATCACTTTTCCAGTATTGGGAAGTATTTGCCAGGAGTACGCGCCTGATCGTCGTCGACGCCCTCTGCGGCGGAGGACCCCCGGGGACCGTCTATCTGCTGACCCCCGGGCAGATCTCCCGGACCGCTTCCGGGAAAACAGCAGAACTCTTCCGGCACGAGGATGATTTTCTGGATTGCCTGGACTTCCTTGCCTATTTCGGAATCAGGCCGCCGGTCACCATCGTAGGCGTCGAACCAAAGGAAATCACCTATTCCCTGGCCCTTTCCCCCGAACTTACCAAAAAACTGCCGGCGATCCTGAAAATTATTCGGGATCTAATTGATTTTCCCGACGGCATAACCCGGCGAAAAAATTAATATATGTTATACTAATTAAATCTGGTGGAGAAATTTTTAACGTTCCAGGCAGGAAAATACGCCTTAGTTATAGAATGTCATTATAAGCAGCAGAACATTTTCACGGGGGAGGATTTTCCATGGGCAAAAAGATTACCGTTTCTGTAATCAAGGCAGACGTCGGCGGCTACGTAGGTCACTCCGGCATGCATCCCGACCTGATCGAAAAGGCAAAAGGCATGCTCGGCGGCAGCCCCCTCCTGATCGATTCCTGCGTAACTCACGTGGGCGACGACTTAAACCTGATCATGACGCACGAACTGGGCCGGAACAACGGGGAAATTCACCAGCTGGCCTGGGATACCTTTGTGGCCTGTACAGAAGTGGCCAAAAAATTAAAACTGTACGGAGCCGGGCAGGATCTGCTGGCCGACGCCTTTTCCGGAAACATCAAGGGACTGGGGCCGGGGGTCGCCGAGATGGAGTTTGAGGAGCGGAAAAGCGAACCGATTATCGTCTTCATGGCCGATAAAACAGAGCCCGGCGCCTGGAACCTGCCCCTTTACAAAATTTTTGCCGATCCCTTCAACACCATCGGCCTGGTCATCGACCCCAATATGCACGACGGTTTTCTTTTCGAGGTGCGGGATCTAATCGAAAATAAACGGGTGACCTTTTCGGCTCCGGAAGAGATTTACGACATGCTGGTTTTCATCGGCGCCCCGGGGCGCTACTGCATCAAGCGCGTCTTTCACAAGCAGTCCGGGGAAATCGCCGCCGTTTCCAGCACCCAGCGCTTAAACCTGATGGCCGGCCGGTACGTGGGCAAGGACGATCCCGTGCTGATTGTGCGCTGCCAGAGCGGCCTGCCGGCGGTGGGCGAGGTTTTGGAGCCTTTCGCCCGCCCGCACCTGGTCAGCGGCTGGATGCGCGGCTCCCACAGCGGCCCGCTGATGCCGGTGGGGCTCGCTCAGGCCACCCCCACGCGCTTTGACGGCCCGCCGCGGGTGGTGGCGCTGGGCTTCCAGCTGGCCGAAGGAAAACTTGTCGGTCCGCAGGACTTCTTCGCCGACCCGGCCTTCGACCAGGCCCGCCAGCTGGCTAACGAAATAGCCAGCTATATGCGCAGCCTGGGGCCTTTCGAGCCGCACCGCCTGCACCTGGACGAAATGGAATACACCACCATGCCCCAGGTCAGCAAGAAGCTGAAGGACCGCTTTGAAAAACTGCGCTAAAACTTATCGTTAACCAAAAACAATAAGCCTGCCGGGAATAACGGGTTCCAAAAACCTTTCCGTTCCCTTGCCATCGGGTCAATGACTGCCGGCAGGCTGCTTTTTATTTAGGATTAAAAAGGTAACTATAAATTTATTGCCAATGGTTTTTGGGTTCTTAAGGCACTTATTTTCAAGATAGAAAAACCGATTACATTACCTTCTTTGTCAACCTTTTCCATAACTGCATCATTTTTTGTTTTTCGAAAGTAACCTTCTTTTCTTTCGAAGAGAACCTCCAAAAAATCACCTTCCGGGTCGTACCATATACTTATTCTTTTCCCCATATTAAATCACCTCTCTTTATCTGATCCGTAAAGTAGGCGGTGATAATGAAACAATCTTGAGCCAGCACTTTGACCACAACACATAAATATTTTTCCGTAACAGGGGTTGATTGATATTTCCGATAGAATAATTGCACTGCTTGATCGGTCCTTGAGCGCTTAACAGCGGATGGCCGAAAAAGTGTTTCCCGAATTTTGTCGATCTGTCCGGACATTTCGGGATGATCATTCTCAAGGTGTGCCTGGCGCTCAATTGTGAGCCGAATTTTTCTCCCGTAAATGTCTTCAAAAAACTGCTGCATTTTCTTAATCATCTACTATTTATTCTGCGGGGACTTTTGTTCCATTCGGTCGAAATAAATATTCTTACTGTAAGCTGAAACGGGAATGCCGACGACCACTTCCCCCTCGATCAAGCCCATTTTCCGGGCCACCGTCCCCACCCGGTACATGATCCGGCTGTCGGCGCACAACAGGCTGGCCGTTCTGGCCGCCGACCCCAGGGCAACTCCCAGGTCGATCAGGCGCCAGGCGCAAAGCGGCCCCGGAAACTCCGGACCGGGGCGGCTCTGCAAATCGGCGCAGCGGGCGTTTCCGCAGGCACCGCAATTCAGCCCCAGCGTTTTATTCTCTTTCAAAGACACCAGCAAGACGGCTCCGGAACGGCGCACGTTTTCGGCGTCCCGGTCGAAATTGGCTTTTTGCGTATCCCGGCCGAAACGGATCATCTCGTCGGCAAGCCGCCCCAGGAGATCGCCGGAAATCACCCTGGTGGCGATGCAGTCGTGACCCAGGCCCTTGGGCGCGGTCTGCGCGGCCAGGGCCATCAACTCCGCAACCAGCGCCAGTACATTTTCCTGCAATTGCTCATCCCCCCACCGAAAGCTTTGGTCCAAATAAGTTAAGTGCCAGGCACTTAACTTATTTTAGAGCGCCTTTTCTATATAATATCCAGTTCCCCTTCTTTATTCAAGCGGGCCTTAAAGGAACCCATCTGCTGGCTCAAAACAAGCCGGCGCTGTCCGACCTGGATGATCGCTCCCGGAAAGGCCTTTCCTGCTTTGATGGCACTCCGGGGCCCCACCCGCACCACCGGGGGCGCTCCCAGGTTGCTGCCCAGTTCCTGAATCTCGGCGTTCCCCTCACAAAAAATCTCCCCGCCCTTAAAAGAACCCTTGATGACGACGTTGCCGCCGGCGTTAATCACCGTGCCAATACAACCCTGACTGAGCACGTGGACGTTCCCGGAACTCTGGATGTTCGACATGATCGCCGAATGAATGCGGACGTCGGCCCGGCCGGCTTCTTCCTGCCGGAGAATTTCCATGGCGTTCGAAACGTTGACCAGCAGTTCGTTAAAACTGTTGACAGTTAAAGGGTGTAGTCCGGTCAGGCAGGGTAGAGATTTAGCCAGTCTGACGATTTCCTCCGGCAGGTTTTGATTGCGCAGGGAGGCGATTTGCCTGACTGTGTTCTTCACCAAAGAACGAATCTCTTTAAATCTTGTATCCAGCAGGGCAATCACCACGCGGCTGAAATCCGCATCGCGGAGCTCGAAATCTTTTCTTTCTTTGATTTGGGCCAGGGCGTTATCCAGCAGTTCCAGGTTTGCCCTCAAATCCTGGAGCAGGAAGGCGATTTTTCTCGCCCCCGGAAAGTGGCGCCCTGCCTTCAGGCGGCTGTTCGTCACTCCGCGGTGAACAATCAGCTTCCCGCCGCTGCTCACCGACGCCCTGGTAACCATACCCATTATTTCGACGCTGCCCGAAGCCCACACCTCCATCGCTTCCCGCACGTCCCCGAGAATTTTTACGTCCCCCTTAAACCGGATATTTCCGCTTTTAATTGAAACGTCGTCCTTGTGGATGAGCAGGGGCTCCACGTTTACCGTGCAGGCAGCCGCCGTTTCTTTCGCCCACGGGCGGCCGTTCACCAGCGCTACCGCCTGCGTGCCTTCCTCCCGGACCTCCACCCCTTTTCCCGCCCGCAATTCCACCAGTTTCGGCGCGGGGGGAGGAATGTCCTCGCCCGTCACGCCTTTTCCTGCCGTGCCCGGACGGGCGGGGTGCTTAACCGCCAGAACGGCGCCCGCCTCCACCGAAACAATGGTGCTCGTTTCCCGGAAATCTATTTTTTCAGCTGCGGGTTTTTCGCCCGGTTCCGCCACGTTCACAAAAAGCAATTCCACAAATTCGTCCTTGCCCGGCTGCGGAGGCAGACCCTCTGCAATCAAAACGGGATCTTCCTGGGGGCTTGCCGAAAAAGACTCGATCACTTCGTGCTTCAGGCCGTAAACGACTCCAGCCGCCTCCAGCGCCCGGTAAATTTCCTCCCGGGCAACGGTTGCCGTGAATTGGGGCACAGAAATGTAAGCTGCCAGCTTATCTTTAGCGATGGTCACTTCGAAAGCTGTTTCTTTTGGGTCATTCACCTGTCCCCACCCCTTTATACTTAATTTCGTCGAATTTATGCAAAATTTAACCATATCCTTCTCCTGTAAAGACTAATTTTCCTGCCCGCCAGGAAGGAATTTACCCCTCTCGTGTCTAATAAGTTTATAAAAAAGATGGGAGGCCGTCAAAAATGGACCGTGCGGGAGAGGTTAAAACGACTGGTTTTGAATTAATGTTAATTTTAGTCCGGATCTTGATCTTTAGCGGAGTCGTTGTGTTGATTTCGGGGCTGGGTCTGCTGCTCCAGCTGCCTGCCGGAATTGCGGGAGGGTTGGCCGGGCTGGCCGGTTTCGCGCTTTTAATGTGGCTGCCCCTTTTTGAGGTCGACACCGTCACCTGCCCGCACTGCGGCAACAGCACGCGGGTCGTGGAAAATTTCGGCACTTACCAGTGTCCTTTTTGCGGCCGGCAATTTACGATTCAAAAGAAATACAAAAAGCCGCGCCTATCCAACCAGAGCCTTTATTAAGCCTGCCTGCCGCCGCCGGCCGCATCACCCGGCGGCCAATCAGGCCGCGGCTGCCGGCCGGGCGGGAGGCTGCCGCCGGGTTGGCATTCAACCGGCCAAAAAGGAAAGGGGTCAAAAGACCCTTTTTTCTTTCTCCCGGCCACTTTTATCCGCTCCTTTGATCCGCCCGCCATAAACCTCACCGGATATTTCCACGCCTTTTTTTGTAACGTTCCCTTCCCCCCAATCATAATTTAACTATGTAGCCGCAGGAAACATTGTTAGCCGCGGCTATTTTAAAAAATCCGCGGGGGGCGAAAAAATGCCGCTAACCCTTGAAAAGGCAGCCCGGGGCAGGCAATACCTGATCAAAGAAATTCAGGGGGGCGGCCCTGTTTTGCGCGTCCTCGACCTCGGCCTGGTCCCCGGCACGGCCATTGAATTCATCCGCTGCGCCCCTTTCGGGGATCCCGGGCAGTATAAAGTAAGGGGTTTTTATCTTTCCCTGCGCAAGGAAGAGGCCCGGCACATTCTGGTGGAGGCGGCCGGGCCATGAACGGTTACCTGACAGTAGCCCTGGGCGGCAACCCGAACATCGGCAAAAGCACCCTTTTTAACCTGCTCACCGGCCAAAATCAGCACGTGGGAAACTGGCCGGGGAAAACGGTGGAAAAGGTGGAGGGGTGCTTCCGTGCCAACGGCAAAACCATTAAGCTGGTTGATCTACCCGGCGTCTACAGCCTGAATGACGGTACGCTGGAGGAAGCCGTCGCCCGGGATTTTCTTTTCCGGGAAAAGCCCGACGTGGTTCTGGCCATGGCTGACGCCACCAACCTGGAACGGAACCTCTACCTGGTGCTGCAGCTCATGGAGCTGACTCCCCGCCTGGTGCTGGCCGTGAATATGATGGACGTGGCGCAAAAACAGGGGCTGACGATCGACATCTCCAAATTGTCCGCAGCGCTGGGCGTTCCAACGGTTTCCATCAGTGCCGCCACCGGGCAGGGAATCGACCGCCTGCTGGAAACAGTAATCAGGGTGGGGGAAGGGGCGCTCACTCCCGCTCCGCGCGTGGATTACGGGAAGGAAATCGAAACTTGCCTGCAAAAGCTGGACGGCCTGCTGGAAACCGCGGCCATCGGCTGGCCGCCCCGGTGGACGGCGGTCAAGCTCCTGGAAAACAACCCGGCTGTAACCGCCGCCTTAAAAAAGGCGGGGCACCTGGAGATCTTAAAGGAGGCGGCAGCCTGCCGGGAACTGATCGGACCGGGCGGCGAAAGAAAAATTATTGCCGCCCTTTACGGGTTTACCCATCGGGTCGTCAAGGAAGCGGTGGCTTGCCGAAATCAGGAAGGGAAAACTTTCACGGAAAAACTGGACGATATCGTCCTGCACCGCCTGGCGGCCTTCCCCATGATGATTGCTCTGCTGGGGATCATTTTTGCTGTCACCCTCTTTGGGGCGGCTCCCCTTTCCGACGGCCTGGCTGCCTTTTTTACCTGGCTGGCCGGCAAAACAAAGGTAACTTTCGTGTCCTCGGGGGCCTCCTGGTGGGTGACCGGGGCGGTGGTGGACGGCTTGATTATCGGCACGGGGACGGTTATTTCCGTGATGCTCCCCACCATGGCCATTTTCTTCGTTATTTTTGCCCTTCTGGAGGATGCCGGTCTGGTACCGCGGCTGGCTTTTATCACGGACCGCCCCTTAAAGGCGGTGGGCTCCCAGGGGAAGCACTGCGTGAGCTGCCTGCTGGCCTTGGGATGCAGCATCCCGGCGGTTTTTTCGACGCGGATCATGACCGGCTCCCACCGGCTGCTGGCCATGCTCACCAGCCCCCTGCTCCCCTGCAACGGGCGCCTGGGGGTAATGCTGGCCATTACCGGGGCGTTTTTCGGAATGCGCGCTCCTTTCGTGATGGTGGCGCTGATTGCCCTCGCCGCGGCGGTGATGATGGTCGCCACCTTTTTGCTGCACCGGATATTTTTACGGGGGGATAACCCCGGCTTTGTCCTGGAACTCCCCCCCTACCGCCTGCCCCGCCTGTATCCGGTCATGATCCGCACGCTGCGCGTAAACGTGTGGCCCGTGCTGACCAGGGCCGCCCTCGTAGCCGCTCCGATGACGGCGGCGATCTGGCTGTTGAGCAACCTGCCCGCCGGGTCCGCACCGTCGGTCACCGCCCGGCTGGCGGACCTGCTCGAACCCGTCGGTTTATTTCTGGGCCTGGACGGCAAAACTTTAGTAGCGGCCCTTTACGCCCTCCCGGCAAAAGAGGTGGTGCTGGGGGCACTGGCCATCACCAACGGACTCAGCCAGGGCCTGGAGGGGTCCGCGGCGCTGGAAAGCTACCTGCTGGCCCGCTGGTCTGGTCTGCAGGCGTTTACTTTTCTGGTTTTCTTTATGTTGTATTTACCCTGCGCGTATACCACCGTGGTCATCTACAAAGAATCAAAAAGTCTGAAATGGACGGCTCTGGCCTTATTTTTGCCGCTTGCTCTGGCGTTGGCGGTTACGTGGGCAGTTCACCGTCTGGGACTGCTTCTGATAAAGTAAACTAAACCAGAGGACTTCCCTCATGGGAACATTGTTCTCGCAATCATTAATCTCGCAACCATTAATAATGAGAAGCTATTTTAATGAGACCCAAGGCAGGCATCTTTTCTTTTGGGCCTCAGTGCCTTTCGAGAAAGCGGGGAACGCCGGTATGAAGGAGTCCGGAGAAAAGTTTTATACGGCCAGGGGGTACGCCGTGCTGAGCGCCGGAGAAGATGAGCTTACTTCCAGCATGGAAGACTACCTGGAAATGATCTACCGGTTGAGCGGGCGGGAAGGTTATACCCGCGTCAAAGACGTAGCCGAATCCCTGCACGTGCAACCTCCTTCGGCCACCAAAATGGTACAAAAACTGCGGGAAAAAGGACAGGTGCAGGCAGAAAAATACGGTATAATAAAATTAACACCGGAAGGGCGGCGGATCGGCGCCTATTTGCTCAACCGCCACAATACTCTGCGGGATTTTTTGGAGCTGATCGGGGTCAAAGAACACCTGCACGAAGATGTGGAAGGCATCGAGCACAACGTCAGTAAGCCTACCCTGCAGTGCCTCCTTGATTTTGTATCTTTTTTGCGCAGCAAACCGCACCTGGTGGAGGAATTCAGGCGCTACCGGGCACAGCGGGCGGAGGCGGAGATCCGCGGATAAAAGCTCCGGGATTTTTTTCGCGGCGCCAACAGAAGACGGGGTATCATTTATGGAAAGACTGCAAAAATACCTGGCCAGGGCGGGAGTGGCTTCCCGCCGCCGGTGCGAGGAACTAATCAAAGCCGGCCTGGTGAAAGTAAACAATCAAACCGTCACCCGGCCGGGGACAAGCATTGATCCGGCGGCGGACCGCGTCGAAGTGGCCGGGCGCCCGGTGGCCGGGCCCGAGGAAAAGGTCTATATTTTACTCAACAAGCCGGCGGGCTGCGTAACCACCCTGCACGACCCCCAGGGCCGCCCGAAAGTCACCGATCTGCTCAAAAACATTCGCGTGCGGGTCTACCCGGTCGGCCGGCTGGATTACGAAACGGAAGGCCTGCTTTTACTGACCAACGACGGAGAGTTGACTTACGCCCTCACCCACCCCCGCCACCAGGTTAAAAAAACCTACCTGGCCTGGGTATACGGGGTTCCCCCGGCGGAAAAACTTACCCTGCTGGCCAAAGGGGTAATGCTCTCCGACGGTCCGGCTGCGCCTGCCGAGGTACACATAAAAGGAAAAAACAAAAAGGGTGCCCTGCTGGAAATCACCATCCACGAAGGACGCAAGCGCCAGGTGCGGAGAATGTGCGAGCGAATCGGCCACCCCGTTTACCGGTTAAAAAGGGTCCGCCTGGGACCGCTTGGCCTGGGGAACCTGCATCCCGGCGAATACCGCTTTCTTGCTCCCGGCGAGGTCCGGAAGCTAAAAAATTTGGCCCGGCCGGCGAAGAACCGCTAGAAGCGGCAGGAATTCCCCGCCTTTTAGCGAAAAAGGTAGTAAGTAGGGGTTGAGGATGGGGAATTAGGGGCCAGAGGATGAGAAAAGAGACCCGCCCAGTTAATAATGTTTTTGCAACGGAGGTGCAAAGATGGCCGGTTTCCAACCAGAAGACATCGCCCCCGACCGGGACATCAAGGCCAGAATCCGTCTGGACGTAAAGGGTCTGGCCAAACCGGGGCGTTTCTTTTTCGGCGGCAAAACCACGGACAGAGTCGCGGAAGAAGCCAGGGAACAGCAGGTCACCCTGCTGAGAAATATCCCCGTCCAGGGAATCCGGATCGAAAATATTGACGTAGGCATGGACATCTACACCGTCCTTGACGACCTGAACAACCAGGAAGTGGCCTACGCCCCTTTAATTCTGGAGGTTGTCGCCGATACCGTCGAAGATCTGGTCAGGTTTGTTGCCCGGGAAGATTTCCGGAAAATCGAAGTGCTTTCCCCCGCCGCCCTCACCCTCCACCGTTACGATCTGGAGCGTTTAATTTTCCGGATTGCCGAGGAACTGAAAAATTACCGCGCGCAGCTGGACCGCAAGTACAATGTCCGTTAGCTAAATAAAGCCGGGAGGAGATGGCTTTTTGCATACCAGCAGGCAGGTGGCCAGGGCGGCTTTAATCATGGCGCTGAGCGAAGACCGCGAAAAAGAGCGGGAATACAAGGCCCGGTTTGCCAAAGAAGGATACAAAACGGCGGCCGTGGATTATGGCGGCGACTTTATCACCTCGGTGAATAAAATCGTGGAACGGGCCGTGGTGGCCGCCAAGCGCGAAGGCGTAATCAAAGAAATCCACGCGGAAGAGGGGGCCGTGGCCGGCGCCACGCGGGAAGCCCTTTCGCAAATCGTGACCAAGGCGGTCGGCTTGAATGTAGGCGGAAAAATCGGCATTGCGCGCTCCCGGGACCACATCAGCGTGGCGGTCTTTTTCGGGTTGGGCCTGCTGCACCTGGATGACGTGGCGGTCGGCATCGGTCACCGGGCGGTATTTACCGAAGAAACAAAAGAGACAAGATAGGGTAAGGGAGAAAGATCAAGAGATGGCCAAATTATTGCGGGGAATTCGCGGAGCCACTACAGTCGAACGAAACGAAGCCGGCGAAATTCTCGCCGCGGCGCGGGAACTGCTCCAGATGATGGTCGAAGCAAACGGGCTGGACCCGGCTGACATCGCCAGCGCTATTTTTACCGTTACTCCCGATCTCAACGCGGCTTTCCCCGCCGAAGCCGCGCGCGAACTCCCGGACTGGCAATCCGTTCCTTTGTTCTGCGCCACGGAAATCAACGTGCCCGGCAGTTTAAAAAAGTGCATCCGCATTCTGCTGCACGTAAACACCGAACGCTCCCAGCAGGAAATAAAACACATCTATTTGCGGAACGCCCGGCAACTCCGCCCCGATCTGTCTTCCGGAAAAGACCGGCCTATCCTTTAGCCGGCTCGTTTTTATCCTTCATCCAGGATTCTTCTCTCCCGCAAGCAACTCTTCAGTAACCAGGAGAGAACTCTCAGCTCATCAGCCCCTCAACCCCCTTCCGGTTAATCAGGCAGGTCTTAATAGTTCAAAAACAGCAAATCCCCTTCCAGGGGGAAATCTGGCATTTTGCAGTTAACTCCCCACCCCGAAGACTTTATTCACAATAAACACTGAGGCTGCCAGGGTGGTAAGATCCGCCGCCAAACCGGAAATGATTGCATACCTGTACCGGGATATTCCCACCGAGCCAAAATATAAAGTGAGAACGTAAAAAGTAATTTAGGTGACAATTATAGCAACCAAATGCTGGTTATTGGATACAGAAAACTAAGGCTTGGCCTCGGGAGGTAAACGGAGAAGAATCTCTTCCTTTACTTTTTCCGCCTTTTTGAGGGTTTCCTGAGCAACATCACGTTCCGGCCAAAATTCAAGATCGTAGCGGACGGCAACAGCATAATCCGTGACTTCTTCAAGATTAAGTTCTTCCCATTTCAAAGTTTCATCCAGCAAAGAACATAGTTCCGCCAGTTCTTCAAGATCATGCGTGCGGGGAATCTGCTGTCCTTGAAAGGCCAAAAAAGCTTTTAAAAATTTTTCTATTGCCTGCTGACAGTGAAAACAGGCAGTGTCGAAAGGACCTTCACTGGCCAGCATCCGGCGGGCAGTCGCCAAATCACTTTCCGCTTTCAGGATCCATCCTTTCGCCAATTCGTTTTTATCCTTCATACAAAATTTTCCCTTCCCGCAAGATCGTTGTAATAAAGGCGTTGGGAACCGCTTTCCACTCCTCAACCTCTTCGGGCGTATACACGACAATGTCCTTTGCCGGGAACAGGCCGGTTAATGCCCGGCGAATTGGCGCCGGACGCTTCCACCGGGGCAAATCGGAATCCATGACCACGAGAATATCCAGATCGCTGTCCGGTCTGGAATTTCCCCTGGCGCGCGAACCAAACAAAGCGATCAATTTTGGTTTTTTGGTCACCGAAAGAATCCTTTGCACAACTTCAGACAGCAACTCTTCAGTAACCACAGGAGAACTCTCTTTGCCCAATGTTTTCCACCCCTTTCCTGATAGTATCCGATTCCCTGGGGTCCATAATCCCTGTGGGTATTTTGCTTATCTCGATACTGCCTTTTGTGTAACGATAAGCCCGTTCATGATTTCATCCATAAAACAGCACCGCCAAAAAGTAATTACTTTGAGCCACCGCTAAAAGCCAGACTATCTGCCTTAACCGGTGATGTTGACGTGCCCACATCAATCTTCTCGTCTGCGTGGTGTATCTCGCTTCCGCTCCTCAATCCACAAATCAATATCTTCTCTTTTAAACCTCCAGGCACCGCCAACCTTAAAACCCGGAAGCTTTCCTTGCTGGACAAGGTTATATAATGTTTTTTTCTTAATTTTCAAGTATTCCGCCACTTCATCAAGAGTCATGATGACTTCATTCATTTAATTCACCTGGCGCCTTTGGGGTTATTTAAAAAATCAAGAAAAGTATATCCTGTTTCAAAGGAAAAATCAAGCACTTTTAAGGTAAAAAAGATAAAAAATATAATAGTTTAGAACAGAAAGCAATCATACGATTATTCTGTGGATGATTAAGTACAGGTTTTTCGGGGGAGGCGGATTAAGAGAGGACAACAGCAACGGTTCGCTTAATCAGAGCCATAAAAAAGATGGCTTCAACAAACAAATAGATCTGTTTTTAGAATACCATAACTTTAAATTAACCACCCGCCCCGAAAACCTTCTGCACAATAAACACTGACGCCGCCAGGGTGGTTAGATCCGCCGCCAAACCGGAAATGATTGCATACCTGTACCGGGATATTCCCACCGAGCCAAAATATAAAGTGAGAACGTAAAAAGTGGTATCCGTGCTGCCCTGCATGGTGGAAACCAGCTGACCGATAAAGCTGTCCGGGCCGTGGGTGGCGATGAGGTCCGTGGCGATCCCGAGGGCGGCGCCGCCGGAAAGCGGGCGCATGATGGCGTGGGGCAGTACCTCCGCAGGAAAACCGATCAGGTTAAGAGCCGGCGAGAGGGTCTGCACCATCAGCTCCATGGCCCCGGAAGCCCGGAAGACGCTGATTGCCACCAGCATGGCCACCAGGTAGGGAATGGTCTTAATGGCCGTGGCAAACCCTTCCCCGGCCCCTTCCACGAACGCTTCGAAAACCGGCACCCCCCGGAGCACGGCCGCCAGCGGCACCAAAAGCAGCGTGAGCGGAATCGCCCAGCGGGAAATTTCCGCGATTATTTCGTACACGGCACCCGCCTCCTTCGTTGACTTTACCCGGCTCCCCCAATCAAGAAAATGCTTTATCCCTATGCACCGTCTACCCGGGCGGCTCCAAGTCGCTTTACCGCCCCCGCAGGTGGTATATAAAACGCATCACCCTGTCCACCAAGATGGCCACGCTCATCCCGCAGGCGGTGGCAAAAATGGTTGTCCCTACGATGGCCGCAGGATCGGCTGAATTATGCATTAAGCGGATGCCGATGATGGTTGAGGGAATTAGGGTCAGGCAGGAGGTGTTCAGCGCCAGAAATGTGCACATGGCGTCCGTGGCCGTCTTCGGATCGCCGCGGTTGAGTTTTTGCAGCTCTTGCATGGCAATCAGCCCCATGGGGGTGGCGGCGTTGCCCAGACCCAGGATATTCGCACTCAAGTTCATGATCACGGCGCCCAAAGCCGGGTGCTCTTTCGGCACTCCGGGAAACAACAACCGGGTGAGCGGCCGCACCAGCCTGGCCAGGGCCCGCACCAGGCCGGCGGCTTCGGCCAGCCGCATAATCCCCAGCCAGAAGGCGATGATGGCGATCAGGTTCAGCGAGGTCTTCACTGCGTTATTAGCCCCTTCCAAAGCCGCCCTGGTGATTACTTCAATCCGCCCGTCGGCCCCGGCCACCAGGATGCTGAAAACAATCATGCCCAGCCAGATGTAGTTGACCACCTTGAAGCACCTCTTCTTTAAAAATTTCGGCCTTTCCCTCCGGAAAAAGGCTGTCTTTTTTAGTTTTATGAAAGAGGTGGACAAGATAGAACCGGGCACTGAATACGAACAAGAAAACAACTATTTAACCGGAGAATATTACAGAGGAAAAAACCAGGGGCAGGAACCCGGAACCCGGAAAATTATTTCAGGATCTTCTGCTTGAACACCCCTTTTAACCCTGCCCCGGCCACGCGGGCGTGGATCAATTCCACGTCCGTGCTGTACAGCCCCCTTTCCTGCATCCGCTGGAAATAGACCGAGCCGGAAAAGGTATATTTCTTCTTCAACCCTTCCTCCGTTTTCATTTCGCGATGCATAAAGGCGATGAGATCGCCGCTGCAGGTTTCTTCCGGCAGGACCAAAGGCTCTTTTCCGGCCAGGCGGCGGACGGCGTTGTGCCCGGCCAGAAAGCCGGTGATCATCGCTTCGGTGTGGCCTACCAGCAGGCCGGTTTTCTCCCCCGCGCAGAATAAATTTTCGATCCCCTCCACCCGCAGGGCGTCATCGCACGGCGCCATGGCCATAAAGCGGACGGAATTTCCCTTCCCGCCGGAATAGGGATCGGCAAAGCGCGCCTCCTCAAACCCCTTGATGGTGCGCAGGACCGCCAAAGGCATGTAAGGAGTCATTAGTTTCGCCTGACCGGTATCCAGCAAAATAAGATTCGCCGCAAACTCCGCCAGGTTGTACTGCTGGCAGGCTTTTCGGCTGAGGATCTCCTTCTTTTGCACCTCCGGGGGCAGCGGGATGACGAGCACCCCTTTTTCCTCCAGTTCGGCCACCAGCCACGGGGCCAGCGAACGCTTCTCCAGCTTGCAGGAACCGCTCAGCGCCTCGAACTGGGGGAAACCCTCCCCCGCCACGATTTCCGGCACGCCCGCCCTGGCCGTGATGCTTACCCGCGGGCCGAAGGTGGGGCAGCGCAAAATGCACATGGCACAGCCGAACCCGTAGCGCGTGCAGTTTTTGACCGGGCCGGCGGTGCCGGTGGCGTCAATAAAAACGTCTCCCGGGATATTCTTGCCCTGGGCGGTATAGACTTCGCTGATTTCCCCGCCCTTTTTCACCACGCCCACCGCGTGCGCCTGCAGGCGCACGTCCACGCCCAGCTGAAGCAGCGCCTTCCGGACGACGGGCTCGATTCTGGTGACGTCGTAAAGCGTGGCGTGATTGTGGCCGGGGAAATTTAAATTACGGTGCCGGGCCACCCTTTCCACCAGTTGAAAAAAATCGTCGCCGCCCATCGCTCGAAGTTCCTCGGCGGCCGTAAAGCGGCCGTTGTTGCGCATGATGCCGCCGACCAGCCCGGTGCCCAGGAGCAAATCCGTCTTTTCCAGCAAAATCACCTGCGCGCCCGCCAAAGCAGCGGAATAGGCGGCGGCGCAGCCGGCCCACCCTCCCCCTGCCACTACCACCACTGCCATCGTACATTACCTCCCTGCCAGTCGCCGGTCGCTGGATTTTAAAGGCCGGTGGGAAAACAATAAAGGAAAGGTATTTTCAGCATTAACGGAAGAAGAGCGCCCCTGGCAAGCTCCCGGGGAAAACTTTTTCTTGGTTATTATATTCTAATAGACAAAATCTGGTTGCCTTATTTTCAATTTAATCCGAACCCCCTTGGATAATTTTGATCACAGCCACGGCAAAAATGCTGCCGTGTTATTTTCTGCAAATAAAAGGGCCGCGAGCCTGGCGTCTTGTTTTTTGCCGCTCGCGGCCCGAAATGCCCTGTTCGGGCGCCTGCACCTCCCCCAAAAAAATCTTCAGGCCGGCGGCGCCTGGGGCGGCGCGCCCGCCGCCGGTGAGGCCGGCGCAAATTGCCGTTGCTGCTGCCGGTTGTCTTTTTTCCAAAGGGACTCAATCTTTTCCAGCACCTGGGGAGCCAGATCGATGAGCCGGTCGATGATGATGTTGTTGTCCACCGGCAAAAACCTGATCTGGCCGTGACCGACCACCAGAAATCCGACCGGCTGCACGGAAACGCCCGCCCCGCTCCCGCCGCCGAAGTAAGGGGTCTGGCCTTCTTCGCTTTTTATTTTTTCCGCCGGCCCAAACTCCCCGCCCCCGGCGCCAAAACCGCAGGACACCCGGGAAACCGGCATAATCACCGTACCGTCGGGGGTTTCGACGGGGTCCCCCACCACCGTATTCACATCAACCATTTGTTTGATGGTCTCCATAGCCGTTTTCATCAAACTTTCAATCGGGTGCTGTTGCTGCTCCTGTTCCTGTTGCTCTCCGGGCATGCCGCCGCTCACTCCCTTTCGCGGATTACCGTTTTAAGGATAATATGACCCGGGGGCAGAATAATTATACAAAACAGGCACCAGACACCGGAAAACAAAAAAGTATCCACGCCACCCCGCCCTTTGCAAAGACGGCGAGCGCTTCCAGGGCCGCCAAACGCACTTTCTCCCGGGGGCTGCGGGAGTAGTGTTCCAGCATTCGTCTTTTATCGCACGAAAGGTTCATGTACTGACAAACCGGCAGACCCGGTTGAGCGCAATTTCCTCAAACCTTACAATAATGTCCCCGGTAACGCTTTTTCTTGACTACCTTTAATTACCTGTTAAGGCGCTTAAAGAAAGCGTTAATCCGGGGTTGGATCGGGATGTTTTCGGATAACTCTGTTATAAATGGGGGGCAAGCAAAACACCTTTCCTTTCTGTAAATGGTAGTTTGCTAGCCCCACTATACCAGGAGGAGGGCGTTTTGCCTATTTATAAAAGATTCCAGCTTATCGCGGCGCACTAAAAAGATCAACTGCGAAAGTCAAGGTCAATTAATTCAGTTGGGTCAGTTATGAAGCAATCTTCACTTTTTTTGCCGCCTGTAAATATTGAGGAATCAGGATCATGAGAAGGATAAGAATACCGATAGCATCTGTGTTATGAGACGGCATAAACAGCAACCCGGCTGCCCCGGAAAGGGCGGTTATTTCCCACCACTTCAGCACCCGATAAAAATATCTTTCAAATATAGCAGACGTTACCACCAAGCCAATTCCACATGAAATCCATTGGATAATCGTAGATATTGTAATTCCATCTAAACCCAACAGCGGCGTATAAACCATCAGAAAAGGAATAATATAGTAAGGTTTTCCCAGGATTACAGATCTCCAGCCCGTCTTCATCGGGTCCGAACCGGCGATGCCAGCTGCGACAAACGCCCCCAGGCAAAAAGGAGGGGAAAATGAAGAATACTGGCTGAACCAGATCAGGATCAGGTGAGCCGTAAACAACGGAACACCCATCTCAATCAATGGGGCTACCGCCACGATGGAAATTAAAATGTAGGCTGCCGTTACTGTCATCCCCATTCCCAGTATATAGCAGGCGATAATCACCAGGATGAGGGCGATCAGCAGGTTTCCGCCCGCAAAGTGGACCACCCAGGACGAGAATAATAAAGGCGCGCCCGGAAGAAGAAGGGCGGCCAGCAATATACCCATCACTCCTGCTGTTGCGCCAACCATCAGGGAATCAACCGCCCCCTTGGACAAGGTATGAATAAAATCATTCAAGGAAAAACGGGTTTCCCTGCGGAAAAAGGCAACAACGACCGAAACGATCATCCCCAAGACGGCGGCCCGAAAAGGAGAAAAACCACCGGCCAGAGCGGCAACCAGAGCAACGATGGGAAGCAAATAAATACTGTCTTTTTTGAGCGTTGTTGCAACAGAAGGAACGCTGCCTTTTTCAAGCGCTCTGATCTCCGGATTTTTTTTCGAATAAAAGTGCACCGAGGCGTAGATGGCAACATAAAGCAAAACGGCCGGGGCAGCTGACATCAAAGCGATATACGTATACGGAATACCGGTAAAGGAAGCCATGAGAAAGGCGACCGCCCCCATTACAGGCGGCATTAAATGGCCTCCGATCGAAGATACCGTTTCGACCGCTCCTGCCACATGACCCGGGAAACCCGTTTTTTTCATCAGCGGGATTGTAAAAGTACCTGTGATCGAGATATTTGCCGCCCCGGAACCAAGCACCATGCCGGCGAGTCCGCTGGATACAACCGAAGCCTTGGCCGCTCCGCCCCTGCTGCGGCCGAGAAGAGCCAACGCCAAATTTGTGAAGGCCTTGCCGGCTCCGCTTCTCTCCAGGAAAGCACCAAAAAGAATAAAAATCAGGACATAAACAGCGTAAGTGCGAGCAACTACTCCGTATACGCCTGTATTACCGTAAATCGTACCAATTATTCGCTCCAGAGGAAAGCCGCTATGGGAAATTACTCCCGGCAGGTAAGGCCCAATAATGTCGTAAGCAAAAAAAAGCATTGCCAAAACGGGTAAAATCCAGCCAATTACCCGCCTGCAGGCTTCCAGGCTGGCAATCGTCAACATAAGCCCGAAAATAACTTCTTCCGTCTTAATATGGCCGGCCCTTAAAAGAAGTTCTTCATAGGAGGCAACGAAATAAATGGTGGGAATCAGGGTTAAAAGGATACATCCCAAGTCGAATGCCGACGGAAGGCTCCTGGGAGACGCCGCCCGGGCCGGATAGAATAAAAAGATAAAGGTCAGGGTTCCCCCTACATAGATAGCAAGGCTATAATGAAACGGTATAGCGACAATTGCGTTGCAAATAAAGAAAAGCGAGAACAAAGCGGTCAGAACAAGGACAACCCTTTTCATCCCGCCCTGGTAACTTCTACATTTTGTTTTTTGCTCTTGCTCACCAAAACCAGCGGCCAAGTAACATACTCCTTTCCAGTTGGTTTGCCAAATCACTTCCGTTGTAAACCGGACCTCAGTGGACGTGCTGCGCGAAAGCAGCACGTCCACCAATAATTAATCCTCGTTCACCTCGATTCTAAGGAACTAACGCACTGGGCACATTGACTCCCTTCTCCTTCCAGTAACGGACGGCGCCGGGATGCATTTTTATGCCTACGGGTTCCAGAGGCTCAAAACCGGGAAGTTTTTCAAACCCGCTTTTAATCCCATTTACGCTGTCAACTAAGAATTTTTGGCCGCTATCGCTTAACAAAGCGTTCATGACCTCATAGACAACTTCTTCCGGCACATTCTTGTTTGCAACTACGTAGGCTACATATCCACACGTTTCATAATCCCGCTCCGGTATTCCTTCTCCATAGGAATTTTTCGGAACAACCACTTTCATCAGTTCCGGGTGGGACTTTAAAACGTTGTTGCAAACGTCCTCTCCGAGTTCGATAAAGCGCAGCTTGCGCCCCACGACCGTCGCCGCTTCCTGGACGGCAGGGAAGGGAACAGGACCTGACGAAGTAAGGGCGTCAATGATGCCGTCCTGGAGTAAACGGACTCCTTCGCTCCAATCCTGACTGTCTTTTTTAACATTATCCCATATACCGGCGGCGCGCAGGGTTATTTCCGCATTGGTAATCGTCGCGCTGCCCGCCGGCCCGACGTTAACGTGCTTTCCTTTCAAATCTCCAAGGGTCCGGAGATCGGCGCGGTAAGTAACCCAATGTGTGGCGCCCACCCAGATCGGAAACAGCGCCTGGATATTTTGACAGGCTTTCTCTTCCTTGAAGGGGCCCGAAGAATGCAAGCTCTGGTAAAGCGTACTCGTTCCGGTAATTCCCAAATCCGCTTCGCCCTTCTCCACCAGGCGGAGATTTTCCACGAAGCCCCCGGTGGTTTGGGCGGTTGCCATCAGATTGGGGATATTTGCCTTCCCCCTCAGATATTCCTCCATTGCCCCGCCTGCTAAATAAAGTGCTGATCCCATCCCTCCTGCGGCTATCTTCAATTGAGTCGTCTTCGCCGGGGTCTGGGAAGCGCCTCCCTTTTCGCCGGATGGTTCTGTTTTGGCCTGGCACCCGCAAATAAGAAAGGTCACCATCAGCAGACATAAGATAACCTTCAGAACGTCCCTTAGCCTCACTTTAAAAAACCTCCTTGTTATGATAGTAATTGGAACGTATGCTTAACCTTTGAGATCGATCCTTGAAAACTAAATAATGATCTGGTCATGATGATGATTCGTCGTCGCCGGGCATGTGATGTTCTCTTTCAACACGTCTCAGGAATCTGTTTTTTAAGCTCTCGCTTTAAAACCTTGCCCGTTGAACTCTTAGGGATATCGCTTACCACGATATATTCCTTGGGCACCTTGAAGGGCGCCAGACAGGATTTTAAGAAAGACTTCAGTTCTTCAGGCGAAATCGAGCAGTCTTTTCTTGGTTTGATAAAAGCCGTTACCCGTTCACCCCACTCTCTGTCGGGAAATCCGACAACTGCGCACTCCTCCACCTCGGGCCTTGTATAGATCACCTCCTCAACTTCACGGGGGTAGACGTTTTCACCTCCGGTGATAATGAGGTCTTTAATACGGTCCACGACGTATAAATAGCCGTTGCGATCAAAGAAACCAATGTCCCCGGAGCGGAGCCAGCCGCCTGCCCAGAAGGCGGAGCGGGTCTCCTCCTGGTTATTCAGGTAGGCTTTCATCACGTTCGGCCCCCTGATGCAGATCTCGCCTTCTTTTTCTTCTCCCAGGATATTTCCCGACGTATCCCTGATCTGGACTTCCACGCCGTGAACAACCTGCCCCACCGAGCCAACCACGTGCCGGTAATAATGGTTATAGGTGACGGGCATGGCTTCCGTCATCCCATAGGATTCCGAAATGGTGATCCCTGTCCTTTCTTTCCACTGCTTGACGATCTCCATTGAGATACTGGCTGCCGCAGAAAAGCAATAGCGCACTTTTCCCAGTTTTTTTTCCAGGTCACCCACGGTCAGGAGGCGGACATAGATTGTGGGAACGGCAAAGAACTTCGTCACCCGCCCGGCCTCCATGGCCTCAAGCACACGTTCCATGTCGAAGGAGGGCAATAGCTCAAGACAGCCCCCACTCATAATCGTTGCGTTCATGATGTGGATCTGGCCGAAGACATGATTAAAAGGTAGAAAACAGAGGGCGCGGTCGATCTCGGTCGAACGTTCATGGTAAGCAATGCTCCAACTGGAAAAGGTGATGTTTTCGTGGGTCAGCATAACCCCCTTCGGGACACCTGTAGTGCCGCCGGTGTACAGGACTGCCGCAGTATCGGTCCGGTTTCGATTAAGTGCTTTTAAGGATCCCGATCCAGATTTTAGAAGAGTTTGCATGTCGAGGTCGCCGTCGGGGCAAATAATCTTTTCCAATCCCGCCGAATCCCTTAAGCGTTCGATATCTCCCAGCCTCACCGGGTCGGCGAAAATAATTTTCGGCTTAACATGATTGATGAGGTTTGCCAGTTCATCCCTGGTAAGAAGCGGGGATATGGTAACGGCAACCGCCCCCGCCTTCAACACGCCAAAGTAAAAGGCGATCCAGTCCGCCGAGTTCGGGGCGCACAGGCCGACATAGTCACCCGGCTTTACACCCATTTTGATCAGGGATGTAGCAACCCTGCCGGCCCGGTCGTTAAGCTCTGCATAGGTTATCTCTACACCTTTCACACTTACCGCGGGGCGTTCAGGAAAGAAAAACGCAGACCTCTCCAGGTTATTGGCGAGATTCATGTCATCCCTCCGATAAAATTCCTTCCGGCAAACCCTGGAAATGTATTTCCAATTCTCTACTTTAAAGCGTCCTTTTCCTGGCGGCGACAATTTCCGCCTTTTGGTCTAAAAAGTTTTTTGCATCGCCAAAAAATATGCACCCGGTAGGACAGACCGCGGCGCAGGCGGGGCCTTTGCCGTCCCTTTCCAGGCAAAGGTCACACTTTACGGCCACCTCCTTCGCCTCGTCAAACTGCATGGCCCCGAACGGACAGGCCTCCACGCACTCCTTGCACCCGATGCAGCTTTCTTCTTTTGCAAGGACGATACCTTGTTCATTTCTATAGATGGCTTCGGCGGGACACGCCTTCCGGCAGGGGGCATCGGCACAGTGGTGACAGTAAAGGAGGAGAAAGTTCGGGCTTTTTTCTTGATCACCCTGATCAGCCTCGGCCCCACCCCGAGACCGTTCTCCTGTTTACGGGCCACCTCGCAGGAATGGCAACCACAGCATGGCCCGTAAGCTGACTTTCTTCGTTGAGCGCCCGAAGGTGGCAGCAATCTAACCGCTGGGGCACGGCTTTATCCCTCCTCACTCCCGGCTTTCGCGCCGACAGCCCATGGTCCGCTTCGGACCCGGCACTCGCTCATCTGCTGCTCCTCAATGGGTTCCGAAGTCGATTTGAAAACTTCATTGGGGAAGAAGCAGAATTGCGTAAGCGAGGCCGGGTTGTGCTTCGCCTGGTGCTTACCGGTGCTGCGCAAGTCATTCGCCAAGGGACGACGCCATGCCCCGTCCACACTAAGCGGTTTCATTGAAAAGCTGCAATCGTCTTCACATCTGGCAAACCTGGAGTCGATAAATGTTTCCCGGTTAAGATTCCGGTTTGACGAGCAACTGCCTTAGCCGCTCGTAATTTTGAGGAGTTCTCTTCTTGATTTCCGCCCACCCCGCATCGCTTATCACCCTGTCAAACTTTTCTTCCTCCGCCGGGGGGAGCTTTATAAACTCCACTCCTTTTTCTTTAATCTGGTTAAGGCTCTTTTGCTTTAAATCCATTCCTTTATTCCAGGCGTACTCTTCGGCTTCAGCCGCAATCCGCGAGATAGCGTCCTGAACATCTTTGGGCAGGCTGTTCCAGGTATTCAGATTCATCACAAAAACTACCTCTGACGCTGTAAATCCTTTATCAATAACGTATTTGGCGACTTCGTGAAAGTTTAAATCGTAAGCCCCAATACCCGCGTAAGCAAAACCGTCGATCACTTTGCGTTCCATGGCTGTTGCAATTTCGGAAATAGGGATCGTTACAGTTTTACCTCCCAAAGCCTTGATGATCGGTTCTTGTATGGGAATTGTTCTAATTAAGAGCCCCGATAAATCAGCTTTATCAATTTTTTTATTCAAAAAGATATATTGCCATTCTTTTCCCGCAACCATTTGCCCCAAATATTTCGCATTTGCCTTTTCTTGAAACATTTGATCAAAAAACTCATACGCCCCATTTTTTCGCATCTCCATTGGGCTATACTCAGACATCTTGATAGCGTCGGCTTCGGGAACGAGTGGGATATACATAGACCCGGGAGCTAAATTGAGATCAATTGTCCCGGCCCGAAGAGCCTCCGGCTGGTCGGTGGTCTGCACCACCTCCGGCCCGCCGAGCACGTTAATCTTTACTTTGCCGGCAAGTTGCTGCTCTACTTTATCGATAAAATAACGGGTCGCCATCCATTCTTTCTCATTATTTAACGGAAAATACGATACCAACTTCAATTCCACAGTTTTTCCCGCCTCACCGCCGCCTGTCTGAGTTGGGGCTGGAGTTCCCTTTCCGCAGCCGGACAGCAACAGAGAAGCCGCCCCGAAGATGAAAAGCAGTGTCAGCAAAAAATTCTTTTTAATCATCTTAATCCCCCCGTTTATTTGATTTTTCCGAAACAAATTCCTTAAAAACACTTTCCGCACAACATCTTTTGTCCGCTCAGCAACTGTCGAACCCTGCTCTAATACCCTCTTTTTTCACCCCCTCTCTTAATCATCCCCACCTCCCTATTGACACCAGCCACAGGGCGATTGAAGGAAACACTATGATTAAGGCGGTTACCACCAGATCACTGATGATAATAGGATAAACTGAGAGATACAGGTCTTTGGTTTTTGTTTCCGGAGAAATAGATTTCATAACAAATAATTCCAGACCAAACGGCGGCGTGATCAGCCCTTCATGGATGCAAATCAACATTAAAACAGCAAACCATATAGGATCAAAACCCAACTTATTGACGATCGGAACAAAAACAGGAATCACTATCATCATAATTGCAATCTGGTCCATGAAGCATCCTAAAATTATTACCACTGCGAGCATTGCCACAATCAACAATAAAGGATCTAAGTTTAATTGGGTCACAAAAGCCAACAATCCAGCAGTAACTCCTGTATAAGCGGCTAATTGACTGAAGCCGGTTGACGAACAGGTGATAAAGAAAATCATCGCCGTGGTAATGATCGTATTCATTACTGACTGAAAAAAAACCTGCCAGCTAAACCGCCGGTATAATATTACCAGGATCAATGCCCCGACAGCACCAACCGCTGCCGCTTCCGTAGGAGTGCCAATCCCAAACGTTATAAAAATATACATTAATAAACAGATCAAAGACAAAGGCGCAACATCGAGGAATAAGGCTCTAAACCGCTCGCTCCACGTTACCCCCTCCATTTTGTGGCTGGGGGCGCTCTGCGGATCGAGCCACACCCTGATCAAGATAACCACTATATAACCCAGCGCCATTAGAATGCCCGGTACTATACCGGCAACCAGCACTCCGGAAACAGATACCTGAGCAATTGCTGCATAAATCACAGCTAAGGCACTGGGTGGGATAATCATTGCCAGGCCTCCGGCGGCCATAATCGGCCCGACAGATAAATATTTATTATACCTGTTCTTTTCCATCTCAGGCAGGAGAAGTGTTCCCAACATGGCAGTATTGGCCATCGTCGAACCGCTCAGCGCTCCAAAAAACGCGCCGCTGATTACTGTCAATATACTAAGCCTGGCGGGAATTGACGACAACCACTTGGAAATCCCGTTGATACAAACAAGCGCCAACCCGGACCTGAATAATAATTCCCCCATCAAGATGAAGAACGGGACGGGGCTTAAATTAAAATTGGCAACGCTGCTGAATATCCCGAAAATAAATTGATTTATTCCCGTCCACCCGCCTACAAAAATGATGTAACCGACCATAACTACCAGCATGAATGCAAAAGCTACTGGAATGCCAAGAAGGATCAGGCCGAATAAAGATCCAAAAATGATGATAAAATTTGCTTCCCAACCCAAAATCAAGACCTCCCACAATTCTCAACTCAAATACTCATTACGAACTGAACGGTCCCTTTTAATCGTTCAGTCCTTTATTTTTCATTGCATCCAGGGCCTGTATAATTCTTTTTAAGAAAAAAATTAAAAGTAAAAAAGCACTGAGTGGTATAACGAGTGTAAAAATGTATTTTGGCGGTTCTAAAAGGTCCAATAGCTTTACTCCCCGGACAAATTGGTCATAAGCAACGATGGTGCCGCTCAGGCACAGAAAAACGCAAACTACAGCGCATATAAAGTTATTCAGAATCTCAATAAAATTTCTCTTTTTTCCTGAAAGAGAAGAAATTAAAATTTCCACGCTGACATGCTTGTCAAGTTTTAACAACCAGGGCGCTGCTAAAAAGGTACTGTAAAATAATATATATCCGGTGATATCAATGACCAGTCCCGAAGGCAAATTGAAGAAATAGCGCATTATAGCGCTCAAAAATATGTAAATACCTGCTAAAAAAGTTAATATGCCTGCAATTACAGCCATAATATAAGTTATTTTTTCAATGACTTTAATGATAAGCAACAACCCCCTTTTATGAGAGTGTTCAGTCAGGCAGCAGACGTTGGCGTAAAGGAAAGCAAAGCCCGGTTTATTAATCACAGTGATGGCGATTGCTGTCAATGTGTTGCCTTTCCGCGTGGCTGGTGCGATAACCGGGCCAATACTAAATTCAGGAAGGAAGAATTACTTACCGGTAACCCAGACCTGACTTTTTCTTTAACTTAGCGTTTCCCGCTGTTAATGAACGTTTTTCTAGCGAGTAAAAATTCCCTCCGGATCGATCTCCTTTCTGATTAACTTCAGTTCTTCTTCGGTGGGTTCCTCCGTTACGGGAACGTTCTCGTCAACCTGAAGAGGGAAACCGGTATTTTCTCTTAATTCATCCAGGCCGACCCCGGGGTGGATCGAAACCACTTTCATTTTCCTGGTGCGTTCCGCAAAGCCGAATACAGCTTTATCGGTAATAATCAAATGCGGCCCGTTTCCCCTTAAGCCGGTCGCTTTTCTTTCTTCTCGTCCCCCCAGAAACCCCGGGCTGGTAACGTATTGGACGCGCTCGCCGAACTTCTTTCGATCATGACGCATGATCACGATTACTCTCCTGGCCAAAGACGCGATGTCGTTGGCCCCGCCGCTGCCGGTAAAATGCCTCACCCCATGTTTTGTAGCCACCTGGGTCGTGTTTACGTTCCCATAGCGGTCTACTTCCAGCGCGCCCAGGAAACCTACATCTACAATACCCCGGTGCAAAGCCATGCCCAAAACCTCTGCAAAACCCGTCATTCTTATTCCTCCGTACCAGAGACGGGGGTCTGCAATCCCAACCCCATTTTCAATCGGCCGGGGGCCGATCACTCCGATCTCAAGAAGGATATTTAATTTCGGCGCATGGGTTCTTTTCGCCAGGTAGGCGGCCACCTGCGGCAGACCTATCCCCACCACGACCACCTCGCCGTCACGCAGCGCCCGCGCTCCGCAAACGGCCATAATTTCGCCCGGATTAACCATCAGTTCACACCCCGCAATCTGTTCCGGTTAATAGCCATACTCCAGGTCGGCGACAATCCTCTGCATTCTTTGCAGCCCCCCGCATTTTTCCAGGTAACTCCAGGGATCGTTACACCCGTAAACGTAATCGGACAAATATTGGTTATATGCCCGACCCCCTTCCCGGGCTACGGCAGCGTACATTTTTAAATGTTCGGCATCATAATCATAATCTTTGAAAACGCAAGTAGGGTAAGAACCGAAGGGGGCCAAAACGACAGCGGTCACTTTAAACCCCGGGAGCAGCGTCGATTCGGGATTTTTTTCAGTATAGTTCCGGGGGACGATCTTCTCCGTGGTAACGATCACTTTTTCGGCGGCAAAAGCCATTTCGCGAAGGTTCCACGTCGGCCCGAAAACGATTACGTTTCCTTCTTCATCAACCATGTTGGCGTGGATCACCGCCACGTCCGGCGTTAAAGCTTTTAAAGCAACGTACCGCTCCCCGGAAAACGGGCAATTCATCAACCTTACCGGGCTATTTTCCCTTTTCAAAAGGTTTTCCAGCATATGGCTGCCGAGCATTGATTTGATCGGGAAAAAGGTAAACCCGAAGGCGCCGGCGAGATTTTTAAACGTTATCGCGAGGCTGCTGTATTCTTCTACATCGATTGCCCCTTCTTCGATCGCCCGATTGACAGAATAGACCGGCCCGAACCGGTCGAGCGAACCGCCGCCGTAGATTAATTTCGCGACACACCCTGCCCCGACAAGCAGGTCAGTATCCATCCCGGCAACGCACTGAGATACCGTAAGGTTCTTTTTTCCCTGCCGGATGAGTTCGTGCACGAAAGCAATCGCGCAACGCGTCACCGCAAAGCCGCAGAGGCCCAGATGCATCCCGTCTTCCACAAGCCCCGCGGCATTACCCAAACTGGTCATCTTTTCGGGTAGCCTGGTTTTCAATTTCCCTTCACCAACTTTAATCAAGATACATAAGCTTGGCGGGATTGTCCTTGATCATCATTTCGATTTCTTCTTTTTTGATTCCGAAGGCCAGCAAAGCCCTGATAAAGATGCGGATGCCTTCCACCGTCTTGACGTGCAAAACCTGACCGAAGTCGCTTCCAATAATACAACGCTCCGCACCAATCTCTTTGATGGTGGTGACCGTTTCAAACGGGTCGGCAACCGGCTGGTACAAACTGGGGATCATCGGCTGGCAATACGTGCCGATATAAGCGCCATAGCCGGCACATTCCTTCATTTCCGCTAAAGTAAGTTTGTTTAATTCCAGCAAAGGGTGATCCAATACTACCCTTGCGCCTATTTCTTTTGCCTTTGCACATAAGGGCAACAATTCGTAAAAATCCGTATGGCCCAAACCAATGCCGACCTTTGCCTCTTTGGCCATGTGCATAATTTCTTCAACTTCCGGCAGAACTTTCTGTTTTTTATCGACCAGAGCGACGCCGCCTTCGCCTTTACCTGCCGAGCGCAGATAACCCGCCGAATTAAAGGTGGGGAACCAGATCATCTTCATATTTGGGTACTTTAAGGCAATCTTGACGACGTCCGGCCTCATTCCAAAATTCAGCCCTATCCCCCCGTAGACGCTGGTTGCCCGGGGGATCTCGCCTTTTTCGTAGAGCTGGTCTATGTAACGCTGCGTAAGGTAGGCGGCCCCGGCCGTCAAATTATAATGGTCTTTAAAAGCAACCGCCCGCATTTCAGCCCGTGCAGCATCTATAGAAACCTCGATCATATCCTGGCTGCGCGTAACGAAATCCGGGTAAGCGTGAATATGCATATCGATGGCATTTTTCAAAAGATCATTCTCTATCCCGGGATAAATAGATTCCATTTCCGGATTTTCCTTGAGGACGCGGTAAAACCAGTCCTTGCTGTTGAGTTCAAGAACTCGCTCAAACGTCAATACACGGCCCGCCAAACTATTTGCCATTTAGAAAACCTCCTGCCTTAATATTTTCATTGATCCTCCAAAAAGCTGACTCTACCTGCCATGTGTTTTAAAATTTATCTTGGGCGGTCTTGTCTGCCCGGTCTCTCCCGTGCTTGGAAAGGAGATAATTTTGATCACCAGCGAGTGAAACCAGCTTACGCGAATGAAACCGGTTTACTCCAAATCCATCGGTCACCCCCCTTATTTTATTCTCCGGCAACCCCTGCCCTTTTGAAGTTTCAATTATGCAAATAACGTGCCAAAACTCGAAAGAAGCAAATATGGAGAGTTCCGAAAAATTATCAAAAATTTCAAATTAATGTTTGTTTATCGTCTGAACACTTTATCACGAGATGTACAGTAAATTAACATAATGAAGTGCTATTAGCGTTGCTATTGCTAAGAAAATGAACATAACCAGCGCAATCAGCCCTCCTCTCATTGCCTAGATACCATTTCCAGGAAGGACTCTACTCGATTTTTTACCGTACCTTCATCAAAAAAACGCAGGTCGCACATATCTGCTTCCAAAAGCAGGCCAGGAATATTTAACTGCTCAGTAATCACGTTTCTCTTTTCCACCAATGCCAGGGAATTTGGTTTGCAGCTGTTGTTTAAATTAAAAATAAACCCATCCACGTCATACTCCCGCATTAATTTCACCTTTTTCTCAACGCGCCGTTCAAATTTCCAGTTTACAAATTCTCTTAAGTAATTTTCGGTCAAACTCTCCAGGGGACGTTCCGGATCAAACCGGTAGGCCCAGGAATGAGTATATAACGAACAAACCACCGCTGCCTGGTGAAAACCAAATAGTTCAGAAAAAAATCGCATCCTGGGCCAAATGGGAATGTGGTCCCAATACAACCTGATTTTTTCACCCGGAACAGCAGAAATATTTCCTTTGTCTCTTTCTTCCAACTCTTTGCTTAGCTCAGAATAATAATTCAGTGCCTCTTTTGTTCCCCGCAGGGTTACGATCGGCCCCATTAAAATGCAGGCGTCCCAGTAAGTAAGCCTGGCAGGTTTAGTTTTGGCGGAGGCCAGTACTTTATTCCACAAAGTACATGCTTCCGTAGATAACTCCAACACCTCGCTCAGCCTGTTCATGTTCAGTTTCTTCCTGGTAGTTTTCTCCAGGAAACCAATTAATTCGTTTAGTTGCTCAATAAAGTATTGTTTTTGAACCTCCCAGGAAGGTTCGTCAATTTGCGGACCATCAAGTAAAAACAAAGGAAGGTTATAAAACTTGGCGGTAATTTCAAACCACTTATACAAACAGGCGCATTGAATGTTACAGGGCAAAAGGATATCGGGCTTGGGGATTTCCTTTCCGAAATCACTAAATCCGTACATTAATCCCAACCCTGCCCGGGTATAGGCACATACCCGCGCCGAATACCCCTCATTTTCAGCAATTTTTGATAGTTCTTCGGTTCTCCTGTGTGTCCCGGCCGCAGCACCAAAATTTTCAGGGTAATAGGGGAAAATATCCATGGCGTATAAAATTTCTACAGGAAAGACCGCAGTCACCCAGGCAACAGGGATTCCTTCCTGCGCTGCCTGCAACGCCCGGGTATTATACCTCTCCATCGTTTGTTTTAATAGATTTTTAGTTTTAAATTCGATTCTTTTAAAAGTCACTTATACCACTCCTAACATTTCGGCAAAAGATTGCAACCTTGTGCTTAACTGCCCCCAGGCCTGGGTTTGGTAATCTAACTCGATTCTGATGCTGGGGATGTTTTTTCTGTCCAGATACTGTTTTACCTCGGGATATTCGTAGTTTTCCTGCTCGCAAAACATTAAATGGATAAAGATTATCCCGGCTGCTCTCCTCTCCGTGGCAAGGCTTGCCAGGAATTCACTTTTTTGATGGCGTTCAGAATAATAACCTGAATACGGGATCTGGTTAAAGTGTCTTTTTGTTAAACCTCCCAACATGTCTTCGCCATCAACATCAAGGCAAAAGTACCGGTACCCGGTATATAAATCATCTCCTACCGCGATCAGCCGGCAATTATCTAAAATTTTGAGGAACCCGTTTGTTTCCACCAGAGATCCTGATAAAACTACGGGAACCATATTTTGGGAACCTTTACCGTGAGTTAATTCATTTAATAATTTAGTCAAGAAGAAATTGCTTTCAGTCTTGGGCATAAGCATACTTGACATAACGACTAAATAAAAATCTTCATTGGAAAGCAGTTGCTTTTCACCCTGCAGCCTCAAAATTTCCCTTAAGAGCTGGCGGTTTTGGTTATAAATGGCAACTATATGCTGATATTTTTCCGTGGTTATTTTTGAACCGGTAAACGATTCCAGCGCAGAACAAAACCTAAGAATTTCCTGCCGGTAATATTTTTGCGCGCTGGGCAGGTTCAGCTGGCGAGGGAACAATAAATTATGGACGAAACCGAACCGGCAATTTCTTTCCCACAAACCGACAATATGTTTTTTCGTGTCACAGGCGTGCGGGAAAACCACTCCGTCCAAAAAATCCAGCTCCCCCCGCAGGGCCATCTCCAGCGAACCGCGCATAAAAGAACAAACGTACCTGGGCAGGTGCGCCTCCGCCAGCCTGGTTTCCGGCCGAAAACCTGAAATACCGACCGGCAAGGCTCCCGCCGCAGCAATCAATTCTTCCGGCACATCCGGCGGAAACCAGCCGATAACCTTTTGGCCGGTCTCTTCTTTCCACTTTCTAACAGCTGTGAAATTATCAAGCTCTTTTCTAATTTCAGCAATCACCTGCTTAACGCTCAACACAGATCCCTCCTGTCGCCGGCGATAATATTAAACAGTTCTTTACCTTTAAGAGAGCGTTTAATATGCTCAATAAACAGGCTGCTTCGAGTGGGTCATTTCCCCGGGGCAAGCCTATCCTGATTTATCACGGGGAGTACTGGATGTCGGCGTTGGGGTAAACGCCCACTCTGGCTCCGGTGCCGTGGCGCCGGGTCAAAACGTTAAGAACTTCATCCCACCGGGATAAAAAGAGGATGCGTTCATCCGGGTCAAAACAGCCGCGGCCTGCCGGGTCCGGATATTCGGTAAACACGATCAGCCGGCCGACGAAAGGAGGTACCGCCGCCTTCAGCCTGAGTTCGCCAAAGGCATTTTTGCCAAAGGTGCCCATGAGGTAATGCACGGCCTGCCCGTCGGGTGCGTTGGCGATAAGAACCACGTCGCCGCCGTTCCTCCCCACCGCCTGCCAGGCGGTGGGGAGCCCGGAGAGAGCCTCATTCGCCTTGGCAAAAGTATTGGCAATTACTACCTCGCAGCCGCCTCCCCCGGGTGTCAGGTAGTGGCGCCGGGCCTCTTTCACGGCAACCGCATGAACGGCCAGCGGCTCGCCGGCAAAAACCGCCACGGTTTCTCCCCAGGAATTCACCAGGCACTCCACCTTAAAGTCCAAACCCGCCAGCTGGCAAGCTTCAGCGACTTCATCGCGGAGCGGGTTACCCTCAATCACCCCCATCCAACGGTTCACCCTGCCCCGGCCGGCTTCTTTTTCCAGGCGGTGAAACGCAGCCGCAGTCCGGATCGAACTTATACCCGGCAGGATGATCTTTCCCCCGCCGCCGAAACCGGTCATGATATGGGGGGTAACGGCGCCGACGGCAATCTTCAGGTCACAGCCCATTACTTCAGCATTGACTTCGACCCGCAATCCGCTACCGGTGGCCCCTATATCTACACAGTTGGCAAATGGATTATGGTTGTATACCGGGTAGCGCTCAACAACTTCGGCACCCAGTTTCTTTATAAAGTCGAGCCTGTCCATCGCCCTGTGACAGCCCAAGGCGGCAACGAAGCGGATACCGCCTTCCGGGACACCCGCCGCGGCCAACTCTGCAAGGATAAAGGGTACGATTTCGGACACCCGGGTAACGCGCGTCAGGTCATCAAAGATAATGACAACCTCTTTTTTCCCCCAGGCCAACTCCCGCAACGGCGGACACCCAACAGGTGCGGCCAGGGCCCTGGCAATGTCCTCTGCCGGCAGTGCCGGGCGGCTAAAACCCGCCATATTATATACTTCTATTTCCCATTCAGCGGGAAGGGACAACTCCAATTCCTTTACTCCAAACCACGCCAGTTGCGGGAGCTTAATGGTCCGAACGCTTCTCTTCCCCATCTGTTCTCCAGAACGCCCCTCCTCACTTGTCCTTTTTTGACAATAACCGGTTGTAATAAGGAGATGCTGAAAGATATAAAGCTGCCAGTGGATTATGTCCTGTCACCCGATCCTTCGCCGCCAACACTGTTATTGGTACCTTGCAATATTTAATAAATGTGGTATCGTGTCCAACACATAATCCCAGCAGAATTGCCAGGTCAACTTTTTCATTGTTTAAAATCATTGCCTGTCCGATAGGATTACATGCTGATTCCCATCTTCCTTCCCCCATTATTTTCTCATCGGGCTTCAGGCCGATTCTTTCTTTTTCAATTGCGCCAACTTTACAATTCACCGAAACGACTGCAAAGCCTTTGTTTTCTAATATATTTACCAAGATCCGCGCCTCGTTTTTAAGACCAATGCAAAAGGCCAAACCAAGCTTTTTAAATCCGCATTTAGTGGACAATTGAATGATCTCTTCGACTCTGGTATTCTTTGTTCTTAACCCATCAGATGTATGTTCGTAACATAAATACTCTTGTACAGCAGCAAGGCGGCAAAATTCCCTGTTGTCTTCATTTTTGTATTCGTTTTCAGCTTCTTTAAGAAGATCAGGCAGCAATTTCATGGGGCAAAATTCAGGAGCTTTATTAATGTTTACTCCCTGATTAACATCTACATCCGGGTTACAGGCAACCACTCCACATTTAGCACACGACGGACGATTTTTAATTTCCAATTTTCTCACCTTCTGTCAGGATTGGGTTACTTTATTTTTCTAAATCCACGATCCCATTTAAACGTTTTTAGACATAACCGGCTCGTGCTCATTTATACCAGAGGGGGTCTCGGGATTAACTTCAATTTCCACGAAATTCGGAACATCCTCCAGGTGTTCATCTTTCTATTTCTACATATCCTTCATCACCATTTACAGTTACAACATCACCAGATCTAATGACATCGCAGGGATTCACCCCCTCCAGCCTGTGCACCATCGGTATTCCGGTTATAATTCCACTTGCGGCGACTATCCCCTCAGCCTCATTGTTGATCATCCCGAGAGGTGCATTTCCTCTCTTGTACAATACATAAAATTGCCACGTTCCAGTAGTCGAACCCTTGCCAGAAGGGAAAACCAGAATCTTTCCAGCAACGCTTTGGCCTTCGAGTTCGTGCCCCTTTTCGACGACTATCCCCGTATATGGGTCGACCCCTCCGGTGAACGATATCGGCATATGGGTTACAAGGGCATTCCCTTTAGCCACACCCTTTGATATTGTTTTCGCCTGGAACCTCATCCCCTCGTCCCCTCCCATTTCCCTTTTATTGCTGCTTCAATGCATTGTTCTGTTGAGCCGAGCCAGGTTTTCATCCCGAAAAGACCGCTGGAATAATAGCAGGCACGTACCGAATTTAAAGCCAAAGTACGGATGCCCTGTTCTTTCAAAAACGCGTAAGGACCGGAGGCGGCCCCCACGTCCGCCACTATTCTCCCGCCGGCCGCCTTTATCTTTTCATCAAGGCGCATGCGTTTGGCAAGTGTTTTACACCACTGGGAGGTGCAAATCCATAATTGTGTTTCCGGATGAACTTTTTTACCTTCCAATAAAGTTGCAATTTTTTCTATTTCCTGGATAGTGCAATGCGGACATCCGAATATAACCAGGTCTACCTTCTCATCGGACGCAGAAGATATCTCACCATATGCTCCTATGACCTCTTGTTCTGTAATTTCTACACTTTCAAGCGGCGGATGCCCCTGGAAAACAGCTTCCACAGTAGGTGCTTCGGGGGTTATCCCTACCATATGAATAAGACCAACGGCCCCTGACACTGTTATGCTGTAAAGAAGCCCTTTTATCCTCTCGATATCAAGATCCGGCGGCAAGCCGACAATGGCCGGTATCCTGGTTCCTATTTTCTTCCCAATCACCCATCCCATTGCCTTCACATCAGCGTCGTTCAACTTAGAAAGATCAATGTTACTGACATCCACTAAAACCTCCGCTTTCCTATTTTCCGTTAAATGAAGACCATATTCAGGGATGACCCCCGCAACGGCAGCGGCCAGAACCACGTGATCGGCTTCCCGGTTAGATCTGGCTCCGATAACCGAGTTTGCGTAGGTCTGGCTACCCGACGAAGCCCAGGCGATATGATCCCCGTAGCGCGGAAGATTTCCAGCCAGATAGTGGTGACACGTATAGGCGAGGACAACCCCGATGGATCTTAGAGCAGTATCTATCCTCATTTGTTTTTCTCTGTATACTTCGGGCACCCGCAACTCGTCCGCTTCTTCAAAGTCAAACATCTCCGGGTTTTTGGTGGTAAAGACCGCCACTTTCAATCCTTCTGCAGTAAGTTCGGATGCAAAATTTTCCAGCCACTCAATACCTTCGTCCCTCATCACAGAATAGTTGCCTGCAATATGGGCACTTGTAATGGGGACCATCCTTTTTGCTCCGTAACATTCACCAATAGCGACAAGAAGCTCCATACATTTTTTGTTGCTACCCACATTATTTGACCGCCAATTGTCAACAATCATTGGCCACTGGATAAGGATATACCTAAAATACAAAAAAGTAAATTACTCGGCCGGAGGATATCCCCCCGGCCATAGTT
>JAIMBK010000020.1 GCA_023511535.1 Armatimonadota bacterium
TCCCAAGGGTTGGGCTGTTCGCCCATTAAAGCGGTACGTGAGCTGGGTTCAGAACGTCGTGAGACAGTTCGGTCCCTATCCGTCGCAGGCGCTGGAAACTTGCGGGGAGCTGTCCCTAGTACGAGAGGACCGGGATGGACGGACCGCTGGCGTACCAGTTGTTCCGCCAGGAGCAGCGCTGGGTACCCATGTCCGGAGCGGATAAGCGCTGAAAGCATCTAAGCGCGAAGCCCACCCCAAGATCAGGTTTCCCACCCGGCACTCAACTTTCCGGACCAGAAGGGGATGTTAGTGTACTACGTCTATGTCTTAGTCAATGAAAAAGGCCAGAGTTACACCGGATATACTGCAAACTTAAAGAAGCGGTTAAGAGCTCATAACCAGGGTAAGTCTGTTGCCACCCGGGGGTGCAAGTGGGAGTTAGTCTCCTACGAGGCATACAAAGCCGAAAAAGACGCCCGCTTACGGGAGCATCAGTTAAAGAAGTCCGGTCAGGCTCGCAGGTGGCTAAGGGAACGAATCGCTAACAGTCTCTCTCCTGGCAAGGAAAGTTGAGTGCCGGGGTAAGACCCCTGGTAGACGACCAGGTTGATAGGCCGGGCGTGTAAGCCGAGCAATCGGTTGAGCGGACCGGTACTAATCGGTCGAGGGCTTGACCATCATGGTGGTTGGTGGTTAGTGGTTAGTGGTTGGGGGAATCAACACTGACCAATCGCTGTGAAGTTTTGAAGGAATTTCCGGTGACTATGCCGGAGGGGAAACACCCGTTCCCATTCCGAACACGGCAGTTAAGCCCTCCAGGGCCGATGGTACTTGGGGTTTAGCCCCCGGGAGAGCAGGTCGTTGCCGGAAAGCTTTTTCAGCCGGGCCCCGCAGTGAATGCTGCGGGGCCCGGCTGTTGTTGGAAGCACATTTAATGATTTTTGTCTTAGTCCCCGTTGTTTCCCGGAACGGCCTTCCAGGCGTTCACCAGGCCATATCCGGATTCCCTGTCGATGCCCGCGGGACCAAGGTCGCAGGCGCTGTTTCTAATCAGTTCCCGCACTTCGTTGGCAATGCCGTATAGTCCGTCGTTATCTTTAACCTTTCCGGATGCGATCACCAGTGCGGCGATTCCGGCCACGTGGGGGGAGGCCATCGAGGTGCCGGAAGCGACAAAGTAATAGCCGTCGTTGAAAGTAGATAGAATCTCTACGCCCGGTGCGGCAACTTCTACGGCCGGGCCGGTGCTTGACCAGTAGGGCCTGGCGTCCAGCTGATCGGTGGCCGCCACGGCAATTACCGCATCAAACCTGGCGGGGTACACTACATTATCATCGGTTCCCTGCCATCCCTCGTTGCCGGCCGCCGCCACCAGAACCGAGCCTTTGGCATAAGCGTAATTAACGGCTTCCTCGAAAGCTTCTTTGTCGTTTTGCAGGCCGGGATCATCCAGGACTTCCTTGCTGATGCCGACACTCAGGTTAATTACTTGCATACCGTGATCGGCGCACCAGTAGATACCGTCGATAACGTCGCTTAAGTACCCCGCACCCTGGGCATCCAGGACACGCACCGCCCAAAGCCGGATTCCCGGGCCGACCCCGATCACGCCAATTTTGTTCTCCACGGCCGCGCAAATGCCCGCCACGTGAGTTCCGTGGCCAAATTCATCGTTCCAGTCATTTGGTTTAACCTTTTCGCAGGGGCCTTTCGCGACAAAGTTAATTCCGCCCGCCAGGTTGGCTTTTAAGTCGCGGTGATTTTTGTCAATTCCCGAGTCGATCAGGGCAACGTTTACTCCTTTCCCGGTGTTTGCGCCCCGATCCGCCGTTAAATCGCCGTCGGCATCCCAGATCCGTTCGGCCTCAAGGCGATCTACTCCCCACGGCAACACCTCGGCTGGCTGCGGTCCGCGGGAAAGTTTTTGGAACGGCCGGATGACCTGCACAATGGGATCGGGTTCGATTGCCCGCACGCCTTTTAAGTTGGCGATAGTTTTTTTCGCCGTCTCCGGAAGGTAAACGACCAGACCCGTTTGGCGTTTTCCGGGCAGCGGCCTTGATATTATGCCGCCGTGCTTGACTATCTCGCGAGTTGTTGTTTCGGGGGAGGCTGCATCCTGGAAATAAACGATGTGCCGCGTGAGCGAGGAAGAACCGCCGGCCGGGCGAACGGGCAGAAAAGTTAACAGCACCAGGGGAACAATGGCAATCATGAAATAATAAAACATTTTACGCATTTTTAGATAATCCCTCCCTACCTTAATGAATAAAGCAACATTTGATTAAATACCCGGGTCACTTCCGGTTTCCCCTTTGTCGGTTTAATCTTTTAGCCTCTTTTATATCTAAATTTCTTACCTGTTTGCCAATTTCCTGCCATAAATTTTCTTGTTTCCCGAAAATTTTACCGGCTGAAAAACTTTTTTGATGAGAATTTTTAATCCTTATCTGGTCTAAACCCAAAAAATGGGTTATAATAAGCCAGGTAATCCCGGGTAAAAAGATTAGGGTTGTTTTTGTAAGGAGGAAGCCGTGGGCAGACAAAGGCAGGAGCTGGGGAAGCTGGGTGAAGAGCTGGCTGCCTCTTATTTACAAAAAAAGGGCTACCGGCTGCTGGAGCGTAACTACCGGTGCCGCCTGGGGGAAATCGATATCGTTGCCCTGGACGGGGATGTACTGGTCTTTATAGAAGTTCGCTGCCGCACTTCCAGCCGGTTCGGTTTTCCCCAGGAGAGCATCCGGCGGGAGAAACAGGCGAAGCTCCGGAAGCTTGCGCAGTATTATCTGTTGCGGGCGGCCCGGCCGGGTCCGGCCCCGGTAACCGGCCAAAACCAGGTCCGTTTTGACGTGCTCGCCCTGCTTTTTGACTGTAAACAGGCAACCTGCCGGGTTGAACACATTCAAAATGCTTTTTAAGAAGTTATGTATTGACTATGAAGACGTTTTGTGGTAATAATATAGTTAAGGTAAGTTAAGGTTAAAGTTAAAAAGCAGAAGACAACGGTGCAAAGATACAGAGGAATGAAGACACGGAGGCACCGGACACAAAGAGATGTGGGTAAACAATGAGGTTTTTCTTTGTGTCTTTAATGCCTGGGAAACTTCGCACCTGATCTTTCCGGGAAGAGTTAAACGGCGGAAAAGCTTATCCTGCAGCGGGAAGGTGCCCGTTGCGGCGGGGGAAAGGAGGAAAGGGCGTTGCCCAATATATCGCAACTCATCGAAGAACACTTGAAAAAATTGCTGGCGCAGAGCGAGGGCCTAATCGAAATCCAGCGGAACGAAATGGCCGAAAAATTTAACTGCGTGCCGGCCCAGATTAATTACGTGCTGGCCACCCGGTTTACCATCGAACAGGGTTTTCTGGTAGAAAGCAGGCGCGGCGGCGGCGGTTACGTCCGCATCGTTAAGCTGCCTTTAAGCAGGGAGGTAGAAATCGGGGCTTACCTGTGCGGGCTTATTGGCAGCGAAATTTCGCAGCAGCGGGCCGAAGGGGTAATCGAGCGGATGCTGGAAGAGGGTCTGATCACCGGCCGGGAGGCCGGTTTGATGAGGGCCGCCGTCAACCGGGAGGTTTTGCGCATCGGCTTACCGGCGCGGGATCAACTGCGCGCCTGTATTTTAAAAGCAATGATTGCCACTCTTTTAAGAAATAATAATGGGAGGGGTGAGTAAAATGGAATGTGAACGCTGTCATCAGCGGCCGGCAACAGTCCATTTAACCGAAATTATCAACAACCAGAAGCGCACCATGCGCCTGTGCGAACAGTGCGCCCGGGAGGTGCAGGCGGAGAGCCTGGGTTTTTTGCCGCAGATGAATCTGCACAGCTTTCTGGCCAGCCTTTTGCACAACGAGTTCGGCGCTCCGGCGTTCGGCCAGGCGGTTGTTCCCGAGCGCACCAGATGCCCGGCCTGCGGGGTTTCGGAGGCGCAGTTTGCCAAACGGGGGCTGTTGGGGTGCGCGGATTGTTACCATAGTTTTGGCGGCCGGCTGGAGCCGGTGCTCAGGCGCATCCACGGGACCAACCGGCATACCGGCAAGGTGCCGCGGCGCACCGGCGGAAAAGTGCGCGTGACCAGTCAGATCGAGCGCCTGAAGGCGAAGTTAAAAGAGGCGATCAGCCGGGAGGAATTTGAACAGGCCGCCCAGCTCCGCGATAAAATTCGGGAACTGGAAAAGCAGCTTTAGGAAGGGTGATCATCGATGGCTTTCAAGCAGATCCTCAACGAAGCCCACAGCCACTGGATGGATGGCCGGGGGGCGGAATCCGACATCGTGATCAGCAGCCGTGTCCGGGTGGCCCGGAACCTGACGAATTTGCCCTTTCCGCATTTATTGACCCAGGAACAGGCGGAGCAGGTGATCGGAGCGGTTAAAGCGGCTATTGAAAAAAACTCGCTGAAAGAGAAAATCGGCGTGCTGGAATTGACCCGGATGAGTGCATTGACCCCGGTGGAAAGACAGATCCTGGTTGAAAAACACCTGATCAGCCCGGATCTTTTGGAGGATTTCCAAAAAAAAGCCGTGGTTCTGCGCGGCGACGAAGTAATCAGCATCATGATCAACGAGGAAGATCACTTGCGCCTCCAGTGCCTTTTGCCCGGACTGCAACTGGGGGAAGCCTGGGAGTTGATCGATCGCCTGGACGACGAGCTGGAGGCCACCCTGGACTACGCTTTCGACGAGCGGCTGGGATATCTGACGGCGTGCCCGACGAACGTCGGCACCGGGATGCGCGCTTCCGTAATGCTGCATTTGCCCGGCCTGGTGCTGGTCAAGCAAATTAAAAGCGTTCTGGCCACGGTGGCCAAGTTGGGCCTGACCGTGCGCGGTCTGTACGGAGAAGGGACAGAAGCTTCCGGAAACCTTTTCCAGGTATCGAACCAGGTGACCCTCGGCCAGACCGAGGAAGATATCATTACCAACCTTTTGTCCGTGACCAGGCAGCTGATCAGCCAGGAGCGTTCGGCGCGCGAGGCTTTGCGCCGGGAAAACCGCGAGCAATTGGAGGACCGGGTCGGCCGGGCCTACGGCCTGCTCAAGCACGCGCGGCTGATGTCTTCGGAAGAGGCCATGCGCCTGCTGTCCGACTTGCGGCTGGGGATCGACCTGGGCATTATTAAAAATATTCCCCCCAACCTGGTCAACGAATTGATCGTGCTGATCAGGCCGGCTTTTTTGATGAAAACGCTGGGCAAGGATTTGACTCCCTTTGAGCGCGATGTATACCGGACGCAGCTGGTTCGCAAAAAACTCTCCGCCGCGCAACAGACTTAGGAAGGGGGACAGAGGGACAAAGGCATAAAGGGACAGAGGGACAAAGGAATAAGAGGAGGCAGGGGTACAGAGGAACAGGGAGCTGACTGATAAAGGAAAATGGATTTTTCACCGCAAAACCAAAAAATTTATTTTAGATGAGAGGTTAAAGGGCACAGAGCAAATAATAAAGTCGGAAAGTATTTACTTCGTACCTTAGTGCCTGAAAACTTTTTGCCCGACATTTCGAGGCTTACAAAATCTTGAGGAGGTGCTTATTAATGTTTGGCCGTTTCACCCAACGTGCCCAGAAAGTTTTATACCTGGCCCAGGAAGAGGCCAGAAGGCTTAATTACCCCTACGTCGGCACCGAGCACCTGCTGCTCGGTCTGATCCGCGAAGGCGAGGGGGTGGCCGCCAGGGCTTTGGCTTCCCTGGGGATTGAGGCCGACAAAGTAAGGACGATGGTTGAGGGAATGGTGGAAAAAGTCCAGGGTCCCATACCCGCGGAGATGACCCTGACGCCGCGCGCCAAGCGCGTCCTGGAACTGGCGGTGGACGAAGCGCGCCGGATGGGCCACAATTACGTCGGCACCGAGCACCTGCTGCTCGGTCTGATCCGCGAAGGCGAGGGGGTGGCCGCGCAGGCGCTCGCTTCCCTGGGGGTGGATGCCGATAAGGTACGCCAGGTGGTGTTGCAAATGCTGGGGGGCGTCCCGCTGGCCGGCCAGCCCCAGGCGGCGAAGGCAAAAACCACGAATACCCCGGTGCTGGACCGCTTCGGCCGGGACCTGACCGCCCTAGCCGCCGAGGACAAGCTGGACCCGGTCGTCGGCCGGGAAAAAGAAATCGAACGGGTGGTGCAGATCTTGAGCCGCCGGACCAAAAACAACCCGGTGCTGATCGGCGAACCCGGGGTGGGCAAAACCGCTATTGCGGAAGGGCTGGCCCAGCGCATTGTCGCCGGGAACGTGCCGGAGGTGTTGTTAAACCGGCGGGTGGTCACTCTGGACCTGGCTTCCATGGTCGCGGGCACGAAGTACCGCGGCGAGTTTGAAGAGCGAATTAAAAAGGTCATTGACGAGATCATCAAGGCCGGCAATATCATTGTCTTTATCGACGAACTGCACACCATCATCGGCGCCGGGGCGGCGGAAGGAGCCATCGACGCGGCCAACATTTTAAAGCCCGCTTTGGCCCGCGGCGAGTTGCAGTGCATCGGCGCCACTACCCTGGATGAGTACCGCAAGCACATCGAGCGCGATCCGGCCCTGGAGCGGCGCTTCCAGCCGATCATGGTGGAAGAGCCCACGGTGGAGGAGACGATCGCCATCTTGAGGGGCCTGCGGGATAAATACGAAGCGCATCACCGGGTGCGGATCACCGACGAGGCTTTAAACGCCGCCGCCCGCCTGTCCGACCGCTATATTACGGACCGGTTTTTGCCCGACAAGGCCATCGACCTGATTGACGAAGCCAGTTCCCGGGTGCGGCTGCAGGCTTTTACCGCCCCTCCCCACATCAAGGAGATCGAAAAAAGGTTAGAAGAGGTTACCAAGGAAAAAGAAGCGGCGGTAAACAACCAGGAGTTTGAAAAGGCCGCCCAGTTACGGGACCAGGAACAGCAGCTGAAAAAAGAGCTGGAGGCCACGAAAGAGGCCTGGCGGACGCAGAAGACCGGCGAGGAACTGGTGGTGAACGAGGAAGACATCGCCCAGATCGTCAGCAGCTGGACCGGCATCCCGGTGAAAAAGCTGGCGGAGGAGGAATCCGAACGGCTGATGCGCCTGGAGGAAACCCTGCACCAGCGGGTGGTCGGCCAGGACGAGGCCGTGGAAGCCGTTTCCCGGGCGGTGCGCCGGGCCAGGGCCGGCCTGAAAGACCCCAAACGGCCCATCGGCTCCTTTATCTTCCTGGGCCCCACCGGGGTGGGGAAGACGGAGCTGGCCAGGGCGCTGGCCGAAGCCCTTTTCGGCGACGAGGACGCCCTGGTGCGCCTGGATATGAGCGAGTACATGGAGAGGTTCGCCGTTTCGCGCCTGGTGGGCGCCCCTCCGGGTTACGTGGGCTACGAGGAAGGCGGCCAGCTGACCGAGGCGGTGCGCCGGAAGCCCTATACCGTGGTACTGCTGGATGAAATTGAAAAAGCCCACCCGGATGTCTTTAACATCCTGCTGCAGGTGCTGGAAGACGGGCGCCTGACGGATGCCAAGGGGCGGACAGTGGACTTCCGGAACACGGTGATTATCATGACTTCGAACGTGGGCGTCCACCTGCTCCGCAAAGAGGGAACCATGGGCTTCCGTACCGAGGCAGGCCAGCAGGCCGGCTACGAAAAGATGAAGGCGAAGGTCACCGACGAATTAAAGCGTACCTTCCGGCCCGAATTCTTAAACCGGGTGGACGAAATCATCGTTTTCCATTCTTTGAGCGCCGAGCACATCAAAGAAATCGTCGGCTTGATGCTCAAAGAAGTGGTCAAGCGGATGAAGGAAAACGAGATCGCCATCGAAGTCACCGAAGCGGCAAAAGAAGTGCTGGCCAAAGAAGGGTTCGACGAAACCTACGGAGCGCGTCCCTTGCGGCGGGCGATCCAGCGCCAGGTGGAGGACCTCCTTTCCGAGGAACTCCTGCGCGGCAAAATTGCCCGCGGCGATCACGTGGTGATTGACGCCCGGGACGGCAAGATCATTGCCTCCCGGGCGGCCGACTTGCCTGCCCGGGAACTGGCCCAAAGCGCCGCCGGAGCTTGAGCCGGCCGTCAATACCGGGTTGTCAGTCGTTCGTCAGATGTCGGACGCCGGAAGACAGCCCTTGAAACAGGTTCAGGTAGCGTGCTGTGTTTTCCGGCATCCGACGACCGGCGGCCAAATTCTCAGCCGCGGCCGGCGAACCGGCAGCGCAAGTAAGGAAGTGGGGGATAAGAAGCTGGAGGGGGGATTTTTCAGTTCTCACCTCCAACCTCTCGCCTCTCACCTCTCAAACCCCCGCCGGTTTTGCCGAATAATACTTGTGACGGCAGGATGCGGATGATATAATAAAAATCAGGCAAAAAGGCGAATCGTCAACGGCAAATCCAGGCCGGGAGAGGGACAATGGCGTTTAAATCTCGTTTTGTCTGCCAGGAATGCGGCCACCAGTCTTTTCGCTGGCTGGGCCGCTGCCCTGGCTGTGGGGCGTGGAATACCCTGGTTGAAGAAGGAGAACATATTGAAGCCAGGATTGCCCGCAGCCAGGGCGAATCTGTCCAGATTCACACGCTGGCGGAAGTAACGTGGAAAGATACGGCCGGTTTACCCACCGGGATCAGCGAACTGGACCGCGTTTTAGGGGGAGGAATCGTTCCCGCTTCGCTGGTTTTGCTGGGCGGGGACCCGGGAATCGGCAAGTCCACCCTCCTGCTCCAGGCGGCCGGAAAAGTAAGCCGGTCGGGGCAGCGGGTGCTTTACGCCTCCGGCGAGGAATCGCTCCCCCAGATTAAGAAAAGGGCCGCCCGCTTAAAAATTGACACTCCCGATTTATACCTCGTTTTTGAAACGGAGATCAGCCGCCTGGTCAGAAGCATCGTCGACTGTGCCCCTTTTCTGGTTGTTATCGATTCCATTCAAACTGTCTTTGACGGCGAATTGGGTTCCGCTCCCGGCAGCGTCGCCCAGGTGCGGGAATGTACGGCGCAGTTGATGCGGCTGGCCAAAACAAAGGGAATGAGTATTTTTATCGTTGGTCACGTAACCAAGGAAGGCTTTCTGGCCGGGCCGCGCCTTCTTGAGCACATCGTCGACACCGTCCTTTACCTGGAGGGCGAAAGACACCAGTCTTTTCGCATCTTGCGCGCGATCAAGAACAGATTCGGATCAACGAACGAAATCGGTGTTTTTGAAATGACCGGCGACGGGTTAGGGGAAGTGCATAACCCTTCCGCCCTTTTCTTAAGGCAGCATATGTCCGGGGCGCTGCCGGGTTCCGTGGTGGTGCCGACACTGGAGGGGACCCGGCCATTGCTGGTGGAAATCCAGGCTCTGGTTTCGCCAACGGCTTTTGGCACACCCCGGCGCATGACGGCCGGGGTTGATTATAACCGGATGGTTTTAATTACAGCCGTTTTGGAAAAACGGGCCGGCTGTGTTCTAAGCAGCTTTGACGCTTACGTGAACGCCGTCGGCGGGGTCCGCATAGTGGAGCCGGCGGCGGATCTGGGGATTGCCCTGGCCCTGGCTTCCAGTTTACGCGATCGTCCCGTGGACCCGGCGCTTGTCGTCGCCGGGGAAATCGGCCTCACCGGAGAGATCAGGCCCGTGACGGGCGTGCGGAAAAGGGTCAGCGAAGCAGCCCAGCTTGGTTTTTTGCGCTGCCTTTTACCTTCTGCAGACGCGGCCCGGCTTGGTGACGACGGAGCGGGGCTGGAAATAATCGGCGCCGATACGCTGCCGGAAGCGATTGAGAAAGTTCTCCAGGAGTAGGTGGTCGGCCTTGAGAGAAGAAAGAACAGAAGATAGACTGATGAAAATGCTGCGTACCGTGGCCCCCGGCACCCCTTTAAGAGAAGGGCTGGAAAATATTTTAAGGGCTAATACGGGCGCCTTGATTGTTCTCGGCGATGGCCCCGAAGTGATGGAGATTGCCGAGGGCGGTTTTGCCGTAAATGCGGAATTTACCCCCGCCAATTTATATGAACTGGCCAAAATGGACGGCGCCATCATTTTAAGCGCAGACGCCAAACGTATTCTGGCGGCGAACACCCAGCTCATTCCGAACCTGAGCATTCCCTCCACCGAAACGGGCATCCGGCACCGGACCGCCGAACGGGTGGCCCGGCAGACCAACGCCCTGGTGATTTCCATTTCCCAGCGCCGCAGCGTAGTGACAATTTACAAGGGCAACCTGAAATATGTTTTGCGTGATTTGGGGGTGATCCTGGCCAAAGCCAACCAGGCCGTGCAAACCCTGGAAAAATACCGCAGCGTCCTGGACAAAGTAATCACCGACCTGGGCATTCTGGAATTTGAAAATGCCGTTACCCTGTTTGACGTGACGAGGGCAATCCAGCGCGTCGAGATGGTTCTGCGGGTGGTCGGCGAAATCGAGAGATACGTGAGTGAGCTGGGTACGGAAGGCCGCTTAATCACCATGCAGATGGAAGAGCTGGTTGCCAACGTGGAACCGGAGGGATTGTTAATTATTCAGGACTACGCCATTGCCGGGGAAGACAAAACGCCGGCACAAATCCTGGCAATGATTAACAGCTGGTCGGCGGAAGACCTGCTGGATCTGACCCTGATTGCCCGCGCCCTGGGTTACCCCGGGAATTCCAATATTTTGGACCAGAGCGTCTGTCCCCGCGGCTACCGGATTTTAAGTAAAATCCCCCGCCTGCCCCTGCCGGTGATCGAAAATATGGTGCGGCAATTTGGAACTCTGCAGAAAATTTTAAAGGCCACCATCCAGGAACTCGACGATGTTGAAGGCATCGGGGAAGCCCGGGCGCGCTCCATCAAGGAAGGCCTGGCCCATTACCGCGAGCAGCTTTACCAGGAAAGACACATATAAAAGCAGGGATTAGGGGTTAGGGATTAGGGGATAGGGGAGAGGGAATTAGACTTACCACTGCCATAAAACGTGAATTGGGAAGGGATAAAGGCACAAAGAAGTAAATGTCTAGAACACCGGGAGTATAAAAATAGAAAGATTACAAATGGGCTATGGCAACCCCTAACCCTTGTTCTTTTGCGCCTGGGAAACTTTGGGCCTGATATTTTCGAGAGGTTGGGAGGATAAAAAGATAACAAGGTGTCTTTAATTGGGCTATGGCAACCCCAAATTCCTAATCCCTATTTCCTAATCCCTGTTCTTTCAGGCGAGGTTATAGATGCCCAGTATTTTCAGTTGCTTTTGTTCCTTGAGGAGGATATCGTGGAGGTTTAAATCCAGGAGGTTGCATAGAGCGGCGAGGTAAAAAAGCAGGCGTCCGATGGCGTTTTCCACCGCTTCGCGGCAGTCGTCGCACATTTCGCCCAGCAGGTGGGAGTCAAGAAACTTTTTTAAGTCGGCGAGGGTGATATCGGAGGGAATTTCTTTTTTTCCAGCCTGAATTTTCAAACAACCACAGCCGGTCACCGTTCTGATCACAACCCTGTTCAGCCTGGCGTTTGCTTCTTGAATTTGGGAGAGGACGTCTAAGACGCTGCGGTTGCAGATAAGCACCTCGGAAACCGTGTTTTGAAAGTCGTCGTAGAGAAAATTTTTGATCAAAACGGTTCCACCTCTCGTTTTAAATTTGTCCTTGCTCCTAATTATACAGGGGGGTTGCTTGTCCTGTCAAATGTTTTAAGCCGGGAAAAGGAAAAAAAATGGAAATGAAATTAGATATTGACACCGGTTGTCAGGTATGATAAAATCTTCGTTTATTTGACAAAGGTAATAAATTATGTTATAGTGGTGGTGGAAGCTTGTTTTAAAGGGGGTCCGGCGTTGTTTAAGGTAGGCGATAAGGTTGTATACCCTATGCACGGGGCAGGGATTATTGAAGCCATTGAGGAGAAGGAAGTACTGGGAGAGAGAAAGCAGTATTACGTTTTGCATTTTCCCGTTGGCGACATGAAAGTCATGATTCCCTGCGCTACCTGCAAAGAGGCGGGCTTAAGGGAAGTAATCGGGAAAGAAGGGGTACAAAAAGTATTCCGGATCCTCAAGGAAGATGGTTCTGCCATGTCCTCCAACTGGAACCGGCGCTACCGGGCCAACCTGGAGAAAATCAAAACGGGCGATATTTACGAAGTAGCCGAAGTGGTCCGCAATCTCATCCTGCGCGAAAAAGAAAAAGGTCTTTCTTCCGGGGAAAGAAAAATGCTCCAAAACGCCCGTCAGATTCTCGTCAGCGAACTGGCCCTGGCTATTGAAACAGAAGAAGAAAAAGCAAAATTACTGGTTGATGACGCCCTGGCTTAAACCTATCCAGAAATACGTCGGTTTGCCGGCGTATATTTTTTTATAAAAAGGTAAAATTCGCCAACTTTAAGGTTGATTCTCTTCCCCTTTGGCTATATAATATAAGCCAGGCTGTTGGCAGTTGACAATCGGCCGCCCGGCAAAAAAGAGGGCCTGTTTAATCTTACTCATTGCCGGTGACCGGGTTTTCGTAAACTGGCGACAGGAGGTGAAAAAGGTGCTGAAAAAGGTTATTTTTTTTGTTTTAGTAGCCGGCTTTGCCCTGGCTGGATTTTACGGCGCGTTTAAATTTTTTGAGATGGGTATTATTCATCTGCCGGAAAACTGGGTTCAGCTCCGGATCGGCCTTTTCGCCCTGGGGTCTCTGGTCGGGATTGTGGCCGGGCTGCTGCTGGCGCCGCTCATCATCCGGGGGGCCGGTGTATTGACCGCTTTTTTGGAGCAGTACCTGCAAAAAACCCCGCTCCAGGACCTTCTCATGGGGGCGGTCGGTTTGATTCTCGGTCTCATCATTGCTAATTTATTAAGCCCGATTTTATTTGTAGTGGGAGTTTTCGGGAAAATCGCCTGGGTGCTGCTGGCCATTTTGCTGGGTTACCTGGGGATCAGCATAGGCATCAAAAAGCGGGAAGAGATTATAGGACTGTTGGGCAGTTTCCGTCTGGGCAAGGAAAAGGGTTTAAAAGGGGATAAAAAACACACAAACTGGAAAGTCCTGGATACAAGCGTAATCATCGACGGGCGGATTGCCGACCTGTGTGAAAGCGGTTTTATCGAGGGGACGCTTTTAGTGCCGGCTTTTGTCCTCGAAGAGCTGCGGCATATCGCCGATTCCGAGGACGTTTTAAAGCGAAACCGCGGGCGGCGCGGCCTGGACATTTTAAATGCCATGCGCAAAAGCGCGAAGGTAAAGGTGCAGATTTATGACAACGCACACGGGCCGGGGGATGCGGGCGAGGTGGATACCAAGCTGGTCAAAGTAGCGCAGCGGCTTGGCGCCAAAATCATTACCAACGATTTTAACCTCAACAAGGTGGCTGAGCTTCACGGCGTAGGCGTGCTGAATATCAATGAGCTGGCCAATGCCGTTAAGCCGGTGGTGCTTCCCGGCGAAGAGATGCAGGTCCAGGTAATTAAAGACGGCAAAGAGATGGGCCAGGGGGTTGCTTACCTCGATGACGGTACGATGATCGTCATTGACGGCGGGAAGCGCTACATCGGGCAAAGCATCAACGTTCTGGTCACCAGCGTTTTGCAAACAGCCGCCGGGCGAATGATTTTCGCCCGGCCGCGGATTGGGGATCGCCGCGATGACCACGGCAGCGCCAGGTATGACGAGGCAAACATGGTTGGCTAGGGCCGTTGTGGTGGCCGCCGGCCGGAGCAGGCGGATGGGGGAAGGGGTCGATAAACAACTGCTCCCCCTGAACGGGCGGCCGGTGCTGGCCCATTCCCTGGCCATTCTGGATGAATGTCCGGACATTGCAGAGTATGTAGTGGTGGCCGGGGTCGGAGCGGTCGCGGAGGTTGCCCGGCTGGCCCGGGAAAAATGGGGCTGCCGTAAGCTGGCCGGAGTGGTGCCCGGCGGGGAAACGCGCCGGGACTCGGTTTGGGAAGGGCTGCAGGCGTTGCCGGACGATACGCGGATTGTTGTTGTCCACGACGGGGCGCGCCCTTTTTTGCAGCGCGAACTGGTCAGCCGGGTAATCAGCGAGGCGGTGCGCTGGGGTGCCGCCACCCTGGCCGTTCCCGTCAGGGAAACCGTGAAAAGGGTGGACGCCGGCGGGTTCGTTTTAAATACCGTTCCCCGGGAAACCCTCTGGCTGACCCAGACCCCCCAGGCTTTTTCCTTCCCTTTGCTGCGGGAAGCCCACCGCCGGGCCCGGGCGGAGGGGTATCCGGCCACCGACGACGCCTCCCTGGTGGAAGCGCTGGGCCACCGGGTGAGGGTGGTGGAAGGGTCGGCGCTGAACCTGAAAATTACGACGCCGGAGGATCTGATTCTGGCGCAAGCAATCGCCCGGGTAAAAGGAAGGGGTTAGAGATTAGGGGATAGGGGTTAGGGATTAAACCTCCATGCTTCTTTTTTAGCGGCACCAGCAGAGGATGTATTTTCAGGTTAGGGAATAGATGCTCCTGCTGACATATTTTCACCTTTTATGGAGAGGCGCAAGTCATCATGGGCAACTCAATTGAAAACCGGGCTTTTGCGTGCCGTTCATTTGCCGTCGCGCCAACCCTCCCGGCAAATCGAACGAAAACAAAAAAGTTAACTGGAGCTAAGTGCCGGGCAGCCTCTATTGGTGTTACTAAAAAGCAGCATGAAGGGTCTACACGCTACCCCCTAATCCCTAATCCCTGTTTTAAAGGAGACCAGGTAAAAAATGCGGATCGGTTTTGGCTACGACGTGCACCGGCTGGTTGCCGGGCGGAGCCTCGTTCTGGGGGGAGTGCAAGTTCCTTTCGCCAGGGGACTGGCCGGTCACTCCGACGCTGACGTTTTGACCCACGCCATCATCGACGCCCTTTTGGGGGCGGCGGGAGCGGGTGATCTCGGCCGGCATTTTCCGGATACGGATGATCGGTATAAAGATATTTCCAGCCTCGTTTTACTGCAGGAAGTGGGCCGCCTGCTAAAAGAGCGGCGGCTGGAGATCGTTAATATTGATGCCGTGGTGGTGGCCCAGGCGCCGAAACTGGCCGGTTATTTACCGGCGATGGAGGAAGCGATTGCCTCCACCCTGGGCCTTTCCGGGGGAAAAGTAAATATAAAAGCCACCACCACCGAAGGCCTCGGCTTCACCGGTTCCGGAGAGGGGATGGCTGCCTACGCGGTGGCGGCGTTGCAGGAAAGGCAGGGGTGATTTTTCCCGGGGTTAAGAAGAGATCCGGATTACTTCGTCAACCAGCAGAGGCATGATTTCTTCCGCCGGACCCCGCAAAAATATATCCGCCGCAAGCGCCCGCTCCGGGTTTACTTCGATGATTCTGGCTCCCGCGCGGCGGGCCAGGTAAGGGATGCTGGCGGCCGGCTCGACCACGGCGGAGGTGCCGATGACCAGCACCACCCGGCAGTTATACGCTTCTTCGTGGGAGCGGGACAGCGCCTCCCAGGGAATCGGTTCGCCAAAAAACACCGCGTCGGGTTTTAAAACGCCGCCGCAGTTGCAATAAGGCGGCAAGGTGTCTAAATTAAGTTCCCTGCCCGGGTATTTCCTTCCGCATTTTAAACAGACCGTATCCCGGTTGTTTCCGTGAAATTCAATGACGTTTGTGTTTCCGGCCTCCTGGTGCAGGCCGTCTACGTTCTGGGTAATGATTGTGCGCAGGTACCCCAGTTGTTCCAATTTCGCCAGGGCCAGGTGGGCAGGATTTGGCTGCGCCTGTTGAATCACTTCTTTGAATTCTTTTAACATTACCCAAACTTTGGCCGGATTTTTCCGGAAAGCTTCAATGGTGGCGTATTCCCCGGGATCGTATTTATCCCACAGCCCGCCCACTCCCCTGAACGCCGGGATCCCGCTGGCCACGGAAATACCCGCGCCGGTCAGGGCGATGGTGTTATTTTTGGCGCCGGCGATTTCCATTGCCGCACTGCTGATCTGCGTATAACGATCCATTTTTTCACCTCCCCCGGCAGGTTTATGATTTTTTCGTTGCCCAATGTTCCAGATCGGTCAGGGAATTTTTGCTCCAGCCGACAAAGCTGTGTTCAATAACTCCGGTCTCGTTAATTTCCCCCCGGGCAGGGCCCGCGGCCAGCATGGCCGGGCCGGCAAGCATTAACCAAAGCGAAACTTTCCGGTTCATGGTATTCGCGACTCCCCAACGGCAAGACAGAATTTTTTAAAAGGCGGCAGATCGTTCTTGTTGTGATTATACTATAAGATAATTTCGCTTTCAATGGCTATTTTCGTTTTCACCATTGTTGTCTTTAGAAAAAGATTCGAGCAATGCCAGCGCTTCAGCCAGTTGTTCTTCCGGGACCCAGATTTCCACCGCCACGACAGGCCCCATGATTATTTTCAGGTATTGGTTGATGCTTTTGTAACGGCGCTGGAAGGGGATTTCTGCGCCGCGTAAAAGGCCGCCGATCATCTCCGCCTCGAGGTCGTTATGGGCGGTGGTTAATTTTTTCCAGGTCATTTTCTCCTCTGCCTTTTCGAGATTTTCAAGTTCAGCTGCCGGATGCTTTTGCCTTTCATAGTTTATTCGCCGGCAAGTATTTTGTCAAATACAAGGAATTTGGAGAAAGGGGTAGAATAATGAATACAGGTAAAGAAGCTTTTGGCAATTTAAAAAGCGGCAGACCGTTCTTGAAGTGATTATCCTACGAGATAAAAATTTTTTTCTAAATCCTTGAACGGGAGGAAGAGGAAAGAATGGCGGACGAAGATTACATTTCCGGGCTGGGCGCTTCCGAAGCCGCCCTGCGCCGGCTGTTTGACGAGCGGGTCACGGCGGACAACCTCCGCAAGCATTGCCAGGCAACCCGGGCGATCCTGGAAAAACTGGCGGAGCGGCTGGGAGAAAATAAAATAGTCTGGGGCTGGGCGGGCCTTTTGCACGATCTCGATTTCGAAGAAACTAAAGATACCCCGGCGGAGCACGGCCTGGTGACCGCCCGGCTGCTGACGGAACTGGGGGTGAATGAGGCCGTCATAGCGGCCATTAAAGCCCACAATGCAGAAGCGCTGGGAGTTCCGCGGGTATCTGCGCTGGACTACGCGCTTAGCTGCGGAGAAACCATTACCGGCTTGATCGTGGCCGCGGCCCTGGTCCGGCCGGATAAAAAACTCGCCGGAGTAGAGCCGAAATCGATCCGCAAGCGGATGAAGGAGAAAGCCTTTGCCCGCAACGTGAACCGGGAGACAATCATGCTTTGCGAGCACCTGGGCTTATCTCTGGATGAATTTATCTCCCTCGCTTTGGAAGCGATGAAAGAGATCAGCGACGTGCTTGAGCTGTAGCCGGTCAGCAAACAATCACCGGGCGGGCTCCCGGGGCCGGCGTCTTTGCCGGGCCGGACATTTGCCGGGTTTAAAAACAAAAAAACCTTCCCGCCTGCCGCCCGCTTGCTGAAAATTATATGAGGGGAAAGAGGAGATCGGCCTTTCGAGGTAGAATTAAAAACTATTCGATTAATTATTCGGATAATTATTTATTATAAGGTTTCGATCGGCGGACATTTTAGCTGAAATAAAAAATATAACAAAATGTTAAAACAATTTACCAAAAAACTAAAAAGGAGGCAAGTGATCATGCCCAAAAAAGTTTACCAGCCGGGGGAAAGTTACAGGTATCCGTTAATCATTAAAAAAATTTTGAACACTCCTTTGCTCTACTCTCCCAATAAAGAAATTGTCTACCGGGACAAAGTGCGGTTGACCTACCGGACCCTGTACGAACGGATCAACAGGCTGGCGGGGGGCCTGGAAAAGCTGGGGGTGAAGCCGGGCGATACGGTCTGCGTCTTCGACTACGACAGCCACCGCTACCTGGAGTGCTACTTTGCCGTTCCGATGATGGGGGCGGTCCTGCACAAGATGAACTGGCGCCTCTCTCCGGACCAGATCCTTTACACCATGAACCACGCCGAAGACGATGTGGTCCTGGTGCACAGCGATTTCCTGCCTTTGCTGGAGGCCGTCTGGGACAGGCTCACCACGGTGAAAAAGGTCGTCCTGCTCAAAGACGAGGAGAAAGCGCCGGAAACAAAACTTCCCATCGCCATCGAATACGAGGAGATGCTCCAAAACGCGCCCCCGGTTTACGATTTCCCCGATCTGGACGAAAACACCAGGGCCACCACCTTCTACACCACCGGCACCACCGGGCTGCCCAAGGGCGTCTATTTCTCCCACCGGCAGGTGGTCCTGCACACCCTCGCGGTGGGCCTGACGGTGGGCGCCTACGAGGCCCCCGGACGCTTCCGCTCCAACGACGTTTACATGCCGCTTACCCCCATGTTTCACGCCCACGCCTGGGGGATTCCCTACGTAGCCACCCTGCTGGGCGTAAAGCAGGTTTACCCGGGGCGCTACGAGCCCGAAGTCCTTTTAAAGCTCATTCTAGGGGAAAAGGTCACCTTCTCCCACTGCGTGCCGACGATCATCCACATGCTGGTAAACAGCCCGGTGGCCAAACAGGTGGACCTCTCCCACTGGAAGGTGATTATCGGCGGTTCGGCCCTGCCCAAAGGGCTGGCGAAAGCGGCCATGGAGCTGGGGATCCAGATCTACGCCGGCTTCGGAATGTCGGAAACCTTCCCCGTGGTGACCATCGCCACCTTAAAAGAGCACATGCTGGACTGGGACCTCGACCGCAGGCTGGACGTCATGATCAAGGCCGGTCTGCCCATCCCTTTATGCGAAGTGGAGATCGCGGACGCCGAAGGAAATTTCCTACCCCACGACGGCAAAACCACCGGCGAGCTGGTGATGCGCACTCCCTGGCTGACGGAAGCCTACTTCAAGGACCCGGAGCGGACCAAAGAGCTGTGGCGGGACGGCTGGCTGCACGGAGGCGACGTGGCCTACATCGACGAAGAAGGGTACGTGCAGATTACAGACCGCCTCAAAGATGTCATCAAGTCCGGCGGCGAATGGGTTTCCTCCCTGGACCTGGAAAACCTCGTCAGCCAGCACGAAGCCGTTTCCGAAGCGGCGGCCATCGGGACCCCCGACGAGAAATGGGGAGAGCGCCCGCTGGTCCTTGTGGTGCTAAAACCGGGCTATGAGGGGAAAGTCACCGGTGACGACATAAAAGCGTTTTTGAAAAAATTTGTGGACGAAGGCAGGCTGCCCAGGTACGGAATCCCCGACCGCATTGAATTCGTGGAATCCATTCCCAAGACCAGCGTGGGCAAGATCAATAAAATTGCCTTAAGGAAGCAGTACATTGGCTGACCGCGATTGATCATAACCAGCCGTGGCAACCGCAACCGCTACTGAACCGCCTGGGGTAACCGGTCAACCACTGTTTTTATGCCGCCGTCCGCCAAAGCAAAACGGGCGGCGGTTTTTGCCGGATGGCACCAAAAGCGGGCGAATCATCAAGGGCGGTTGTTTTGGTTTGAGGGCAGGAAAAAGTGTTTTCTTGCGGAACTATAAGACTATGGACTTTAAGACTATTAAGCACCAACCTGAATGTTTAAATACAGACGGCAGGGGGGATTTTTATGCAGATGAAGGATATGATGACCACGGGCGTACCCCTTTTGCATCCTGGCGACAGCTTACGCCGGGCGGTGGAACTGTTCCGCGCCACCCGGCTGACCAGCCTGCCGGTGGCCGATCGCGCGGGAAAGCTGCTGGGCATTTTCACCCGTTTCAACCTTTTTGACTGCCTTCTTGGAGGACATGACCTGGAACAGGTAATTGACCCGTTTTACATGCGCCAGGTAATTACCGTCCCCCCTGATGTACCCTATCAAGACATTGCCGAAGTGGTTAAGAAGAGCCCGGTGGGGATGGGGGTGGTGGTCGACCGGGAAAATCACGTCCTGGGGGTATTTACCAAGGTTGACATGATCATGGCCCTTTTTAAGCAGGCGGATTTGCTGAACGCCCGGCTGCAGGCCGTCTACCGGGCGATGCACAACGGCCTGATTATGGTGGACCCTGCGGAAAAGGTGGTTCTGCTTAACCCCGCCGCGGAGAAGATGCTGGGCACAGCAGAGGACAAGGTCCTGGGGAAGTTTATGCCTGACGTTTTTCCGGAATTGTCTTTAAAGGAGGTGATTGCCGCCGGAAGAGTAGAAATCGGCAGAAAGCACATGTTTAAGGGGCGCGCTTTGGTGGTCAACGCCACGCCCATCATCTGCGGGGGCGAGACGGTGGGAGCCGTCGCCATCTTTCAAGATTTGACCGACTTCGAGCACCTGGCAGCGGAGCTGGAAACCGTCCAGCAGCTTCATAACACGCTGGCGACGGTCCTGGAGATTGCCTACGACGGGATCGTGGTGGTGGACCAGGACGGCCGGGTTACTTTAATCAACCAGACCCTTGCCGAGTTTCTCCAGGTCCGCCCGCCGGAGGTCATCGGCCGGCACGTTACGGAGATTCTGGAAAACAGCCGGCTGCACATTGTCGCCCAAACGGGTCTGACCGAGTATGCCGTTCTGCAGACCATCGGAGACAGCCGCTTTTTAGTCTCCAACCTGCCTATTATCAAAAACGGCCAGGTCACCGGCGCCGTGGGCAAAATCCTTTTCCGCAAGCTGGAAGAAGTCCGGGAACTGGCCCGCCGCCTGGATGCGGCGGAGAACCAGTTGACGTATTACAAGGAACAGCTGCATAAAGTGGGCGGGGTACGCTATACCTTCGAGAGCATTGTCAGCGTCAGCGCAGCCATGGACAACCTGAAAAAAGAAGCCCTGCGGGCCGCCCGGGGACGCTCTACTATTTTAATCCAGGGGGAAAGCGGGACGGGGAAAGAGCTCCTCGCCCAGGCCATCCACGCCGCCGGCAGCAGAAGGGGAGGGCCTTTTATCAAGGTCAACTGCGCGGCCATTCCCGATTCCCTGCTGGAATCGGAATTTTTCGGCTACGCTCCGGGGGCCTTCACGGGCGCGCAAAAGGGCGGCAAGCCCGGAAAGTTTGAAATGGCCGACGGGGGAACCATCTTTTTGGACGAAATTGCCGACATGAGCCCCGCTCTGCAAGCCAAACTGCTGCGCGTTCTGCAGGACCGGGAGTTCGAGCGCGTGGGCGGCACCCGCAGCGTCCGGGTGGACGTGCGGATCATCGCCGCTACCAACCGGAACCTGGCCGAAATGGTGGCGGAAGGCAAGTTCCGGGAAGACCTTTACTACCGCTTAAACGTTATTCCTCTTTTCATTCCCCCCTTGCGCGCCCGCCGGGAAGACATCTTGCCGCTGGTGTACCATTTTTTGCAGAAATATAGCGCTCTTTTCGGCACCCGGGTGGAACGCGTCAGCCCGGAAGCCCTGCAGATCCTGCAGAGCTACCCCTGGCCGGGCAACGTCCGGGAGCTGGAAAACGTCTGCGAGCGGGCGGTTAACTTTGCCCAGGGGAGGACCATCGGGGTACCGGAACTGCCCGCCTACATCCGCGGCTATAGCGGGCGGTTAAGCGGTGCGGACCCGGGAATAAACATAACCTCTTACCGGCAAAAACTGCGGGAAGCGGAGAAGGACATCCTGGCCGCCGCCCTGGAGGTGGCCGGCGGCAGCAAGACGAAGGCGGCCGGCATCCTGGGGATCAGCCGTTCGCGTTTGTACGCAAAACTGAAGAAAACCGGCTTAATGGATTAAGCGCCGGGACACTCCTGTCCTGTTTTCGAAACAAATGTCAGGGCGGAGTGTTTTATTTTCAGGACAGTTTCTTTTTTACCGGTTGCCGGGGGTTTGATTTTTGCCCCTTGCCCTGCGGTATACCAGGTGGTATATTTCTTGCAAATATTTTAATCAAGAGTTAGTCAAGAACATTAGCGCAACGAAAATGGACAATTGATCTAAATTGATTAGGGAAGGAGCGAATCACCATCCATGGCCGGAATTGTATCTTACGGCGCCTACGTTCCCTGGTACCGGTTAAACCGCCAGACCATCCTGTGGACCATGGGCTGGTTCAACCCGGCGGCAATGCTTCCGGGGAAAAAAGCGGTGGCCGGCTGCGACGAAGACAGCATTACCATGGCCGTTGAGGCGGGCGTAGATTGCTTGCAAGGCTTTCCGCGGGAAAAGGTGGACGGCCTGTATTTTGCCACCACCACCGCGCCGTACAAAGAAAGGCAGAACGCCGGGATCGCCGCTGCGGCATTGGACCTGCGCGAAGACCTGCGTACCGCCGATTTTACCGATTCGCTGAAGGCGGGCACCGCCGCCCTGCTCAGCGCGAACGAGGCGGTGCGGGCGCAGGGCGCCGCGCAGGTGCTGGTGGCGGCGGCCGACACCCGCCTGGGCAAAATGGGAAGTGCCCAGGAGTATTTCTTCGGTGACGGGGCGGCGGCCTTTCTGCTGGGAGAGGAAAACGTGATCGCCGAGCTGAAAGGTTTTTATTCCCTTTCCGCCGACTTTGCGGACCACCGGCGCGCCGCGCGGGATGTTTTCGACCGCGCCTGGGAGGAGCGGTGGATGCGGGACGCGGGATATCTCCAGTTCATCCCCCGGGCCGTCGCGGGACTGTTGAAAAAATATGGTTTAAACCCCGGCGATCTGGCTAAAGTTATTTACGCCTGCCCGTATAACCGGGAGCACGCCGCCATTGCCAAAAAGCTGGGCCTGCCCCCGGAAAAAGTTCAGGACAACCTGATGTCCGAGGTTGGCGATACCGGGGCCGCCTATCCTTTAATGATGCTGGCGGCGGCCCTGGAAGAAGCGCAGCCCGGCGACAAGATCCTCGTCGTCAGCTACGGCAACGGCGCCGATGCGCTGTACTTCGAAGTAACGGAAGAAATTGTGAACCGGAAGGACAGAAAAGGGGTCAGGGGGCACCTGGCCGACCAAAACGATCTGGGCAGCTACGAAAAATACGCGGTCTTTAAGAACCTCCTGCCCCTGGAAGTGGGCATTCGCGGCGAAGAAGTCGCCTTTACCCAGCTTTCCACCCTGTTCCGGGAGCGCCGGTCGGTTTTGGGGCTGGTCGGCGTTCGCTGCCAGAAGTGCGGCACCCCCCAGTTCCCCGCCCAGCGGGTGTGCGTGAACCCGGAGTGCGGCGCCGTGGACCAGATGGAACCCTACCGTTTTTCCGACCGGCGGGGCCGCCTGTTCACCTACACGGCGGACCGCCTGGCCGCTTCCTTAAATCCGCCGGCCATCTACGGGATCGTCGATTTCGAAGGCGGCGGGCGCTACATGTTCGACCTCACTGACTGCGAACAGGATGCGCTCAAAGTGGGCATGCCGGTGCGGATGAGTTTCCGCCGCAAGTACAGCGACGAGGCCAGGGGAATTTACGGCTACTTCTGGAAAGCGGTACCTTTAAGGGAGGGGCGATAAAATGGCAGAAGGGATCAAGGATAAGGTTGCCATCGTCGGCATGGGCTGCACGAAATTCGGAGAGTTGTGGGACAAGAGCGCCGAAGACTTGATGGTGGAAGCTTTTCTGGAAGCGCTGGAGGATGCCGGCCTCGAAAAGAAAGACATCCAGGCCGCCTGGCTGGGCACCTGCTTCGAGGAAATCCACGTGGGGAAAAGTGCTTTGCCGCTGGCCATGACCCTAAAGCTCCCCTTTATTCCGGTGACCCGGACGGAAAACTTTTGCGCCACCGGCTCCGAGGCCTTCCGGGGGGCCTGCTACGCGGTTGCTGCGGGGGCTTACGACATTGTCCTCGCCCTGGGCGTGGAAAAGCTTAAGGATACCGGTTACGGCGGCCTGCCGGAGTTCAGTTCTGTTCTGGGCGGCAAGCCGCGGCTGATTTTCCCCAACGTAACGGCCCCGGGGGCGTTTGCCATGATGGCCACCCGCTATTTCGACCGGTACGGCCTCGACCCCCAGGAAGGCAAGCTGACCATGGCCAAAATCTCGGCAAAGAGCCACCGCAACGGGGCGCTTAACCCTAAGGCCCACCTGCGCCGGGAAGTCAGCGTTGAACAAATCATGAACGCCCCCATCGTGGCCTGGCCGCTGGGCCTGTTCGACTGTTGCGGGGTGAGTGACGGGGCGGCGGCAGCCATCATCACCACGCCGGAGATCGCCAAAAAGTTGCGCCCTGACCCCGTCTACGTGAAGGCTTTGCAGATTGCCGCCAGCTCCGGCGAAGAAATGATGTACGCCGGTTGGGACGGCGCCCACGTGGAAACCACCTACCGGGCCGGGATGCGGGCCTACCGGGAAGCGGGCATCAAAAACCCGCGGGAGGAATTGAGCATCCTGGAACTGCACGACTGTTTCTCCATCACCGAGCTGGTCACCTACGAGGACCTGCAGATTTCCCCCCGGGGGCGGGCGAAAGAAGACATCGACGCCGGGTTTTACGACCTGGACGGGCAGATTCCCTGCCAGACCGACGGCGGCCTAAAGTGCTTCGGCCACCCCATCGGCGCCTCCGGTCTGCGCATGCTTTACGAAGTATACAAGCAATTGCAGGGCAAGGCCGGCCCCCGGCAGATCAAGAACCCCCGCCTGGGCTTAACGCACAACCTGGGCGGCTTCCCGGTGATGAGCGTCTGCAGCGTGGTGATCCTGGGCAATTGAGATGTCCTGATTGCTTTAACCGGAAGAACATTTTTCCAAATAATGTCGGGCAAGTAATTTTTCGGGCTAATTTTTAAACAGAGGGGATATTCCATGGACGACCTGAAGAAAAGAGAAGGGGAAGAACTCCCGGCCTATTCTTTCGTTGTCGAACGCGGCAAGATCCGGGAGTTCGTCCAGGCCGTCGGCGACCCCAACCCTGTCTACGTGGATAAAGAGTACGCGGCCCGGGAAGGGTACGCCGACGTGATCGCCCCGCCCACCTTCGGCATCTGCATCGATTTGTGGGGCGGCGCGGATTTCGTCAGGCTGTGCGAGATGTTCGGCTTAAATCCTTTCAAAGTTCTCCACGGCGAGCAGGAATACGAATATTACGGGGAGATTTACCCCGGGGACGAAATCACCGCCCGCCCCCGGCTGGCCAGAGTGCTCAGCAAAGAGGGAAAATCCGGCGGAATCCGGATGATCACCCTGGAAACCACCTATTTCAACCAGCGCGGCGAAAAAGTGCTTCTGGCCCGGTGCCTGATTGTGGAGCGGCGCTAAAAGGAGGGGGAGGCAAGTGACCGGACAGGTTTGCTTTAAAGACGTAAACGTTGGTGACGAAATCCCCCGGCTGGTCAAAGAACCGGTGACGGAAGTGCAGCTGGTGAAATACGCCGGCGCTTCGGGGGATTTCAACCCCCTGCACACCGTCGACGCGGTCGGTAAGCTGGCCGGCTTTGACGGGGTGATCGCCCACGGTATGCTGGTGATGGGCTTTGTGGCGCAGGCCCTCACCGCCTGGCTGCCCAACCGGTGCTTAAAAAAGCTCAAGGCGCGTTTTACGGCGGTGACGAGGCCGGGTGATATCATTACCGTTACGGGCCGGATCACCGCCAAAAGGCCGGAAGAAAACCTGATTGCGGGCGAAATCCAGGCCGCCGACCAGCGGGGCGAAGTGAAGATCAAGGGCGGCTTCGAGGCGGTGCTCCCGGGCAGGAGGTAGTCATAATTTTAAGGAAGGAGTAAAACGAGATGGGTATGCTCGAAGGCAAAACAGCAATTATTACCGGCTCCGGGCGTGGCATCGGCAAAGCCGCCGCCCTGCTGATGGCCCGCGAGGGGGCGGCGGTCGTGGTCAGCGACTTAGACGAAGGCCCCGCCCGGGAAACGGTTGAGGAAATTACCGCCGCCGGCGGCAAAGCGGCAGTTTGCGCCGGCGACGTAACCAACCCGGATTTTCCGGAAAAACTGATCAAGACCGCCCTGGATATCTTCGGAGGCCTGCACATCATCGTCAATAACGCCGGCTACACCTGGGACGGTATGCTTCACAAAATGAGCGACGAACAGTGGCAGGCGATGTTCGACGTGCACGTCAACGCCCCTTTCCGGATCATCCGCGCCGCCGCCCCCTACATTCGCGAGTCGGCCAAAAAGGAAATTGCCGAAGGGAAGCGCGTTATGCGTAAAATTGTCAACGTTATGTCCGTCGCCGGTACCCGCGGAAACACCGGCCAGATCAACTACTCCTCGGCGAAAGCCGCCCTGCGGGGTTTAACCAAAACCGTCGCCCAGGAGTGGGGGCCATTAAACGTCAACTGCAACGCCGTAGCCTTCGGCTTCGTTGCTACCCGCCTGACTGAAGAAAAGGAAAAGGGGATTAAGATCATGGACGACAAAATCGCCGTCGGCATCCCGAAGAACCTGCGCGATCTGATGGTGGCCATGATTCCGCTTCAACGCCCGGCCACCCCGGAAGAAGCGGCAGGGGGTATCCTCTTTCTGGTCTCGCCCCTTTCCGACTACGTTACCGGCCACATTTTACACGTGGACGGCGGCATCGATATGTAGACGCCGCAAAAAACAAGAAGACAGTTCCCCCGTTTGCAGGCGGGCGGTTCCCGGCGCGGCCCGCGTCCCGGCCCGGGTCGGGTTGTCGCCTGGGACGGGGAGTCACCGGCGCTGTTTTTCCCGGCGGGTCCGCCTCTGGAAATTTTGTAAAAAGAGGGTTGAAAAATGAGGATCTACACCGAAGAGCACGAAGTCTTCCGGCGTACCTTTCGAAAATTTATTGAGCAGGAACTGGTTCCGCATGTCGAGGAGTGGGAAGAAAAGGGGGAAATACCCCGGGAAATCTGGAAAAAACTCGGGGACCAGGGTTATTTGTGCCCCTGGCTGGAAGAAAAGTACGGGGGGGCCGGCGCCGACTTCCTTTATTCCGTAATCATCAACGAAGAGCTGGCCCGGGCGGGGGTGAGCGTCGCCGTCGGCCTGCACAGCGACATCATCGCCCCCTACATTGCCAGTTACGGCACCGCCGAACAAAAACAGCGGTGGCTGCCGGGTTGCGCTTCCGGCGACATCGTGCTCGCCATTGCCATGACCGAGCCCAATGCCGGCTCCGACCTGCAGGCCATTAAAACCACCGCGGTAAAAGAGGGAGACCATTACGTCCTCAACGGGCAGAAAACATTTATCAGCAACGGCATCTCCGCCGATCTGGTGATCGTCATCGCCAAAACCAACCCCAAAGCGGAGCCCCGTTACAAGGGGATCAGCCTGATTGCGGTGGAAGCAGGCACCCCCGGCTTCATCAAAAGCCGCAAGCTGAAAAAAATGGGCCTGCACAGCATGGATACGGCCGAGCTCTTTTTCGACCAGTGCCGGGTGCCGGCTGCCAACCTGTTGGGTATGGAGGGGGGAGGCTTTTTCTATCTGATGGAGAAGCTGCAGCAGGAAAGGCTGATTTCGGCGATCGGTTCCCAGGGCGCGGCGGAGCGCATGCTGGCCGACGCCATCGAATACGCCAAAACCAGGGAAGCCTTCGGCCGCCCCATCGGTAAATTCCAGTACAACGCCTTTAAAATTGCGGAAATGGCTACGGAAGTGGAGATCGGGCGGACGTTTCTGAACAGCCTGATCGCCGATCACATCGCCGGCAAGGATATCGTGACGAAAGTTTCCATGGCGAAATGGTGGATCGGGGAAATGGCCAACCGCGTCGCCTACCAGTGCCTGCAGCTCCACGGCGGTTACGGATACATGGAGGAGTACCCCATCGCCCGGTTTTACCGGGACGTCCGGGCGCACACCATTTACGCCGGAACATCGGAGGTGATGAAACTGATCATCGCCAAGCGGCTGGGGTTTTAAGCGGCAAAATAAGCGGTGCGAAAAAGGTGAAAAGGCTCCCGGCGAAGACGGCCCGGCGGGGCTGGGAGCGGACGACAATTGTTATAAAATTTATTCAAGTAAAAATTTGAAAAGATTAAACTGCCGGGAAAAAGATAAATGTCCGGTAAAAGAATTAATGAGCAGCAGTCTTTTCCCAAGGGGATGGCCAATCAAATTTTTAAAGCCATTTAACCAGCTGCTTGATGACCTTTTTAAAAATCCAAAGAAAAAGCATAAAGGGGGTTTTTAAAAAATGATGGAGTATCCCTTGACCCTAAAGAACCTTCTGGAGCGCAACCGCCTTCTCTTTTCCAAAAAGGAGGTCTTTTCCCGGCTGCTTGCCCGGGACTTCCGGTACACCTACGGCGACTACCAGAAAAGAGTCCGCCGGCTGGCCAACGTTTTGAAGGAGCTGGGGGTGGCGCCGGGCGACCGGGTGGGGACCCTGGCCTGGAACCACCACCGCCACCTGGAGCTCTACTTCGCCATTCCCTGCTCGGGGGCGGTAATGCACACCTTAAACCTGCGCCTCTTTCCCGAACAGCTGAGCTACGTGATCAACCACGCCGAGGATAAAGTCATCTTTGCCGATCCGGATCTTCTTCCCCTGCTCGAAAGGATCGCCCCCGACCTGAAAACGGTCCGGCATTTCGTGGTTATGGCGGACGAGGGGGAGCAGCTTCCCGAGACGCGCCTTTCGCCCGTCCATTCGTACGAAGAGCTTCTTTCCCGCGCCCCGGAGGAGTACGATTTTCCCGACCTGGACGAGTGGTCCCCGGCGGCCATGTGCTACACCACCGCCACCACCGGCAACCCCAAAGGGGTGGTCTACACCCACCGCGGGCTTTTCCTGCACAGCCTGGCCTGCGCCGCGGCGGACATGATGGGCATCAGGGAAGAAGACGTGGTCATGCCGGTGGTCCCCATGTTTCACGCCAACGCCTGGGGTTCCCCCTTCGTCGCCGTCTGGATGGGCTCCAAGCTCGTTTTGCCGGGAAGGAGGCTCGACCCCGGCAGTCTGGCGGGACTCATCGAACAGGAGCGGGTGACCATCACCCTGGGCGTACCCACCATCTGGCTGGGGCTCCTGCAGCTTTTGGAGGGGGGTGCAAAGTACGACCTGAGCAGTTTGTGCTTCCTTCTGGTGGGGGGTTCGGCGGCTCCGGAGGGGATGATCAGGAGCTTCCGGGAAAAATACGGACTGTACGTTCAGCACGCCTACGGGATGACCGAAACAACGCCGCTCGCTACGCTGACCCGGATCAAGTCCTACCTCAAAGACGCGCCCGCCGACCGGTTCTACAGGGTGGCGGCCAAGCAGGGAGTCATCGCCCCCGGCCTGGAGATGAAGGTGGTGGACGAGGCGGGCAGGGAAGTTCCCTGGGACGGCAAGACAATGGGCGAGCTCTGCCTGCGCGGGCCCTGGATCGCCAAAGAGTACTACCGGGAGCCGGAAAGAAGCGCCGAAGCGATTAGGGACGGCTGGCTGCACACGGGGGACATCGTTACCGTGGATGAAGAAGGCTACATCTTCATCATGGACCGGTCGAAAGACCTGGTGAAGAGCGGCGGCGAATGGATCTCTTCGGTGGACCTGGAAAACACCATCATGGCCCACCCGGCGGTGGCCGAGGCCACGGTCATCGGCATCCCCCACGAAAAGTGGCAGGAAAGGCCGCTGGCCTGCGTGGTGCTGAAGGAAGCCTACAAAGGGAAGGTGAGCAAAGAGGACATTCTGGACTTCCTGCGGGACAAAGTGGTCAGGTGGTGGATTCCCGACGACGTCGTCTTTCTGGAGGCCATCCCCAAAACCAGCGTGGGCAAGTTCAACAAGAAACAGCTGCGGCAGATGTACGCCGAAGGCAAGCTCGCCACCGGATAAAGGAGGGGGAACGGATGATCCTGGCTTCGCCGGAGAGGATCAAAGAGTACACGGAAAAGGGGTACTGGGGGCAAAAGACCCTCCTGGACGTGTTTTTTGAGCACGTCAAAAAGAACCCGCAGCGGGTCGCCCTGGTGGACCCGCCGAACAAAGAGCAGCTGGTGGGCCTGCCCCCCGAGAGGATAACCTACGAAGAGCTGGCGCGCGCGGTCGACGCCACGGCCGCCGCCCTTCAAGCGATGGGCATCGAAAAAGATGACGTGGTTGTCGTCCAGCTCCCTAACGTCTGGGAGCTGGCCATGCTCTACCTGGCCGTCTGCCGGGCCGGCGGGATCATTTCCCCGCTGCCCGTGCAGTGGCGGGCGCGGGAGTTTGAGTACGTCGCCGCGCTGACGGAGGCGAAGGCATTTATCACCGTCAGGGAGTTCAGGGGCTTCGCCCACCTGGAAATGGGCAAAGGGCTGCAGGGGCGGCTGCCGCACTTAAAGCGGGTCATCTCTTTGGAGGAAGTGCGGGAGATGGCGAAGGGCCAGGTGCCCGGGGAGAAGCCCGCCGCCGTCCGGATCGACGCCAACGACATCTTCACCATTTGCTGGACTTCGGGCACCGAAGCGGAGCCCAAGGGCTGCCCGATGAGCCACAACAACTGGCTTTTCCAGAGCGGGCAGTGCGCCAAAACCACCGGGATCAGGGAAGGGGACGTCCAGCTGTGCGTGGCGCCCCTGGTGAACATGACCGCCGTCGGGGTGAATTACGTTCCCTGGCTGATTCACGGCGGGACGTTCGTTCTGCACCACCCCTTCGACCCCGAGATCTGCCTGCGCCAGCTCATCCAGGAGAAAATCAACTTCACCATCCTCGTGCCGGCGGTACTCAACATGATCCCCAAGCACCCGCAGGCGGACCGGTTCGATTTGAGCGCCGTCAGAACGATCACCACCGGTTCAGCGCCGCCGTCGCTGTGGTCGCTGCAGGAGTTCAAGCGCCGCTGGAACATCGACATCGTGAATATCTGGGGGCAGAACGAGGGAACGGCACTGGTGTCTGGGCCGCTGGACGTTCCGGAACTGGAGCGCCGGGTGGACCGCTTCCCCAACTGGGGCGACCGGGGCCGGGAATGGTCGGTGCAGGGCATTCAAACCAGGCTGGTGGACCCGGAAACCAGGAAAATAGTGACTGAAATCGGGGGGATCGGGGAGCTGGCCTACCGCGGCCCGAACGTGATCCCCTGCTATTACAAGCGGCCGGACCTTACCGCGAAGGCCTTCGATGAAGAAGGCTACTTCTCCACGGGCGATCTATTCCAGATTAAGGAAAAGTTCTTTATCGGCTTCTTCGAGCGCTGTAAAGACATCATCATCCGCGGCGGGTTCAACATCAGCGCTCAGGAGGTGGAAAACATTCTGCAGGGGCACCCAAAGGTGCTCGATGTGGCCGCCGTGGCCATGCCCGACCCCGTTATGGGCGAAAAGGCCTGCGTTTACGTGGTGCCCAGGCAGAAAGCCGACCCGCCGGCCCTGGAAGAACTGACTTCCTTTATGAAAGATAAAGGGGTGGCGGTTTACAAGTTACCGGAAAGGCTGGAGATTGTCGAGGCCATCCCCAGAAACCCGGTCGGGAAAATTTTAAAGAAAGAGCTGCGGGAGGACATTAAGAGGAAGCTGGGAGCATAAGCCGGAAAGGCAGAGAAGATCTGCAAACGGAATTTCGAACAGATGGTAGATATGGGTAATAGTCAAATTTTGAGAGGGAGGGCTTGAATTGGGCCATTTAACTCGTCACAAGGAAGAAGTATACCGCGCCCTGGCCGAACGCCTGAATAAAAACCCTGTCGGTGCGCCCGTAAACGAATTTCTGATGGCAATCCTCCACCGCCTTTACACCGAGAGCGAAGCCGAACTGGCGAGCAAGTTCCCTCTTTTGCCGATGCCCCTCGAAAAAATTGCCGGGATAACGGGGGTGGATCCGGAAGAGCTGAAAAAGATTCTTAGCAATATGGCGGACAAGGGGCTGGTGCTGGACCTCCCCCGCCGGGACGGAATCTACTACATGCTGGCGCCCATGGTGGTGGGCTTTTTTGAGTACACCTTCATGCGGACGGGGCAGGACCTGGAGATGAAGGAACTGGCCGAACTCTTTGAAAAATATTTTCACTCGCAAGGGGTTGCAGAAGAGATTTTTGGCTCGTCCACCAAAATGTTCAGGTCTTTGGTCTACGAGAGCCTCCTTCCCGCCGCCGTGGAAACGGAGGTGCTCACTTACGAGAGGGCTTCCGGGATTATCCGGGGGGCCGGGTTCGGGGCCCTTTCCCTGTGCGCCTGCCGGCACAAGGCGAGCCACCTGGGGAAGGCTTGCGGCGCCCCGGTAGAAGATGTCTGCACTTCTTTGGGGAACGCTGCCCGCTGGCTGGTTTCCCGGGGCTTTGCCAGGGAGGCTACGGTGGACGAGATGCTCCGCGTACTGGAGAAAACCGAAAAGCTAGGGCTGGTACACCTGGGGGACAACGTGCTCAGCAACCCCACTTTCATCTGCCACTGCTGCGGCTGCTGCTGCGGGGTGCTGCGGGCCATCAACGAGAGCGGGGTCGCCTCCGTCCTTCCCAGCAACTTCATTCCCGAAGTGGATGAAGAAGCCTGCAGCGGTTGCGGAACCTGCGCCGAACGGTGTCACATTCACGCCATCCGGATGGTGCCCGGTGGAAATGGCGCCGAGGTCCCCGTGGTGAATAAGGAGCTGTGTATCGGCTGCGGCGTCTGTGCGGCGGGGTGTCCGACAGAAGCCCTGATCATGTCCAGACGTTCCGTTTTGCTTCCCTCCCCGCCAAAAGATAAGAAAGAGCAGCTTTTGGCCATCGCCGGGGAAAAAGGAAGGGTATAGATAATTATTCACCTTAATTACCCACCTCGTTAAGTGCTAAAAACCCCCGCCGGGGAATTCGACCCGGGCAGCGGGGGTTTAATTTTTTACCTGAGAAACTGCCGGGTGCCGGGCTAAATCTATCCCGCTCATTGCCGGATTTTTAAATCGTATGTTCATTGCGGGCGGAAACAGGCTATTTTCAGTGGGGAATAGGATCCAGTCAGGAACGCAATATTGTTTTTAAATCGATTATAAAGTATTATATTAATTAAGATTTTGAGATTTGGAAGGATCTCCTCATTATAGGACAGTATCCTGGATGGGAGTGGTCTTATGCAGGCAAAAGAGATTATGGCCCCGATTACCGTGGCTCTCAGGCCGCAGAGCACAGTACGCGAGGCGCTTCTCGCCTTCCGTCAGACCAGGCTCGCGGGAATTCCTGTAATTAGCGGGGAAGGACTTCTCATCGGGATTTTTACTCGCTCCAACTTGTATGACTGTTTGCTGCGGGGAGCCGCTCTGGAAACCAGTATCGAGCCGTATTATTTAAGAGACGTGATGTATTTTCGGGAGGATAAAACGTTCAGCAACCTTTCCGAATTAATCTTATGGTTACGGAATGTCCGCATTGGACAAACCCCGGTGGTGGATCGCGACGGCCGGCCGAGCGGGATAATCACCCAGGCCTGGGCCGTTATGCATTTGCTCGACCAGATTGAGCTATTATACGAGGAATTATCCAATGTTTTTCAGCAAGTACCCTGTGGCCTTGTCGTAACTGATGAACAGGGAGTCATCAATTTGGTCAGCACGTACCTGCACCGGCTGCTTCCCGAGATCAAGGTCGGCGAGCGGATTGAAGAAGTGTTGCCCGGCCTGCCTTTCAGGGAAATTATTGCGGGGTACCGGATGGGGCCGCAGAAGTTGCTCCACCGTTCTTTACCTTTGATCGTTCAGGGAATTCCGATTGTTCACATTGGGAAAACCAGGGGGGCTATTTTAATCCTGCAGGATGCGGATGAAATTAAAGCGGCCATGAAACAAAAAAAGGATGGGTTCCCCCGGAAAATTTTTAGCCGCCCGAACTTAAGCAGTGATGAATTAGGCAAGTTAAACGGCACGAAGTACACCATTGAAAGCGTCATCGGAAAAAGTCAAAGCATTGCGGAGGTAAAAAGGCAGGCCCTGCAGGCGGCTACCGGTTCTTCCACAGTCCTTATTTACGGTGAAAGCGGGACGGGGAAAGAACTCCTGGCTCAGGCGATCCACAACGCCAGTGAACGGTTTAAACGCCCGTTCGTCAAAGTAAATTGCGCCGCCATCCCGGTCGAGCTGGCCGAAGCGGAATTGTTCGGTTACGAAGGGGGCGCGTTTACAGGTGCCTTAAGGCACGGGAAGCCGGGAAAATTTGAGCTGGCCGACGGGGGGACGATTTTCCTGGACGAAATCGGGGAAATGCCTTTGCCGCTGCAAAGTAAATTGCTCCGCGTCATCCAGGAAAAAGAAGTGGAAAGGATTGGCGGGGTAAAGGCCAAGGAAGTTGACGTGCGCATTATCGTGGCGACCAACCGGGATTTGTACAGGCTTACCCGGGAAGGCAAATTTCGCAAAGATCTTTTCTACAGGTTGAAAGTGCTGGTTTTAACCGTTCCACCGTTAAGGGAACATATTGAAGATATCCCTCTGCTGGTCGACTTCTTTTTGAACAAATTCAGCAAGCAGTTGGGGAAGCGGGTGGAAGGTGTAACCGATGAAGTCATGGAATTTTTCAAAAGTTATCATTGGCCGGGGAATGTACGGGAATTGGAACACATGCTCGAACGGGCGGTGGTTTATTGTAAATACGGCTTAATTCAAATGGACGACCTGGGTATTTATACACCGGAGAACCATTCCAATTATGACCAGGGATACGGGCTGGCCCTGGCGGAAGTGGCACGGGAGGCGATTATCAAGGCACTGGAGATCACCGGGGGGAACAAGTCCCGGGCGGCCAGGCTGCTGGGCATCAGCAGGGCAACCTTATATGAGAAGTTGAAGGAAATCAAGGGGGAAGTAGGTTAAGGAGTTCCCCCCGTGCTTTCCGCGTTTTTGCCGGGAACCAGGCTTTCTCGAGTAGGCAATTTAACCCCTTGATTTTTTAGATAGCCTTATCGGATCTCTTCTCCACATATTTTAGAATTCAAATTCTTACCCTAATCAACATATCCCGCAAAAGGTACGGCAAAAGCCCGAAGTCATAAGATATTTTTCGATGTTTTGGACATGATCGTTTTGCCCTCCCTGAATAGTTAATAGTTGTTTTTTCCTTAACATCCTTTATTCTCGAATTTTCTGACCTGTTTTTAAAAAGGCTTTACCCGAACACTTTTGCTGAAGATCTGTAAATATTTCATACAGTGTAAATAATTCAGACATTATTACCCTTCAAGAACACGACCTCGATCTGCCCGGCCGGTAACTGCAAGAATGTGGCCATTTATTGGGTGGACGATGCACTCCTGGCGCTTAAGTCAGCGGGACGAATGGTAGCAGTTTTTAAGTCTAATTAAGACAGTATTACGGGAGCTGGCACAACTATTGCAGTCTGAAAAGATTATAGAGTGTGGCTTATAAACTTACACTGTCCGCTTTTCGTTTTTATGGCTCTTTGTTGCCTCTTGGTGTTGAGAGTGACCTCGCCGATCAAGGTTGATAAGGATTGGAAAAGGGGGTTAGGGGTTGGAACTGGTCCATATTCCCGACGAATTTAATATTGCCGTTTATTTGCTGGACCGTCACCTGACGGAAGGACGCGGCGATAAAGTAGCCGTTTTCTACGAAAACCGGGCGATCACCTACAGGGAGCTGGTTCAAATGGCCAACCGGGCGGGTAACGCCCTGCTCGAGCTGGGTGTGGAGCAGGAAAACAGAGTCATGATCTGTCTGCCCGATAGCCCGGAATTTTTGGCCGCTTATTTCGGAGCAATGAAGATCGGCGCGGTGCCGGTGCCGGTAAGCACCATGGCATTACCCCGGGATTACCTCTATTACTTGAACGATAGCCGGGCGAAAGTGCTCATCATCAGCGAAGAACTGGTTCCCCAGGTCGGCCAGGTGCGCTCGCAGCTCAGGTACCTGAAGCATTTTGTGGTCGTGGGTCAGCCGCAGCCCGGTCAGTTGAATTTTGCTGAACTGGTTGATAAAGCTTCCCCCGACCTGGCCGCGGCGCCCACGTCCAAAGATGATATGGCCTTCTGGCTCTACAGTTCGGGAACCACGGGCACGCCCAAAGGAGTTGTTCACCTGCACCACGACCTTCTTCACTTCATGCTGCCGCATTGCCGGGAAGTGGTGGGAATGACCCCGGAAGACGTAGTTTTTTGCACCTCCAAATTATACTTTTCCTACGGCCGGAATAATTCGCTGGATGCCCCTTTTCTTTGCGGTGCGGCAGTTATTCTTTACCCCGGGAAACCGGAACCGGAAAAAGTCTTCGGGGTGATCGAAAAGCGCCGCCCGACCCTCTTTTACAGTGTGCCGACTTTTTACTGGGCGATGCTGAATTATGTGGAACAAAGCGGAAAGAAACCAGATCTGTCTTCGGTAAGAGCCTGCGTTTCCGCCGGGGAGGCTTTGCCGGGGGTGGTCTTCGAACGGTGGAAAGAAACGTTTGGTCTGGAAATATTGGATGGGGTCGGCTCAACGGATGTGGGAATGATTTATCTTTCCAACCGGCCGGGGCAAATCAAACCAGGCAGCAGCGGCAAGCTGCTCCCGGGCTTTGAGGGCAAGCTGGTGGATGAAGAGGGGCGGGAGGTGCCGCCGGGGGAAATCGGCACCCTGTGGGTGAAAAACGATGGGATTACCGCCGGTTACTGGAATAAACACGAGAAAACCAAACAAAGTCTTTGCGGGGAGTGGTTTAATACCGGTGATCAATACTACCAGGATGAAGAAGGTTATTTCTGGTACGTTGGACGCACCGATGATATGCTCAAGCCGGGCGGGATCTGGATGTCGCCTCTGGAGGTCGAGGGCATTTTGCTTGCGCACGCGGCAGTCAACGAAGTTGCAGTGGTAGGTTACAGGGAAGAATCCGGCCTGGAGAAACCGGTGGCTTTTATCGTCCTGAAAGAGGGTTATCAGTCGTCACCGGACCTGGAGCGCACATTGCAGGACTTTGTCAAAAGCAAAACGGCGCATTATAAATGTCCCCGCCGGATTTTTTTCGTGCCGCAACTCCCGCGCACAGCCAGTGGAAAGGTTCAGCGCTACAAGCTCCGCGCCTTATTCAAAAACGGACAGGAGATCACGGAATAAAAGGTGTTTAGGAAAATGACGGGGGGTTGACTCCCCCCGTCAGCTGGCCACCGTCGGCTCGGTAAAGAAGGGCTCCTGCCCGGCGTCTTCCCGCACTTCGAAAACCAGGGCTCCCGTGGGGCAGGCTTCCACGCAGGCAGGCACTTTCCGCTCCAGGCAACGGTTGCACTTGATCGCCACCTGGTTAACCACGTCCTGTTTGACAGCTCCGTAAGGACAGACCATGATACACATCCAGCAGCCCACGCAGCGGCTCTGGTCCTGAACAACCAGACCGGTAAGGGCGTCTTTGCTGATGCATCCCACCATGCAGGCATCCAGGCAGGGCGGCTCTGCGCAATGGCGGCAGATTTCCTGGAATTCGTAGCGCTCGAAAAGGTTTTGCCGGATGCGGATGGCGCCCAGCCGGGGGTTGGCGACCCCCCGGTTGACCACGGCACAGGCGTTGGCGCAGATCCGGCAGCCGGCACAGAGCGCGGGACGGGCGTAAATTTGTTTTTGGCGGGCCACGGCGAAACCTCCTCTTTGGAAAAAAGTCTCTCGGAAAAGCTTTTCCAGGGTGCACCGGCAAGATTAAGCACAGCAATCTTCGGGCGGGTTTAAATGGCGCCTATTCTTCTGCCTCGAGTTTGAAAGAAGGTGAGGAAGATATTAGGGCTTCAGTTAAAACGTAAGCTGCCTGGAGTGCCTCTGTAGGGCAAAGCGGAAAACATTCCTTGCAGTTCCAGCATTCCCTGGAGGCTATCTCCGGAATGAAACTTATCTCCCGCCCTGTTCCTCTGTCAACAAATCCAACGGCGTGCTTCTTTTTGACCTCGGCACAGTATCTTACACATAGACCACAAAGAATGCAAAAGGAGGACTCTTTTTCAAAACGGTCCTTGTCTGCGCCATACTCTTTGGCCAAAACCTGTAATTCCGTGGCTTCTGGAGCATGAGCCAGCAACAGTTCCAAGATCACTTTACGAATTCTATCTACCTTTTCAGACCTGGTTCTGACGACCAAATCTTTTTCTACGGGGTAAAGGCAGGCAGCAACGAGACGTGTCCGGCCGCGGTTTTCTATTTCGACTGTGCAAATCCGGCAAGCCCCATAAGGCTCTAATTTCTCGTGGTGACAAAGGGTCGGGATAGTTATCCCGGCAGTTTGCGCTGCCTCCAAAATGGTCATCCCTTCTCTTGCTGCGACATCTCTTCCGTCAATCTGGATAATAATTTCACTCATTTTTCTTTGCTCCCCCTGATGCACTCAGCTCCTTGCAGGAAAGGGCCGGGCACCTCTTTTCCTTGATGTGTGCCTCATACTCATCTCGAAAGTATTTCAACGTGCTCAAAAACGGGTTGGGGGCACTCCTGCCCAACGCACAAAGGGCTGCTTCGCGGGTTACCCCGGCCAATTCCTCCAAAAGCTCGAGGTCGCCTTCTTTCCCCTTTCCTTTGGTGATCCTGGTGAGAATTTTCAGCATCTGCCTGATGCCTTCCCGGCACGGGACGCACTTGCCGCACGATTCACCGGCGAGGAACTCAAGGAAGTGCCTGGCAAGATCGACCATACAGGTATCTTCATCTATTACCAGCATGGCGCCTGCGCCCATTGGAGCTCCCAGTTTTGCCAGCGCATCAAAATCCAGCGGGGTGTCGATGAGACTCTCGGGAAGTGAACCTCCCATCGGTCCCCCAAAGTGAACGGCCTTAAGTTTCTTTCCGTTTGGAATTCCACCGCCGATGCCGTAGACAATCTCTTTCAGCGGGGTACCCAGGGGAACTTCCACGACCCCGGTATTACATACTTTACCTGATAAAGAGATGAGTTTTGTTCCCTTGCTCCGCTCCGTCCCGATCCCGGCGTACCAGGCAGAGCCCTTATTGATGATCATGGGCACGTTGGCCCAGGTTTCTACATTGTTCAGGTTGCTCGGCTTTTCCCAAATACCGCTTACCGAAGTGCGGATATATTTGGGTCTCGGCTCCGGTGCCTTCCCTTCTATTGATCTCATTAATGCGCTGGACTCGCCGGAAACGAAGATCCCTATATCAAGATGCACCTCAACATTGAAGTTGAAGCCGGAGCCAAGGATATTTTCACCTAAAAGCCCGTATTCCTTCGCCTGAGCGAGGGCAATATCAATATTCTCTCTTAGTTGAGGGTTGTCATGCCTGGTGTAAATAAATCCCTGATGTGCACCGATGGCATAGGCGCCGATGATCAAGCCTTCCAGCACGCAATGCGGATTTCCCGTAAAGAGGGCTCTATCCATAAACGCCCCGGGTTCCCCTTCGTGAGCGTTGACGATAACATACTTTTCTTCCCCGGGTGCATTACGGGCAGTCTCCCACTTCAAGCCGGCGGGGAACCCGCCGCCGCCCCGGCCGCGCAGGTTTGCTTTCTTTATTTCGGCAAGGACTTGCTCGGGGCTCATCTCAAAAAGCGCTTTGGCCAACGCAGAATAACCGCCGGCCGCCAGATAGTCGTCGATGCTCCTGGGATTAATCCTGGGGTTATTGCCAATCAGAAACCGCGTCTGGTTCCTGTAGAAGGGTATTTCAAACAGATGCGCCGCTTTTTCACCGGTCTTCGGGTCGGTATAAACCAGCCGGTCAATCACTTTCTTCCCAACTACAGTCTGGGCGATAATTTCCGGCACATCCTCCGGCGTTACCTCTAAATAGCAGACTTCTTCAGGATAGATAACGACGCTGGGTCCTTTTTCACAAAAGCCATGGCAGCCGGTCATCCTGAGGCCAACTTTCGCCTCTAACGATTGTTTCCTGATTTCCTCTGCAAAGGCGCTGATCACCCTGTCGTTACCGAGGCAAAGACAGCCGATGCCCCCACAGAATGCGATCCAGGGCTTACCGGGTTCTCTTTTTGACAAGATATCCTTCCTGAGTTCTTCCAGCTCAGCAACTGAACTTATTCGTGCCATGATTTTCCCTCATTCATATTTTTTTAATTCGTCCGCTATTTCGGCCGGTGCTGCCTTGCCGAAAGTCTTCCCGTCGATTTCCAGCACCGGGCCCAAAGTACAGCAGCCGAGGCAGTTAACGGTCTCCAGGCTGAACTTCAGATCCGGGTCCGTTTCGCCAGGTTTAATTCCCGTCAGGTCTTGCACTGTATCGAGGACACGCTGCGCACCGCGAACATGACAGGCAGTGCCCGTACAGATGTGAATTTTATGGCGTCCTTCAGGAATCAATTTGAATGTTTTATAAAAAGTGGCTATGCGCAGTACCCGGCTTAAGGGCACCTCCAGTTTCTCGCTGACCTTCTCCAATGCTTCTCTGGGAAGCCACTGATTTTTGTCCTGGATCTCCATCAATACTTGAATCAGTGAACCGGGTTTGCCCCGCTGTTTATCTATAATCTGATCGATGCTGTCGTTATCCACGGCCTCTGTCCCGACCTCCTTCTTTCTCCTGATCCTCCGCCTGGTCTTTTGCTTCAGGCGGGAACAAACGCTTTAAGGTTTTCCGCATACCTGACCAACCCCTGCCTTACTGAACTGTTAAGATGCCTTGATACTTCAGACGCGGTCAGGCCTAAAATCTTAGCAATCTCTCCGGTTGTAAAGGGTCCTTCCCGTAAAAGTGAAATTATCCGGCTGATTGCCAGTTTCTCGGCAACTGTTTCCTCAAACAGCCTGTTGAACTCGTCGCCGGTAAAGAATTTACGATACTCTTCCTCCGATTTAAAAGGCAATCTCAACCTCTCCCTTTCCACCAGCTTGATGTAGGGGACCAGGTTTGTAACTGCTTCGAGTCTCGACTTTAATGCATTTTCGTCGATTCCCTCGCCTTTGCCGAGGGGCCCTAATTTCCTCACCTTCGCGGCGAAGTCATTCATAACTTCGGCAAAGCGAATTCCTTCCGAGGCAGATACCCATTCAAGCCTCAACCTTTCGGGGTTCACTCCTACGTGCGCGAGTAATTTTCTACATAGATACATCATGCTTAAGGCATTATAATTTCCTTCTGTAACATAATGACATTCGCCGGGCCAGCAACCGCCGATAAACACTCCGTCTGCTCCATTTGAGAAAGCCCGGAGGACAAGTGCCAGATCGACTCTGCCGGAGCACATTACTCTGATTAGTTTTATATAAGGGGGGTATTGATAACGGGAAACTCCAGCAAGATCCGCCCCTGCATAGCAACACCAATTGCACACAAAACCTAAGATCTTTGGTTTGAACTTAAGTTCCGTACCCATTCTTATCCACCTCCTCACCTGGCAGTCCCGGCTTTGTTTTCTTTGTGGGGCTTTTCCAGGTCTGAAAAAGCCGCGTCAATCTGGCTGAAAAGCTCTTTGTTGGTGTAGTGCTTTAGGGAAATGGCCCCGGTTGGACACACTGCGTTGCACAGACCGTCTCCTTTGCAGAGAACGGGGTTAACCGCCGCCTTTTTGCCCCGCGGCGTCTCGTGAAACTCGACGGCGCCGTACATACAGACCGAAATACATGCTCCGCACGAAATACAGTTATTCTCATTCACCGCGCAAACAGAGCCGGAGGCGGTGACTGTATCACGGGAGAGAAGAGTCAGGACCCGGCCGGCAGCGCCGTAAGCCTGGCTGATCGCTTCAGAGATGTGCTTGGGATAGTGAGCCGTCCCGCACAGGTAAACACCTTCCGCGCCGAAGTCGACGGGCCTTAATTTGACATGAGCTTCCTGGAAGAAACCGTCCGGGCTCAAGGACACCTTGAATAATCCGGCTATCTCCTTCCTGTCGGCGGGGGGAATGACGGCGGCCGCCAAAGCGATCAGATCGGCATCTATTTCCAGCCTCTTGCCCAATACGGGATCGGCCACGGCAACCCTTAAGACACGCCGGCCGTCTTCATCCTCAACAGCCTCTACCTGAGGTTTGTCGGGCGGCTCGTAGCGGACAAACCTGATCTCCTTGCCTGCCGCTTCCCGGTAATAATCTTCTCTGAACCCGTAGGTTCGCATATCCCGGAAGAGGATGTAGATATCCATCCCGGGGTTTATCTCTTTTAGCTTCAGGGCGTTCTTTACGGAGTGGCTGCAGCAGATCCGGCTGCAGTAATTTCTGTCTTCCTGCCTGCAGCCTACGCATTGGATCATCACCAGGCTCCGGGCGTTAATCACCCTTTCTTCTCCTTTGGCGATCCGCTCCTCCAGCTCCAGATTGGTCATTACCCGGTCGTCTTCTCCATAAAGGTATTCGGTGGGTTTATATTCATCGGCACCGATGGCAATGACGGCCGCTCCGTGTTTTATCTCCGTGACCCTTCCCGCAGACTTCACCCTGGTTACGAAATTCCCTACATAACCGGTGGATTCCGTGATGACGGCATCAGTATGGACATGGATTAAGGGGTGCTGATATACCTTTCTTCTAAGCTCACGCAAATAGGCCTGCACATCCAGCCCTTCCAGGGTATAGTGAATTCTTCGCGCCATTCCCCCCAGGTCTTTCTCCTTTTCCACCAGATAAACCTCGTGTCCCTGATTGGCTATGGAGAGGGCACAGGTCATGCCGGCCACGCCTCCTCCGACCACCAGCGCCGTTTTGCTTACTGGCAGTTCAAATTCCCGCAGGGGCTCCAGATGACGAACCCGGGCTACCGACATCCGGATTATTTCCTTTGCCTTTTGGGTGGCCTCTTCCTTTTCTTTGGAGTGGACCCAGGAGCAGTGTTCCCGAATATTCGCCATGTCAAAGAAATATTGGTTGATTCCCGCTTCCCGGAGCGTATCCCGGAAGAGCGGCTCATGGGTCCTGGGGGTACAGGCGGCGACAACCACGCGGTTGAGTCCTTTTTCCCGGATCGTCTCTGCTATCCGCTGCGCCGCTTCCGTCGAACAGATGAAGAGGTTGTCTTCGGCGTGGACAACATTGGGTAAGGTCAGGGCATATTCAACTGCGGAGGGAACATCCACCACTCTGCCGATATTGGCGCCGCAATGACACACAAAAACTCCTATCCTGGGCTCCTCTTTCGAGACATCCCTTTCCGGCGGATATGTCCTTTCTCTGGCCAGCTTCCCCCGCCGGCAGGCAAGGAGTTCACCGCATTGGGAACCAGCCCCGCTGGCGGTTACCACCGACTCGGGGATATCTAAAGGACCCTGGAAGGCTCCACTTACAAAAATCCCCGGGCGGGAGGTTTCGATGGGATTAACCGGATTGGTTTTACAGAAACCGTGGGAATTGAGTTCGATGCCGAACTTGTCCGCCAGGTCCTGAAAGCCGGCAGGAGGGTTCAGTCCGACGGACAGCACCACCATGTCGAATTCTTCTTCTTTTACCCCGTCGTCCGGGGTGGAATATTTTATGGTTATATTCTTTGTTTCCGGGATCTCTTTTCCTATTGAGACGTAGCTTCTGATGAACCGGACCCCGGGAAGTTTCTCCGCTCTTTGGAAGAACCGCTCAAAATCCTTGCCGTAGGAACGAATATCGTTATGGAATACCGTGCACTCGGCCCCGGGGTCGTGGTCTTTGGTCAAAATTACCTGTTTTTGGGTATACGTGCAGCACACGGCTGAACAATAGCTGTTCCCGCCCGGGATAACCTGCCGGGAGCCGACGCATTGAATCCAGGCTATTTTATGGGGATGCTTCTTGTCGGAAGGGCGCAGGATCTCCCCTTCATACGGTCCGGTGGCGCATAACAGCCGTTCATAGTCAAGACTGGTGACCACGTTTGCAAACTTTCCGTAGCCGTAATCGTCCCTCAGCTTTTTGGGATCAACCGGCTCGTAGCCCGGAGCCAGAATTATCGCCCCTACCTTTACTTCCACCTTCTCCGCCGTCTGGCTGAAATCGATGGCGTCATTCTTGCAGACTCCCTGGCAAACAGTGCATGTTTTTTCTTTAAGGTAACGGCAGCTTTCATCTATATAAGCGACCAGAGGAATTGCCTGTGCGAAGTGTATATGGATGGCTTTGTTCTTCGATATTTCCTGATTAAATGGGTCGGGGTACACGACAGGGCAGTATTCCGTACAGGTGGTACAGCCCGTGCATTTGCTCTCGTTAACATACCGGGGCTTTTTAATCAGCGTTACTTTAAAATCTCCCGCTTCCCCTTCAACCCTGTCCACTTCCGTATAGGTCATGATCTCTATATTGGGATGCCTTTTGCACTCGACAAACTTGGGAGATTCAATGCACATGGAGCAGTCGTTGGTGGGAAAGGTCTTGTCCAGCTGGGCCATATGGCCGCCGATGGCCGGCGATTTCTCCACCAGATAAACCTTAAAACCGGCCGTACCGAGATCAAGAGCGGCCTGAATACCGCTGATCCCTCCCGCGACAACCATGACGTCTCCAAAATTAGCGCCGGTAAGATTTTTAACAACTTTAATTCTTTCCAGTTCTTTTTCCATATCTCTCCGCCCTCATCAGGTTTTCTGTGCTACTTCCAGCATTTTTTAACTCCTCCGTCCTAAATCACTTCCTGAAGGATCTCCGTGATATCCTTCACCTCGATGACGTCATCGTAACTCAGGACTACCCGGCTGTCCTCAAAATTGGTGAGGCAGTAGGGGCAGG
>JAIMBK010000021.1 GCA_023511535.1 Armatimonadota bacterium
CTGGAGCTGGTGGTCGGATTCGAACCGACGGCCTGCGCATTACGAGTGCGCTGCTCTACCGCTGAGCTACACCAGCATTAATATTAATATATTGAGATACCAAAGGGCTGAGAGATGTTTGCAAGCAAGAGACATTATACCACATCATCAGCCTGCAGGCAATGGTAAAAACATCGCAAATTCCCGTACTCCCTTGCGCAAAAGCTCCTGTTCCGGGGTAAAACCAAAATCCATTCCTTAAGCAACCTCCTTTATTTATTTGTCTGCGTATTTTTTGCCTGCGCAACGGCTGCGCAGAGCAGCGGGGCCATTTCCTGATAATCGGCGACGATGCCGTAATCGGCCATTTTAAAGATGGGCGCCCTGGGGTTGGCGTTGATCGCCACGATTTTTTGGGCGTCCTGGATGCCCACGATATGCTGGATGTCGCCGGAGATCCCGATGCCGATGTACAGCCGGGGGCGCACCGTCTTTCCGCTCTGGCCGATCATCTGGGCTTCTTTCGCCCACCCGGCGTCCACCGCGGGGCGGGTCGCCCCCACCGCGGCACCCAAAAGGGAAGCCAGTTCCTCAATTTTCGCCCAGCCTTCCCGGCTGCCCACGCCGGCTCCCCCGGCCACCACCACCTCCGCCTTTTCCAGGGGCACTCCCGTGTATTCTTCTTGCTTTACCGAGAGCACCCTGACCGGCGCCGCCCCGGGAAAGGTAAAGGCGAACTCTTTAACCTCCCCCCTTTTATCCGCCGGGGCAAAGTCCGGGGCGGGAAACACCCCCGGCCTGACGGTGGCGATTTGCGGCCGGACATAGGGGGTGACGATGGTCGCCATGACCGCCCCCCCGAATCCCGGCACGTTCTGGAGAAGGTTGCCCTGCTCGTCCAGGTCCAGCCGGACGCAGTGGGCGGAGCAGCCCGCGCCCAGGCGGGCGGCCACCGCGGGGGCCAGGTCCATCCCGGCGTAAGTGGCCCCGATGAGGATGGAATGGGGAGGGACTGCTTCTTCCCTGACCAGCTTTTCCAGAAGGCGGGGGTACAGCCAGCTGTTGTAGTGCGCTAAAGGAGGGGCGTCTACTTTGTAAACAACATCTACTCCCCGGGAGAGCAACTCTTCAGCCGTCCGGGCGACACCGCAGCCAAAGAGCACGGCGGCCAGTTTTCCGCCCAGCCTGGCGGCCAGCCGCCGGCCCGGCTCCAGAAGTTCGTAAACCACGCCGGCCAGCCGCCCGTTCTTTTGCTCGGCAAACACCCAGATGTCTTTGCTCGCTTTTAATTCCTGTTCAGCCATAGACGTTAGAGCACCCCCCATTCCTTAAACTTTTGCGCCAAAAAGGCGGCGGTTTCCGGGGCAGCGGGGAGGATTTCGCCCTTTCTCGCCAGGGAAACTTCAAAAACGCCGGCGATCCGGGTGGGGGAACCCCTTTCCCCGGCCCGGGCCGGGTCAACCTCCAGATCCGCAGCGCCGAATATGCGCAGGGGCTTTGCTGCCGCCGCCACGATCCCGAAGAGCGCCAGAGTGCGGGGCTCGTTGATTTCCCGGGAAACGGTGATAAGCGCAGGCAGGCTCAGTTCCAGCAGCACGGTGCCTTCTTCTGTTTTCGCCGTCAATTCCAGGGTATCCTCCGTTGCCCTGGTCAGGGAGGTGACGAAGCTGACGTGCGGGATGCCCAGGTGCTCTGCCAGCTGCGGCCCCACCTGGGCGGTGCCGCCGTCGGCGCTGGCTGCGCCGGCCAGGATCAGGTCAAAGGCGCCGATCTTTTTGACCCCCTGCGCTAAAACGTAGGAGGTGGCCAGGGTGTCACTGCCGGCAAAGACCCGGTCGGACAGCAAAACGGCTTCATCCGCGCCGTAGGCCAGCACTTCCCGCAAGATATCTTCCGCAAACGGGGGGGCCATGGCCAGGGCGGTCACCTTGCCCCCGTAGCTTTCTTTTAAGCGCAGGGCCGCCTCCAGCGCGTTTTTATCCAGAGGGTTAATGATCGTGGGCACGTTTTCTCTTCTCACCGTTTTCGTCTGCCGGTCGAATTCCACGGCGTGCGCGCTGAAATCGGGAACGGGCTTCACACAGACGATGCAATGCAAAGGTTTCATCGGGCACCATCCCTGGTTTCTTTAATTTCTCATCCAGATGCGGTACTTAAGCCAGAAAAGGCAATGGGAACGGGAAAGCCGGTCACCCACCGAAGATCTGCTGGATTAAACCGGCTCCCGACAAATGAACAAACTGGTCACGGAAACATTTTTGGGGCAGAAAGCGCTATCAGGCAGGCCCTATTTCAAAGTATTGGCGATCACCAGCCGCTGGATTTCGTTGGTTCCTTCGTAAATCTGCGTGATCTTGGCATCGCGCATCATGCGCTCCACGGGAAATTCCCTGGTGTAGCCGTAGCCGCCCAGCACCTGCACCGCCTCCGTGGTAACCCACATGGCCACGTCCGAACAGAAGCACTTGGCCATGGCCGAAAGCCGGATCTGCTCCGGGCTCAGGCGCGACATGTCCTTGGGCAGTTCCTGGTAAACCGCGCAGGTTTTATACAACAGGTGGCGGGCCGCCTCGATGCGGATGCACATGTCGGCCAGCTTAAAGGAAACGCCCTGGAAGTTAAAAACCGGCTGGCCGAAGGCCACCCGCTCCTTGGCGTAGGCTAAAGCGTACTCGTAAGCGCCGGCGGCGATGCCCAAAGCCTGGCCGGCGATGCCGGGGCGGGCGAAATCCAGGGTTTTCATCATGATGTGAAAGCCCATGCCCTCGGCGCCCAGAAGATTTTCCGCCGGGACGCGGCAATCCTCAAAAATCAGCTCCGCGGTATCGGACCACCGGATCCCCATTTTGTCTTCTTTTTTGCCCACGCTAAAGCCCGGCATCCCTTTTTCCACGATAAAAACGGCGGCGCCCTTGTGGCCCCCTTTTTCCGGGTTGGTCAGGGCGTACACGGTCAGGACGTCGGCCACGCCCCCGTTGCTGATGAAAATTTTCGACCCGTTTAAGATGTAGGAATCGCCGTCTTTTTTGGCCTGGCACCGAAAGCCGGCCACGTCGGAGCCGCCGCTGGTTTCGGTGAGGGCAAAGGCGGCCAGGTGCTCCCCGGAAGCCAGCTTCGGCAGGTATTTTTTCTTTTGCTCTTCGTTACCGGCCAGCATGATGGGCAAAGTGCCCAGCTCCTGCAGGTCGATGAGCAGGCCGGCGGAGGCGTCCACCTTGGAAAGCTCCTCGACGGCAATGATCAAAGAAAGCATCCCCGCGTCGCTACCGCCGTACTCCGCCGGAAAATCAAGCCCGAAGAGGTCGTTTTCCCGGAAAAGGGTGACCATCTCCCAGTCGAACTTCCCCTTTTCGTCCCTCTCGCGGGCCCCCGGCTCCACTCTTTCTTTGGCCAGCCGGCGCACGGTCTCCCTTAATAATTCCTGCTCTTCGGTTAACGTATACTGCACAAAAGGTCACTCCCTCCAAAATAGGAATTAGGAATTGGGGAATAGGAATTGGGGGGGTAAATACATTTATATATTTTCATTACTTTTATGGAAAGAACGAAATGTTCTTCTGGACAATTCCCTCGCTTAAATTTAGCCACAGACGGCACAGAGAACACAGAGTACATAAGGGTTAAACCCCCAGGCCGCTTTTGCGGCACCACCAGAGAACGCCCATTTTGAGGGTAAACTTGCTTTTCCGAATTATTCGCCTTGTAGGGCATTTTCTCCTGCTTGAAAAGCGCCACCAAAAATGAATTTTACCGTAAAATCTGCTTCGCGATGACGATTCTCTGGATCTGGTTTGTTCCTTCGTAAATCTGGGTGATCTTGGCGTCGCGCATGTAGCGCTCCACCGGGTATTCCTTGCAGTAACCGTAGCCGCCCAGGATCTGCACGGCGTCGGTGGTCACCTGCATGGCCGTGTCGGTGCCGAACATTTTCGCCATGGAGGCCTCCTTTGTATAGGGCAGGCCCATGTCGCGCAGGCGGGCAGCGCGGTAGACCAGCAGCCGGGCCGCTTCCACCCGGGTGGCCATATCCGCCAGCATAAACTGGATGGCCTGGAATTCAGCGATGGGGCGGTCGAATTGCACCCTTTGTCTGGCAAAGTCGATGGCCGCCTCCAGAGCCGCCTGGGCGATGCCCACTCCCTGGGCGCCGATGCCCACCCGGCCTCCGTCGAGGAGCTTCATGGCCACCTTGAACCCTTCGCCTTCCTCCCCCAGCACGTTTTCCCGGGGAACCCGCGCATTGTCAAAGATCAGCTCCGCCGTGGCCGAGCCGTGAATCCCCATCTTCTCTTCCACCCGCCCGATGGAAAAGCCGGGGGTATCCTTTTCCACGAGCAGGCAGGTGATTCCTTTGTGGCCCTTGCTGCCGGGGTCCGTCCGGACGAAGGTGACGTAGAGGTGGGCCTGGCCGCCGCTGGTGATGAAAAGTTTGCTGCCGTTGACCAGATAGTGGTCCCCTTCCAGGCGGGCGGAGGTGCTCAAATTGGCCGGGTTGGAGCCGGCGTTGGGCTCGGTGAGGGCGTAGGCGCCCAGCCATTGGCCGCCGGCCAGCTTCACCAGGTACTTCTTTTTTTGTTCTTCCGTACCGAAGTTCAGCAGGGAAAAGCAGCCCAGGGAAGTGTGCACGGCCAGAATCACGCCGGTAGAGGCGCAGGCCTTAGAAATTTCTTCGACGGTGATGATGTAGGAAAGGAAGTCAAAGCCGGCACCCCCCCATTCCTCTGGAATGGGGACCCCCATCAGGCCCAGTTCGGCCAGCCGGTGCAGGTTTTCCCAGGGGAAGGCGTGCGTGCGGTCGATTTCCGCCGCCCGGGGGGCGATCTCATTCTGGCAGAGCTTGCGGACCATATCGCGCAGCATCTTTTGTTCGTCCGTCAGCAGGTAGGGCAAAGCAATCATCTCCTTTTAAACTTTAATTAACATGGCGTCGCCCTGCGCCGCGCCGCTGCAAATCCCGCAGATCCCGATCCCGCCGCCGCGCCGCTTAAGCTCGTAGGCCAGGGTCATGGCAATCCGGGCGCCCGTGGCCCCGATGGGGTGCCCGTAAGCAATGGCGCCGCCGTTGACGTTGACCCGCGTGTACAAATCTTCTTCCGGTATCTCCAGAATCTTCCTTGCACTGACCAGCACCACCGCGGCAAAAGCCTCGTTTATTTCAACAATTTTCATTTGCTCCAGAGCATAACCGGTTTCTTTTAAAAGCTTCCGGATCGACAGTCCCGGCACGGTGGCTATGTATTTGGGATCCTGGGAAACTTCCGCGTACCCCAGAATCGTCCACAAGGGCGCAATCCCCAGTTCGGCGGCTTTTTCCCCGGACATCACCACCACGGCGGCTGCGCCGTCATTGATCCCCGGGGCATTGCCGGCCGTCACGGTACCGTTCGGGTCAAACACCGGCGGCAGTTTGGCCAGCGCCTCCAGGGTCGTTTCCGGCCTGGGCTGCTCGTCGATTTCCACTGTTTTCACCCCTCCCCGGGAATCCCGGATTTCCACGGGAACAATTTCATCTTTTAATTTTCCGCCTTCCATCGCCTGTTTGGCGTTCATCTGGCTGTGGTACGCCCAGCGGTCCTGGTCTTCCCGCGTGATCCCGAACTCCTTCGCCACTTCCGAGCCGTGCACCGCCATGTGGCGATTATAAAACGAGCACCAGAGGCCGTCGTACACCATTAAATCCACTACCTGTCTTCCGGGAACGCCCATTCTCGCCCCCCACCTCATTTCCGGAAGGCCGTACGGAACATTGGACATGCTTTCCATCCCCCCGGCAACGCAAATGTCCGCCCTGCCGGCGGCGATCATTTGCGCCGCCAGGTCGATGGCTTTAATCCCGGACGAACATACTTTATTAATCGTGATCGCGGGAACGTCCGCCGGGATACCTGCCTTAATCGCCGCCTGGCGGGCCGGCACCTGGCCGCACCCGGCTGTTACCACCTGGCCCATGAAGACGTAATCGACCTGTTCGGGTTTTACGCCGGCCCTCCGCAAAGCTTCCCTGATCACCAAAGCCCCCAGTTCCACCGCCGTTAAAGAGCGCAACATTCCCCCGAACCTGCCGATGGGCGTCCGGCAGGCGCTGACAACAACCGCTTCCTTCACCGTTTTCTCCCCCTTCAAATTACTCTGGGCTGCCCGAATTTAAATAATTTAACAAAATAATAACAAAACAGTCTGATGTCCTGCAAGAAAAATCGCTTTTTTGCCCGCCTTGAAAATATCAGGCAGAAAGTTAGCCGGGCATGAAAGTAGCGTCTTGCAGCGCCTGCTGTAAAAATCGTTAATTTCAACCTCTGCATACCTCTGCCGGCGCTGCGTTAGCACGATGCGGGTCTATGCCAGAAATACCCCTTCCGGATCGATCACCGTATAGAGCAGCTCGATTTCCCGGCGGCCCGGGGGTAACGTTTCCCCCCGCACCCGGGAGATGTTTAAGTCAAAACTGCAGTTTTCTTTCACCTGCTCCGGTGTAAAGCCGGGGTGTACCGTATCCAGGTAGATTTCCCCGTTCTCGTCAAACCGGAAAACGCCCATGTTGGTTATTACGGCCGACGGCCCTCCCCGGAAAAATTTCCCGTATACTTCCTGCTTGGGCACCAGCTCGCCGGAAGGCCATTTCGGAATCCGCCAGCCTGGGGAGGTGATGTAATCCACCCGCTCTTTAAACCGCCTTTTTTCCTGAACCATAATAAACACCGTTCTTTTGGCCAGCGAATTGATATCCGGGTTTCCCCCGCCGCCCGTGAGGCGTTTCTCCGGCGCGGGAGTGTACCTGCCCACCGCCGTGGTATTGACGTTCCCGTAGCGGTCAATTTCCGCTCCGCCCAGAAAGGCAACGTCCACCAGCCCCCTTTGCAGTTGGGCGAAGACCTCGTTCAATCCCGCGGCCACGGCGGCCTGGTACTCGTTGCGGGCGTCGCCGACGGAGGTGGGCAGGTGAATCGGCCGGCCGTCAATCGTCCCGGCTTCGTAGATGCAAACCGCCTCCGGAGCGTGGGTTAATTTGGCCAGCATAATGGCCAGCATGGGCAGGCCGGTGCCTGCGAAGACAATGTCCCCGTTCTTTACTTCCCGTGCCGCGGCCGTCGCGAGCAGATCCAGGGGCTTGTACTCCCCCGGTTTGGCCAGTTCGGCGTTCTTTGTCATCGGGAACCCCTCCTCATTCTTGTGGAATAACCCAGGACCTGGTTGGCCCTTAAATCTTCCAGCTGCCTAACGCCTATTTTTTCCAGGTACCCATAGTGATCCCCGACCCCGAAAATCCATTCCTGCGCCCAGGAGTCAAACATCTCCTGGGTTTTGCTCTTTTCGTAAAAATTTTTGATAAACTGCCCATCCACTTCGTACATGCCCTGACACCCGGTCGGGTGGCCTGCCCAGGGCAGCTCCACCAGATAATCCACCAGGTAAGGAGGAACCAGGTTTAAATCCGGGTCCCGGCGCAAATACTCCTCCGGGACAATCTGTTCGGCAATCACGATGACCTTTTCGGATGCTCTGATCGCTTCCACGTCGCTGTATTTTTGTCCCTTAACCCGGACGGTTCCTTCTTCCCCAACCATCTGAGCCAGCACAATACACCAGTCCGGATTGACGGCCGGCACATGAATGAGTTCATTACCCGAAAAGATGTCCCGGACTATTTCGTACTTCTTTTTTGGTATCTTGGGATGGGAACCGTTGCGCAGGCCAAACCTCCCCAGGTTGTCGTACTCCGGATTGAGAATGTCCGTCCCCAGGCTGGCGTAGGTGGGCAGGTAAGGAAGGCCCATAGAGCCGGCCAGCATCCGGTAAAGCATGTGGACATGGCTGTAATCTTCCACGATTACCTTTCCCGAACGGGCAAACCGGTCCAGACACGCCCCCAACTTCCCGTAAAGTTCGTGCCCGACCCAGCAAGACTCCCAGATTTTCACGCAGCCGGCCCCGATCAGCACTTCCGTGTGCGTCCCGCCGTTTACCTCGACCAGGTGGAGGTCTTGCTTTCCCTGCCTCACCATTTCGTAAACGGCCGCCATCGGGCGCCGCCAGATGGTAAATCCGCCGAAAGTAATCGTGCTGCCGTCCGGAATTAATCTGATTGCTTCCTGGAGCGTAACCTTTTCCGGCTTCGCCATAATTTAAACCCCCCTTGCCTTTGAGTCCTTTTCTATTTTTAATTATCGCAAAAAATATGCCAGCATTTTTTGCCGGCTCTTTTAAAAACTTTCCCTGTTTTTCAGGCCCAAAACCGGTCAGTCAAATTCTAACCGGCGAAATAGTGCAAAAATGCTTTGTGCAAAGTCGCACTAACATCCCTAAATGAATTCCATTTAAACTTTACCTCTCATCAGGACAGATCGAGCTGGAGTCGATATTTGCGCATCTTTCTTAACAGGGTGGTCCGGTGGACACCCAGTTCCCTGGCTGCTTCTTCAATGTTCGCGTGCTTTTTCAGGACCCGCCGGAGCAGCTCTTTTTCAAATTGCGCCATGGCGCCGCGGTAACCGGGATGTTGCAACGGCAATTTCGGGGCCGGTTCCAAAGAAGAAAGCTCCCCGAGCTCAGCCAAGACCATTTCCCGGGTGATTAATTCTTGCGGGTAAAGGGCGGCCAGCCTTTCCATCAAATTTTTCAACTCCCGGACATTTCCCGGCCAGGGGTAATCCATTAAAACTTCGAGCGCCGGAGAACTGATCTGTTTTTCGATTTTCAACTGCTGCTTAAAAACAGAAAGGAAATGGTGGACCAGGGCAAAAATATCTTCCTTGCGTTCCCGCAAAGGGGGGATATAAATCGGCACCACATTTAAACGGTAATATAAATCTTCCCGGAAAAGCCCATTCTGCACCATTATTTTAAGGTCCCGGTTCGTCGCCGCCAGAAAACGGACGTCCACTTTTTCGGTCTGCACGCCGCCTACCGGCACCAGCTCCTTTTCCTGCAGCACGCCCAGCAATTTTACCTGGACGCTCAAGGGGATTTCGCTGACTTCGTCCAGAAACAGGGTTCCGCCGTTGGCCGCCTGCACAAAACCCTTTTTCCCGGTCCGGGAAGCACCGGTAAAAGCCCCTGCCCGATAACCGAAAAGCTCGGATTCAAAAAGTTCCTTGGGGATTGCTCCCAGATTTACGCGCAGGAAATTTTTGTTTCGCCGGGGGCTTAACTGGTGAATGATCCTGGCGACCACCTCTTTGCCGACCCCCGTTTCTCCGCAAAGCAACACAGTCGTTTCGAAAGGAGCCACGCGCGCCGCCCGCATCAGGACTTCCTGCATCTGACGGCTGACGGCCACCACGCCGTCCAGAACCGGCAAAAAGCCCGGAGAAATACTTTCCTGCCGGTTTTCCAAAACAGCTTCCGGAGGATAAAAAGCCGTGGTGACCAGCACGATTTCCCCCCTGCTGTTAAAAACGGGGTTCCCGGTGACGATCACTCTTTTCCCGGTACGCAACCATGTTTGCTCAATGGTAACCGGGCGGCGGTAACGCAGAACCAGCATGGTCACCGACCGGTCCACGTAATTGCCGTTTTCCAGTTCGTAAGTGAAGCGCCCCAGGACTTCCCCTCGTTCGGTTTCCGTAAGAATCTCGAAAACCCGGTCGACGCCGATTGTTTTTGCCCGGGCATCGGCCAGGTATAACCCGAATGAATTTCCACCGTTTCGGCCGGGTTCTTCCAAAAAAACTTCCCTGATCGGCGCCATCAGCCCACTAACCACCTTTCAGGCAACCAATCTCTCAAAAGGGATTTTCCACCTTCACGGGTGTTTAAAAAGCAACTTTTGAAAACTTTTCACCTGTCCGGCCGGGACGTTTTTGCCGATGCGCGCCATAAAAACGTTTGCCGGGTGAGCCAGGATGTCCGGATCGTCGGTTTCCATTTTCACCAGGCCCACGGATTCAAATAACCTGATCATCAATTTCTGGTACCGCCAGATGTCCAGGCCGCTCCTTTCCAGATCCCAGTGCCAGCAATACTCGGTTGTGAATGTGATATAATTCTCAAGGTCCGGTTCGGAAAAAGCGACTTTCAGCAGCCGGGAAGCAATCCCCATTTTCCGCCAGGCAGGGCTGACTTCAATCCCGCCGACCTCCAACAGCAGGGGATGATGAGCCCAGCGGCTGAACCGGTGCGGGCGGTGGAAAGTAACGTAACCGATGATTGTCGTACCGCTTCTGGCAATACTTACCCGTCCCTCAGGCAAGCCGGCGATTTGCAGCAGGGCCCGGTGCTGGGCTTTTGCCGAACGGAAGTTATTTAACGCCTGATCCATGGTCAGTTCAGCCAGGAACTGCCCGGCAGCCCGGGGAATAAACTCCACCGTTCCCCGTTTCGTCCGCAGGGTTTCCCGGCTGGGCGGCGAAAACGGAATAATCTTACAGCCCATTTAACCCCCCACCTTACGTTTACGTTTTTCTTTTAATCTATCATATAGTGATTAAAATAACAAGGAACAACCGGTCAAAATTTGGAGCCGAAAATTTTTTTGTCCAAATGTTGTATTTTTATGCAACCAGTTGTATAATTATTAGCGTTTGGAGGTGAAGCGGTGTTTAAAGCAGGCATTATCGGCGCCACCGGTTATACAGGAGCAGAACTGGTGCGGATCTTGCACCGGCACCCGCAGGTGGAACTGACGGCCTTGACGACGCAAAGTTACGCCGGCAAACCCTTCTGGGAAGTTTATCCGCACCTGTATAATTATGTGGATTTGATTTGCGAAGAGCGGGACCTGGAGAAACTGATCGGCAGCTGCGAGGTAATTTTTGTTTCTTTGCCGCACGGCCACGCCCTGGCCCTGGCCGGTGAAATCACCGGGCGGGGCAAAATCCTGATCGATCTGGGGGCGGATTTCCGCTTCCGGAGCCCGGACGTTTACGAAAAATGGTACGGAGTGACCCATACCGCCCGGGAACTGGCGGCGCAAGCCGTGTACGGCCTGCCGGAAATCCACCGGGAAAAAATCCGCCCGGCCCGGCTGGTGGCCAACCCCGGCTGCTACCCCACCAGCGTTATCCTGGGTCTGGCCCCGCTGTTAAAAAACGGCCTGGTCGAACCGGAAAGCATCGTGATTGATTCCAAGTCCGGGGTTTCGGGAGCCGGCCGGGGCCTTTCCCTGAACACCCACTACTGCGAAGTCAACGAAAATATTAAAGCGTACGGGGTGGCCTCCCACCGCCATACGCCGGAAATCGAACAGGAACTAAGCCTGCTGGCCGGGGTGGAAGTGACGGTGTCCTTCACCCCGCACCTGACCCCGATGACCCGCGGAATTTTAAGCACCATTTACGGGAAGCTGACCCGGCCCGCCAGCCAAGAAGAAGTGCTGGCGCTTTACCGGGAGTTTTACGCCGGAGAACCTTTCGTCCGCCTCCTGCCGGCCGGAATGCTGCCCGCCACCAAAATGGTTTCCGGTTCCAACCATTGCGACCTGGGAGTCGTCGTGGACCGGCGAACGGGAAGAATTGTGGTCGTTTCCGCCATCGACAACCTGATTAAAGGGGCATCGGGACAGGCCGTGCAGAATATGAATATTATCCTGGGGTTACCCGAAACCGCCGGCCTGGAGGGGCCGGGGGTATACCCATAGGGGGCAACCTTTGGGGGCATGGGGGTCTACCCTGAAAATAGGCTTTCGCCCGCCGTTCGTTTGCCGTCGCTTAAGAGCTTCGGGCAAAACGAACGGCGGGCCGGTCATTTTCGTTTTCTATTGGTGCCACGAGAGTGGCATGGAGGTCAATACCTTTTTGAGGAACGGGGGTTATCGCTTTTGAAAGACAATGCTCTAAAAGTTATCCCCGGCGGCGTGGCCGCCCCGCGGGGCTTCCTGGCCGCCGGCGTAAGCGCCGGGATTAAATACAAAGAAAAGAAGGATATTGCTTTAATTTTTTCCGAGGTTCCGGCCAGCGCGGCCGGCCTGTTCACCACCAACCGCGTGAAGGCCGCGCCCGTGCTGGTAACGGCGCTCCGGGTGAAAAACGGGATGGCGCAGGCCATTCTGGCCAACAGCGGCAGCGCCAACGCCTGCACCGGTTTACAAGGCCTGCGGGACGCTGCGGCCACGGCCGACGAAGCCGCCCGGTTGCTGAAAATCCCTCCTGAATTTGTGCTGGTGGCTTCCACCGGGGTAATCGGCCAGCCCCTCCCCATGGAGCGGTTTTTGCCGGGAATCGCCGCCGCCGCCGCGGGGCTAAGCAAAGACGGCGGGCCGGCGGCCGCCGAAGCCATCCTGACCACCGACACGGAGCCCAAAGAAATTGCCGTCCGCTTTTCTTTAGGCGGCCGGGAAGCAGCCGCCGGCGCCATCGCCAAGGGGGCGGGGATGATTCACCCCAACCTGGCCACCATGCTCTGCTTTCTCACCACCGACGCCGCCGTTTCCGCAAAATGCCTGCGGGACATCCTGCGTTACGCGGTGGATCGTTCTTTCAATATGGTCACCATCGACGGGGACACCAGCACCAACGACATGGTCCTGGCCCTGGCCAACGGCCGGGCCGGCAACCCGCCAATTACGGAAGAAAACGAGGATTACTACCTCCTTCGCGAACAAATCACCGAAATCTGCGTTCACCTGGCCAAAGCCATCGCCCGGGACGGAGAAGGAGCCACCAAACTGCTGGCGGTGGAGGTAATCAACGCACCCACGGAAAACGACGCCCGGCTGGCCGCCCGGGCGATTGCCCGCTCCAACCTGGTGAAAACGGCCGTGTTCGGCCAGGACGCCAACTGGGGGCGGATCCTGTGCGCCGCCGGCTACTCCGGCGCCGAATTCGACCCGCAGCGGGTGGACATTTTCTTAAACGGCATCCAGGTGGCCGGGGACGGCAGCGCTTTGCCTTTTCCCGAAGAAGCGGCCGCTCGGGCGCTGGCCGCCGGGACCGTGGAAATCCTGGTGGATTTAAAATCCGGACCCCACCGGGCCACCGCCTGGGGGTGCGACCTCACCTACGACTACGTGCGGATCAACGCCCACTACCGGACGTAACCGGTTGTCAGTCGTCGGAGGTCGGGCGTCGGAACAGAGCATGAAACGTTAGTTTTTCTTAAAGAAAACGAGGGCTTGAATTTGTCCAGGGCGAGCGACCCGGCACTCACCGGTAATCTGGTTGCTTCGACATCAGGCAGGACGATCTGAAACAACGGGACATTCAAGAACAAATTGCCAGTGAGTGCCGGGCGGAGGATCGGGAACCAGACACAGTGCAGCCGCGGCAAGCAAACCGGCAGTGCAATTGAGAAGTGGGATGTGAGAAGTTGGAGGTGGGATTTAGATTTCTCACTTCTAACCTCTCGCTTCTCACCTCTCAATTGCCTGGTTCGCTTCGCGGCAAGCTGATGTCTGGTCGACCCGGAGCTCTTAAGCGAGCCGGATAATTCCAGCCCGATGGGAAACAACGGTAGAAGATATTTTCCGAGGGAGGCAAAAAACCTTGTCCGCCATTACCCCGGGCGAAAAGGCCGCTATTTTAGTGGAGGCCCTGCCCTACATCAAAAAGTTCTCCGGCAAAACGGTGGTCATCAAGTACGGCGGCCACGCCATGACCGACCCCGCCTTGAAAAAGGCGGTCCTCACCGACGTGGTGCTGATGAAATACGTCGGCATCCACCCCGTTCTCGTCCACGGCGGCGGACCCGAAATCACCGGCCTGCTGAAGAGGCTCAACATCGAATCGCACTTCGTCAACGGCCTGCGCGTTACCGATCGGGAGACGATGGAAGTGGTCGAAATGACTCTGGCCGGCAAAATCAATAAAGAACTGGTGACTTTCTTAAACGGCATCGGGGGCAAAGCCGTCGGCCTTTGCGGAAAAGACGCCGGGCTGTTTCTGGCCAGGCGCAAAACGGAACAGGTGAGGCAACCGGACGGAACAGTCAGTACCGTGGACATCGGGTTTGTGGGTGAAATTGAACAGGTCAACCCGGAGATTGTCGATACCCTGCTCAAGGAAAGCTACATCCCGGTCATCGCCCCCGTAGCGGCGGGCCCGGAGGGGGAAAGCTACAACATCAACGCCGACCACGCCGCCGGCGAGCTGGCCGTGGCGCTGGGCGCCGAAAAGCTGGTCATCTTGACCGACGTGGAGGGCATTTTGAGAAACCGGCAGGACAAGGATTCCCTGATTTCAGTGGTCAGGGCGATTGATGTCCCCGGGTTGATCGCCGAGGGAATTATTGAAGGCGGGATGATTCCCAAGGTGGAGTGCTGTCTGGCCGCCCTTTCCGGCGGGGTCAAAACCACCCACATCCTGGACGGCCGCGTCCCCCATTCAATCTTGCTGGAAGTATTTACGGACAGAGGAATCGGCACCATGGTTGTCCGGTAGGGGGGGCGGGGAGTATTATGTAAACTCACGAAACACCCCTTGCCCGCCGTTCGCTTTGCCGTTCCTTAAAAAAGTTCCGGGCTGACCCGGCACTAATCTGTCAGGCGCCGTTTATGCTTCCGCCGGTACAACCGGGATAAGCTGTCCCGGAAGCACCGGGAGCGCCGGGGGGCACCGGGTGCGCCATGGCTGGTTCGTAATTTTTACACTTTATGCTGGTGTCACAAAAATGCTTCCATATCTTTCCTTTAGAGAGGGGTTATCTAATTGACCGGTCAGGAGATTATGGAATTATCCGCTCGATATGTAATGAATACTTACGGCCGCATTCCGCTGGCCCCGGTAAAAGGCGCCGGCGCCCGGCTCTGGGACGCGGACGGCAAGGAATACCTGGACTTCGTAGCCGGGATAGCCGTGTGCGCGCTGGGGCACGCCCATCCCGCCGTGGCCCAAGCCGTCGCGGAGCAAGCGCGTCGTCTGATGCACGTCTCCAACCTCTACTACATCGAACCGCAGGCCCGGCTGGCGCAGCTGCTGGCGGAGAATTCCTGCGGCGACCGGGTATTCTTTTGCAACAGCGGGGCGGAGGCCAATGAGGCAGCCATCAAGCTGGCCCGCAAATACGCCAAACTCCACTACGGGCCGGAAAAATACGAAATTATCACGGCTTTAAAATCATTCCACGGGCGCACCCTGGCCACCGTCACCGCCACCGGCCAACCGAAATACCAAAAGGGTTTCGAGCCTTTGCCGCCCGGGTTTAAATACGTCCCCTTTAACGACCTGGCCGCCCTGGAAGCGGCCGCCGGCCCGCATACCTGTGCGGTGCTGCTGGAACCCGTCCAGGGGGAAGGGGGCGTTCACCCGGCCCAAAGCGATTACCTGAAAGGCGTGCAGGATTTATGCCGGCGCCGCGGCCTCCTGCTCATTTTCGATGAAGTCCAGTGCGGCCTGGGCCGGACCGGCCGACTCTTCGCCTACGAATACTACGGCGTGGAGCCGGACATCTTTACCCTGGCCAAAGCCCTGGGCAACGGCTTCCCCATCGGGGCCATGGTGGCCAAGGAAGAGGTGGCCGCGGCCTTTTCGCCCGGCGACCACGCCTCCACCTTCGGCGGCAACCCGCTGGCCTGCACGGCCGCCCTGGCCACGCTGGAATACATGCTTGAAAACGGGGTGGTGGAAAACGCCGCCCGGGTGGGCGCCTATTTCAAAGAGCGCCTCCTTGAACTCGCCGGCCGGTTCCCCTTTGTCCGGGAGGTCCGGGGGCTGGGCCTGCTGCTGGGAATGGAGCTGGCCATTGAAGGCGCCCCCATCGTCACCCGCTGCCGGGAGCGGGGGCTTTTGCTCAACTGCGTGGACGGCCGCATCCTGCGCTTCCTGCCGCCCCTGATCATCGGCACGGAAGAGGTGGACCAGGCGGCAGGCATTTTAAAAGAGGTCTTCCGGGAAGCTCTGGAGCGGCGCTGACAACCCAGCGGGCTGGATTGCTTTTTAATCGTCTGTCTAAACGGGATTTTTTTTCTGACCGTGCAGTGGGGGATGGCCGATCTGAAGGTAAGGAACAACTGTGATTTTCCGATCAAGATAAGAATCTGGCCCGAAGGCGAAAGCTCCCTGCGGGTGAAAATAGTCAGTTTGGTCAATTAATCAGCAAGGCCGGGTTTTCCGGCCTTTTTTGATAGGATAAAATCTCCCGGAGGTTCACAAGGAATCACTCCCCCTTACAACAAGGTAATTTTTCCGCAAATTGAATTGTGACCGTTTTTTACCCCGGCGCTTACTCTCTAAAAGAAGCTGGTCAGAAAAGCTAATGAGCTGTTCCAGATCGCGTCCCTCCCCAATTAAAAAGCGACTGGCAATTACACCACTCATACTGATGGAAACAGCCACTCCCGGTTCTGGGACAGGTGCCAGCGCAGAGCAAAGAGAGGCAAAAATACGCCCGGCAAGAGCATTAAATTCTTCCGGTTGATTAATGAAAAAGAACAGAACAAATTCATCACCCCCGTACCGGCCCACGAGATCATCTTTCCTGACCTGATGTCTCAACAGCCCCCCTACTTTTTTCAGGACCATATCGCCCACCGGATGTCCGTAAGTGTCATTTATGGTTTTGAAATTATCCACGTCCATCATCAAGACGGCCACGTAGGGAAATCCTTCCTCCACCTTCCCGATCAAATGTAAACACCGCTCCGTAAAAGACCTGCGTTTTAAAACCCCTGTAAGCGGGTCATAGCTGGCCAGCCATTCCAGCTGCCGCCGGGCCTGGTTAAGGAGTTTGTTCTTTTCCTCTACTTCTTTTACTTTCTGTTCTAATTCAGACAGAGTTTCTCGTACCCGCAAGGCCATCTCGTTAAATGAAGAGGTAATCCCGGCCAATTCGCTGGTCTGGTAAATGCTGCTTGAAAAACTATCCTCTTTTTTCGCCGGGTCGAAGCAAGACAAACGTTTTGCCAGATTTTTCAAGGGATATACTATCTGGGCAGCAGCAAGAGGATAAAGAAAGGTCGATAGCAAGATCACCAGGATAAGTGTACCGCCGAGAGGAACATACATGCCTATCCGGCAACCTCCTTGAAAATAATTTACAGGACAATCTTACCGGCAAGAGAGGGGGCAAAAAGGCAAAATTGATCGCAAGTTTCTTTGGAACCCTTCAGGAACGGCCGCCGGAGATTTTCGCGCTTTCGATTGACACGCCAGGGGTAAAAAAAGTATAGTTAAGAAAAGAGACCCGGAAGAAAGTGGTTGGACAAATGGAAAAACGCGATTTGCTGGCGATGCTTTTCAAAGGCGAGGATTCCTTTACTGAATTCAAAGATGAGAAAGTCCACCCGGACGACCTGGCGGCCGAAATGGTGGCCTTCAGCAATACCGAAGGGGGTACGCTCGTCATCGGCGTATCGGACAAGGGAGAAATCGTCGGTCTGAAAGACTGGGACAAAACCATGCAGCGCCTCGCCAACGTGGCCAGCCAGAACTGTGAACCGCCGGTTTATTTCATCGTGGAAAAAGTAATGATTGAGGATAAAAACGTGCTGGTGGTGAAAATTCCGAAGGGACCGCAGCGGCCGTACCGCACCAACCGGGGCATTTACTACGTCCGGGTGGGCAGCAGCAAAAGACAGGCCACCAGGGAGGAGTTACTGCGCCTTTACCAGGCCGGCCGGGCGATTTACTACGACGAACTGCCCGTCCCGGGCACTTCCCTGGACGATCTGGATCTTTTATATTTCCGGAAGTTCTTTGAGGACTTTTACCAGGTCCGGCTGGAGGATTTTTCCCTGCCGAAACTGTTGGAAAACATGAAAGTGTTTACCCAGCTGGAAGATCAACCGGTGTTTACCGTAGGGGGATACCTTTTATTCAGCCGCCACCCCCAAAAGCACTTTCCCTACGCGAAAATTACCGTGGCCAGTTTTGCCGGGGAACAAATCGACGAAGAATTTGAAAAAAAGGACCTGGAGGGAAAGCTGGAAGAACAGATCCAAGGAGCGGAAACGCTTTTCAAGCTTTACCTGAAAACCCCGGTCAAAATTAAGGGCTTTGCCAGCGAGCGCCGCATTGAAATCCCCTTCGAGGCTTTGCGGGAAGCAGTAATCAACGCCGTGGCCCACCGGAACTACCACCTCGCCGCGCAAGTCCGGATTTTTATCTTTGCCGACCGGATCGAGATCATCAGCCCGGGAAAACTGCCCAACACGATCACCCTGGAAAACATCCGGCTGGGCGTGCACGCCGAACGAAACCCCTTGCTGGTCTCTTTTTTATCGAAAATGGGGTACATGACCCAGATCGGCACCGGAATCATCCGGATGATTCGCCTGCTCAAACAACATACCGGCAAAGAACCCGAATTCGAGGAAAGGGGGGAAGAGTTCCTGGTCCGCATCCGGCGCCCGAAATGACCATGAATGTAGATTATGTAATGATAAAATTACCCTTTTTAGATTCTCATCTGGACCTTAATCAGGGACATTCAGGATTATCTTTTCTGGATCGACAAGGGCAATTGATAAAATCCCGCCGAGCCACAGGATGGCCAGCAGCCCAACCATTGCAAAAGTAAAATGTGTTGGCACCTGGAGGATTTGGGGAGCTTTAATTCCAACCCACCCGGTTGATTTCCTTGAAACCCTGCCACCGGCTGGTGCTGATGGCCAGGTCTTTTCGCAAAGCGGTGAGGTCCTCTCCGCTTAAGTAACGGTCAACAGCCAGCGCCCCCGGAGGTTCTGCCGGCGGTTCTCTTTTTTCATCCCGGCCGCCGGCAGCAAAACTCCCTGCTGCCAGAAGGATTGAAGGATGGCGCGAATGCCCCGGTGGGTCTGGGGGAACAGGATGCAAAGCCGGGGAGTGTCTAAAATGGCATCCTGGGCATAGGCCTCTTCGATCAGGCGGGCCAGGCGGCCCCTCTGCAGAGCCACCCCCCCAAACTCGGCCATCAGCTCAATATCCTCTTCCGCCACCACCGTAAGGCTGATCAGCTTCTCCGGTTGGTTGGCCCGGGAACGCTTCCGGTGGTTCTCCCGGCCACAGATGGCCGGAAAAACGATCTGGCCCGGAGCTACCCCCACCAACCGGCTGCCGCCGCTCCAGCCAGGGTGGAGGAACAAAATTTCATAGCGTTAATAATTCAGTACTTCTTGCCAGGGAAAGGGAGATGCGGAGTCATAGAAGAATTACTAATGAATCTTTTGCAAAAAATCCGAAAAGGGGAGCTAAAATAGTTCCCCTTTTTCAACAAAACTATTCCTGTATTTTGGCCCTGCATTTATTGAATAGTATTTGTGCAATAGGCATATGCATAAGATGTCGCGTTTGGATTTGGATCTGGCTGGTCATACTTCGCAGGTGCCCAACAATAGGAGTAGATATTACTCGGCAATCCACCCCTCTTTATTCTTACTAGCCAGTTTATAGTTGTACCTGGCGGATATAATCCCGAAAAATTATACGTGTAAACGTAACTGCCTGAATAGGTCATGTTACCACCGTCTGTCCATGTAGATGTACCATCCCTGCGATGATAGAGTCTTACCTCGGCAGGAAGGTAAATTCCACCCTTATCTTTGAAATAGGTAGTTATGGAGGCAGAATTTGTGGGAATGCAAGCAAGATTATAACTGTTAACAAAATAATAATTTTTCTGGTCACGTTCATCATCTGCTATCCCCTTTCGAATAAATCCATGAGGAAATTTCATTCATGCCGTCTACGACTCGCGCTACTCGTACGAGTAGTCGTTGGTTATCTAGCCAGTCAAAACTGTGGAAAACGGTTCTTACCCCGTCTTGAGAAGGTGCTTCTTTCAATAAGGTTTCCTTTTTGGTATTGAGATCGGCGATCACAATATGCCTAACGGTATCATCGGAATCCGGGGCATACAAGTAAGCCAATTTTGTGCCGTCGGGGCTAAAGTTTCTACGGGTAGTAAAAACAACGGAAGGTGTTATTTGCCGAAGTGTCCCTGCAATTGACTTTTCATAAATATTATTAATATTAACATTACCTGAGCTTTTTTCCAGTTCGACTTTAATCACACGGATGTTTCTTGGGCTGGAAAAATCAGGAGCATAAGCGATCATGCCACTATAAACTGATAATATATCTGGGTTTTTCCCCTCTATCTTCAGTTCTTTAGAATTACCATCAACATCTGTTATAAAAAACTGAGAGCCGTCCCGGGTATACTTTTGATAGACGATATATATTGCATTTAACCAGCCCTTGCAATTGTAGTGCTCCCCGCGGGTATTTTTAATAAGAGGGCGTTCCTCGCTCGTGGCCAAGTCATAAAGCCAGAGGGAACTTCCACCTGATTCAATGCAATCTCTATTTGTTGTATAGACTATTTTGGAGCTATCTGGGCTGAAAATGGGGTTGTTGTTCCACCAAACTATCGCGGGGCCTTCAATTCCAGCTAGCTTTTTCTGCAACTCGTTTCTTAACTGATTGTAGGTTTTGCCGTTAAACTCATCCTTTGAAATTTTACTTGCGCCTTGTTTTCCGGCCTGCATCAACCAAATTCCCTTTTCGGTAGCCAATATATATTTAGTGAAATCGGGGGAAGGAATAAGTCCAAGGTATTCCGGGTCTGCCGGCGCCAGAACGGTTTTACCGTCTAAGGCTAAATTTGCTATTTTAGCTTTTTTAATTCCCTCTAAATCCTCATAAGAAATCTCAAAGACTGCTTTTTGTATGTCAGCTAGAGCGTTCTCCGGTGTGATTTTCTTAAATGTCAAAGGCGGAATTATATCCGGGCGCGTCCCTTCCCAATTTTTGTCGATAATCGAGGTCTTGTCCTTATTAAATATTTCGACTCCGTTTTCTATAAACGCGCCGCTCATCGCTTCCGAGATCTTTTGTTTGTCTTTATCCTGGAGCGAATTATAAACTACTGAAAAGCCTTCTGCTATTGCAATTATTTGGTAATTCTCGGGGGCTAAATATGTCCACATACTTTTCGAGGCGATTAGTGGCAGGGTAATAATCAGAGAGATTATTACCAGGCCAGCCGCCAGAAAGAGAGCAACCGTACGTTTCATAATATTCCTCCTCGGTTTACCTTATTTTGGACCCATAATATATTTTACATCTTCCTTGGTCAAATGGTTAAAAAATTCCTTTAGGCTGATTAACTCTCCTTAAGCAATCCCCTCCTTCCCCGGCAACTCCGGCTGATACCACAGAAAAAAGCTGGCGGGTTTAACCCCTGCTGCTGCCACGGCCAGGGCAAACAGGACCAGCGGGGAGTAGAGCAACTTTCTAAGCACACGCATTTTTCTCACCTCCTGCGCCTATTAATTTGCTCATTAACCCGTCGAGACGGGTGATCATCCTGTACCCCCAGGGGGTAAAACTGAGGGTCTGGACGATTAAACCAAAGGCAGCGGCCAGAATAATCGATTGGTTCAGCTGGTTGATAAAACACATGGTTAGACCATTCCAAAGAATCAGGAACAAAAGAGAGAGAACCTTGAACACAATTACCTCACGCGGGCTGTTTATTGTACGGTAAGGCACTTCGCCGGGAACAAATTTGATTATGCCTGCGGCGGCAGCGAAGGTTACAAAACAAACCAGAGTGGTAAGCATTGCCGGAGTGAAAAATATAGCTATGGCTAGAGCCATCTTACCGATCAAAAGGTAAACTGCCACCCCAAATACCAAGCACCTTCCGTAGCTTGAACAATGGGCGCCGCCGGTCAGCAATCGAAAAAAACCGGCCGTAACCAGCGCCGCCGCCACTTGGGCTAAAATACCCAGGACATAAGCGAGGGGAAAAAAGTGCCAGTCCTTTTATAAGGGCACCCAGGATTATTTCCAGGCCGAAACGCAGGGTGTCGATTCTTTCCCCGGCCAATCGGCCAGATGGCCGGCCATTGCCCGGAAGAGGGCGGTTAAATTGATCATGGGTTCTCCATCCTTTGCCAAATACCAATACCAACCGAATATGCAATGTGAAGGGGTTCTACCTTTAATCCAATTCTATCCATGGCAAGTATTTCTTGTCTACCTTTTCTGTCTGAATTATGCAAACAGGTGTCTGAAAACAGCAATTTGGCGTCTGAAAATGCAGACGCCAAATCAACGGCTACCATTCATCCCGCTCTAACAAAAAAGATGCAGGTATTTCTTAATTCTGTTTTCTCTTTAAGATTCAATTAACAAGAGCTTGATAACGGCTCGGGGATTTTTGGAATATCAGTTCGTGCAGGAATCGAGTCCCTCCCAGGGACTATTCGCTCCTTCATCCAGGGCCCCGCTCTTTTTTAGCTTCCACCGGAGCCTTAATTGATTCGGGAACGGTCAGCGTGCCGGTCCAGGCAATGTCAAAGCCGTATTGGAGGTTTTTTACGTTAAAACCTCGCGATCCCAGCACTCCTGCCACCAGGCCTGCCATATGTCCTGTAGAGCAGTATACCACTATTTCGTTTTTTCCTCCCTGCACTATATGTTCTGCGAGGAGATCGCGTAACCGCTGCTCATTCTCTTGCTTACCCATGTCGGAAGCTTCTGCAACCCAAACTGCAGCGGGAATACGTCTGGTTATCAGCATCCCAGGCTATATCCGCTCCGAGCGCTTCGACCAGCACCCTTACGCCAGCAAATACTCGATTTTCAATGATAAGAGGTGCGGGGTTGATCTCCAACTCCCGCCCGTCAACAACAATCCGTGGTGCTTCGCCAACGGTTTTGGCCCAAGCAGGTGCTCCGCAAGGCAGACTATATCATTTCCATTAACCTTGACACAGACGAAGTTATCCTGTATTATTGACATTAAGAATAGTTTTGTAGAAATAATTGTTATACAAATAATCAAACCCGGGAGGAACGTATGGAAACAAATAAGAACAGTTTTGGTCCCACGAACAGCTTCGGTCCTGCCAGGTACATTTGCTTCAAGCTAAACAAGGTCATGAGAAAGATACAGCGCTATTATGAGAACGGCCTGTCCCCTTACGGTATTACACCGGTGCAGTTTTACGTGCTGAGCGCCCTCTGGGCCGGCGACGGGGTCAAGTTCAAAGACCTGGCCAGGAGCCTCGACATGGATAGCTCCACCCTCACCGGCATCTTGGACCGCATGGAGCGGCTGGACCTGGTGGAGCGGCGGGACGACCCGGAAGACCGCCGCTCGCTGTTGATTTTTCTGAAAGAAAAGGCCAGGCTGAACCAAGAGGAGATTATTGGACTCGCGGAAAAGCTGAACCGGGAAATTAAGGAACAGTTCCCGCCGGAGGAGTTTGCCGCTTTTGAAAGGGTGCTCGACAAGCTTAGCGGAGATTAATTTTTTTAATAATATTGTTTGTATACTAATAATTATTATATAAATTATTGGTAAACATTCAACGAGGAGGTGATTATCAAAAACTGCAAGCAGAACTGCGGGCGCACGGAGATAAGTTAAAAAAGCGCGAAAAAGACAGGAAACCGGCAGAAAAGTTGCTATTAAAGGGGGACTTCAGATGGGTCACATTGTCAACGCCAAAGACGAGGTTTATCGGGCCCTGGCCGAACGCCTGAACAGGAATCCGGTGGGGGCGCCGGTGAACGAAACCCTCATGGAAATCCTGCATCGCCTGGATACGGAAAGCGAAGCCAGGGTTGGCAGCCAGTTTCCCCTGACCCCGGTCAGGTTGGAGCAGCTGGCCGCCGCCACCGGGTACACCGGAGAGGATTTGCAGGCCATTTTAAACGGCATGGCCGAAAAGGGGCTGGTCATCGACGTTCCGCACCGGACCGGATTTTATTACCTGCTGGCGCCGATGGTGGTCGGGTTCTTCGAATACACCTTCATGCGGACGGGGAACCAGGTCGACATGAAGGAACTGGCGGAGCTGTTTGATAAGTATTTATCGAGTGAAGAGGTAAGAAACGAGATTGCCGGGTTCGACACCAAGATGATGCGCGCCCTGGTCTACGAAAGCCTGATCCCGGTGGCCGTGGAGACAGAAGTGCTGACCTACGAAAAGGCGTCGGAAATCATCCGCCAGTCGGGCGGCGGGTCCATTTCTTTGTGCGCCTGTCGCCACAAGGCGCATCATCTCGGTAAGGCCTGTGACGCGCCGCTGGACGTCTGCATGTCCCTGGGCAACGCCGGAAAATGGATTGTCTACCGGGGCTTCGGCAAACCGGCCACGGTGGACGAACTCCTGCGCGTGCTGGACCGGACGGAAAAGCTGGGGTTGGTGCACCTCGGCGACAACGTCATGAACAAGCCCACGTACATCTGCCACTGCTGCGGTTGCTGCTGCCAGGTCCTGCGCGCCATTAACGAGTCGGGCAAATTCTTCACCCACCCGAGCAATTTCATCGCTTCCCCCATCCCCGAAGAGTGTGTATCTTGCGGCACCTGCGCCGCCAGCTGCCACATCAAAGCCATTACCATGATAGATAGAGGAGACGGTACAGAGCTGCCGGTCATCAATCAGGACCTGTGCATCGGCTGCGGCGTGTGCGCCAACGCCTGTCCCAACGGGGCCATGTCCATGTCCCGCCGCTCCGTCCTTCACGTCCCCCCGGCGGATAGCAAAGAAAAATTCCTGCGGATCGCCAGGGAGAAGGGACGGATTTAGACCGGCCTCAAACCTTTGCAAGCACTGACGTAAACGGGGCCCGTCCAGGCAACCTTTAAAAAGGCGGTAACCGTCGAGATGCTTGCGGGTACCGCCTCACTCCATATTCCAATAAATTCGATCACCAAATCCGGTTGATTCCGATCAGTGAGTGGCTTGAAAGTCTGCCGGTAATCCGGGGAAACCTTCGGAGTAGAAGGAAGTGGCGGGGCGGATACGGTCCGCCGTTCGGGTGGAAGCGGCCGGAGCCGACGGGTAGCCAGGCGCAAGATCAGCAGGAAAAGACCTGCTTCCAGGATGCTGGGCGGGCCGGAGAAAACGGGGGAAAGCCAAGGGCCGCCACCAACACGGCTTCAAAGTAAAACTGGCGAGGACCAGGCGGGCAATTTCTCCGGCGGAGCTTGCCGGCCGCCGGGTTGTTTCGCCCGAGGGACCGCAGCGGCCGTACCGCACCAACCGGGGCATTTACTACGTCCGGGTGGGCAGCGGCAAAAGACAGGCCGCCAGGGAGGAGCCGCGCCTGCACCAGCCCGGCCAGAAATCAACTCCCGAACGATCCCGGGTAATCGTTTCGGGAGTAATCAACCTGAACTTTAGATATTGGGCACTTTTTTATGTGGTTCTGTACTTAGTATAGAGTTATTGACATCTCACTAATTCCTGTTCTCTTATCGCTTCCCACAATTTCTTGCGCGACATCATTTTATCCTGAACTTCGCGGCCAAAGCATCGAGTTCCCCGGCAAGCCTGGCCAGGTTCTGTGCCGTAGCGGAGACTTCTTCCATTGTGGCCGTCTGCTCCTCGGAAGCCGCAGCCACGTTTTCCACCGCCGAAGACATTTCTTCGGCCGCCGCGGCCACCTCCTGGATCTCACCAGCCAGACCCTGGACGAAGGTAATGATCTTCTCGAAGGTCACTCCTACGCTCTGCACAACCTGCGCTCCGGCTTCCACCTGGAGAGCGCTTTGCTCCATGCTTTGAACGGCCCTTTTGGACTCCTGTTGGATTGTGTTAATCAGGGCATAGATCTCCTTTGCCGCTCCGGCGGACTGTTCGGCCAGCTTGCGCACCTCTTCGGCCACAACAGCGAAGCCGCGGCCGTGTTCGCCCGCCCGGGCGGCTTCGATGGCGGCGTTTAAAGCCAGGAGGTTCGTCTGGTCGGCGATGTGGGAGATGAGCTCAACGATCTGGGAAATCTTTGCGGCGGCTTCGTTCAGCTCCTGGATTACTTTGCCGTTTTCTTCCGCCGCTCTCTGGATGGCTTCCATCTGCCCAACGATGTTCTGGATGCCTTCCTTCCCTTCTCTGGCGTGGCCGGCCGCCTGGGTCGAAGCTTCCGCGATGCGCTGGGTGTTGGCGGTAACCTGCTCCACTGTGGACGCCACTTCGCCGATCGAGGAGGAAGTCTCGCTGGCTCCCGCCGAAACGTTTTCGGCACTCGCGGAAAGCTCGGCTGCAGAGGAAGCAACTATTTGAGATTTCTCCTGAAGTTGCCCGACCATTTCCTTCAAGCTGGCCACCATGGTGTTGAAGGACTGGGCCAGCCGGCCTGCCTCGTCTTTCGTTTTGATCCTGAGTTCCTCTCCGGTAAGGTCGCCGGTGGCGATTTTAGCGGCTCCCGCATCGACCTGGCGGATGGGGGCGGCGATCATCCGGGCGATAAAGAAGGCAATGACAAGGCCGAGGGCAAGCACAACGGCCACGAAAATAACCGAGAGGCTCATGGCCCGGCCCACCTGGGCAGACACCTGGTCTTGACCGGTTTGCATCCGTTCTTCCTGGCGCTCCGCCAGCGCCGTCCCGGCCTCTACCAGGTCTCCCACGACACCCATATTCGAATTGTAATAGGCAACAAGCCTTTCTTCCGCCGCCACCCGCTCAGGGCCGCTGGCGGATTCTCGGGCCTGCACCAGGGGAATCAACTGTTCGGCGTACTTTTTAAGCTCATTGGATTTCTTCTGAAAGTCCTCGTACATTTGCTTTCCTTCCGCGGTTTGCAGCGCCGGAAAAACTTTTTTAAGATAGTCGTCACCCTCGCTTACTGTTTTTTGGTATTTGTCCACATAAGAGGAATCCCCGGAAATCACATAGCCCCTTAAGTAAGCAGCAGCCGCGTTATATCGGGCAAGAGTCGCCTCGGCATTAGCGTAAGCTACAGCCCTGTAATCAATCAAATCACCATACGCTTTGTTAGTTTCTTTCATCTGATCGATAAGGAACATGGAAGTGGCTAACGTTAATAGAAGAACTACTCCGAAGCCCAGCAAAAGCTTACCCATAATATTTAATTTCATGAAAAACTCCCCTTTATCTTTTTATGTTGCGCCTTATGTTGCGCCTGAAACTTCCTCATCGTGATCAAGCTCTAAGTTACAAACTGCTCCCGTCTTCAGTAAAAGCCACAGCGCGTTTTCTTTGCGCACGATCCCCGATACAGCCTCATCCCTGTTTTCCAGGTCGTCCGACAGGGACTCAAATTCGTCCTCGTTGAAATAGCCGACCCCACTTACTTTATCCACGATCAACCCCACATACCGGTTGTTGTGGTCGACCACGATAATTTTCGCCTCGCAGTTCATTTCCTTTGCCTGCAAGCCCAGCTTGAGCCGCAGGTCGACTACCGGCACGATCCGGCCGCGCAGGTTTATTACGCCTTTCAGGTAAGCCGGCATATTGGGCAGGGGGGTAATCTGGACAAGCCGGATGATTTCCCTGGTTTCCAGAATGGGAAGGGCGTAGTCATGATCGGCCACCTTGAAGACCACTAACTGATTATTATTGCTCAAGGATAAAACCCCCAAAAACTTTTTTTGTCGTTTTTCAGAACCTTCAGGAACACCTCTACCATGCCGGGGTCGAACCGGGTGCCGGAGCACCGCCTGAGTTCAGCCATGGCCGTTTCCTGGTCCATTTTTAGCCTGTAAGTCCTCTCTCTCCGACCATTGCGTCGAATGCATCCGCCACAGCCAAGATGCGAGCATCCAGGGGGATTTGCAAGAATGGCGGACAAAGAGCTGTCGCAGAGATGGATTACCCTTAACAGGACGGCAGCATATTTTTGCCCAAAGTCCACGGTGTTTCCCTTTTAGAGCTTATGTATATGGATAATAAAGGTGGGGGTCTATAGAAGGGGTTGTCGATGAGGAAAATGAAAAGATGGGGTGGAATTGGGGTATGGTTTAATTTACCATTTTTAGGAGGTAATGGGGGGGGGGGGGGGGGGGGGGGGGGGGGGGGGGGGGGGGGGGGGGGGGGGGGGGGGGCCCCCCCCGGGCCCCGGGGCCCCCCCCCCCGCCCCCTTTTTGGGGCAAAACCCCCCCCCCCCCCCCCTTGCGCGCGGGCACATTTGTTCTCTTTAATCGTGAAAAAATATGTACTTCCTCGAAGAGTTGTTTGCTATTTACTTCATATAGTCTCGGTTGGTTCACCATACTGTACCTTCCTTAAAGATATATTGGGGGGGAGCAAAATATCAAAAAATTGAAATTGCCTGTTTTCCCAATTATTAACGACTTCTTTCGACAAATTATTACTTTTTCCTTCCTTAAGAAAAAATATATTTTTATAATTTGGTTGCAATATTGCAGCAAAAATGGACTCCAAAGAAGCGCCGGCCGGGCTCGAAAAAAATCTTCGGCGCTTTGGAAGGAACTTTCCCGCCTGATAAAGAAGTTACCTTAATAGATGGATGCAAGGAAGTTAAAAAGATGGCTGAATTAAGGAGGAAAAAATGGCATTCGACGAACATGGCTTAAAAGGCCGCGACCTGCTCAGCCTGCACGATTTTACCCCCGAAGAAATCAAAATGATCCTGGATCTGGCCGACGAGCTGAAGGCAAAACAAAAGAGGGGGGAACCCCACCCCTACCTGCGGGGAAAAACTCTGGGGATGATTTTCCAAAAGGCGTCTACCCGCACCCGTGTTTCTTTCGAGGTGGCCATGTACCAGCTGGGCGGCTACGCCCTGTTTCTAAGCGCCGGCGACCTCCAGCTGGGCCGGGGGGAAACCATCGCCGACACCGCCCGGGTGCTCTCCCGCTACTTAGACGGAATCATGATCCGCACCTTCGCCCAGGCCGACGTGGAGGAGCTGGCCCGCTATGCCGACGTTCCCGTGATCAACGGGCTGACCGACCTCCTCCACCCCTGCCAGATCCTGGCCGACCTGCAGACCATCCGGGAGCGTAAAGGCGCCCTGGCCGGGTTGAAGCTGGCCTACGTGGGAGACGGCAACAACGTCTGCCACTCCCTGCTCTTCGGCTGCGCCAAAACGGGGATGCACATCAGCGTGGCCTCCCCGGAAGGCTACCGGCCCGCCGAAGAGATCGTCTCCCTGGCCCGGGCCGACGCCCGCCAAACCGGCAGCCGCATCGAAATCACCGGCGACCCTGCCGGGGCCGTCTGCGGGGCCGATGTCGTCGTCACCGACGTTTGGGCCAGCATGGGCCGGGAAAAAGAGGCCGCCGCCCGGGCCGAAATTTTCGCCCCCTACCAGGTAAACAAAGAACTGGTCCGCCACGCCAAACCCGACTTCATCTTCCTGCACTGCCTCCCCGCCCACCGCGGGGAAGAGGTAACGGACGACGTCATCGACGGCCCGCACTCCGCCGTGTGGGACGAGGCCGAAAACCGCCTGCACGCTCAAAAAGCGGTCCTCGCCCTACTTTTATAGAATTCTTATTGAAATCAGGAATTAGCTCCCCATGCCGCTTTTTTGCCGGTACCGGGAGAGGATGCCCGGCACTCAACTCAGATTTAACTTTTTTGTTCTGTTGAGGGGGGAGCGACATATGCTACGTTGCCGGACTCTCCCTGCCGGCTCTTCCGGAAACCCGGTATAAAATCAGCGCCACCAGCACCGGAAGCGCGGTCCACAAATACATCTGGGAGTACCCCACGGCCTGGGAAGCGGCTCCCCAGAGGAGGGCGCCCACCGCAATCCCCAGGTCAAAGGCCGAAAAGAAAGTGCCGTTGGCCGCGCCGCGGCGGTGAAAGGCCACGTTGCGCACCGTCAGCGCCTGCATGCCGGGCTGCACGCTGCCAAACCCGATCCCGTAGAAAACCCCGGCCAGCAGGAACATCCCCAGGTATTCCGCCCTGGAAAGCAGCAGCAGGGCCGCCGCAATCGCCAGCAGGCCGGGGTACACCACTACGTCGTAACCCTTGCGGTCCAGCAAAATGCCGGAAAACGGACGGGTGAAGGCCAGCGTAACGGCGTAAACCGTAAAAAACACGCCGATGTTGGCAATTCCTTTTTCTGCCGCGTAAAGGGCGATAAAAGAAACCACGGAACCATAAGACATGGCGACAAAAAAGATCACCAGGGAAGGCCGGAAGGCGCTCTTTTCAAATAAGGCGCCTTTCGTTTCCGCCCGCGCTGCCGGCATTTTTCGATAGTGAATCAAGGAACCCAGCAAGAAAGCTAAGGCGGCCAGGCCGGTAGAAGCGTAAAACAATACCGGAAAGCTGAACTCGTTGATTAGATACAGGCCGGTGGCGGGCGCCACGGCCATGGCAATGGTGGCGGCCAGGCCGTAGTAGCCCATGCCCTCGCCCAGCCTTTGCTTCGGGATGACGTCGGCCGCGACTGTTCCGGCCGCCGTAGAAGAAGCTCCCCAGCCGAAACCATGCAAAAAACGGACCAGCAGCAAGAGCGGGATGGTATACGTCCAGTTATATAACAAACACGAAAGCGTAAACACCAAAAGACCGAGCAGGTATATGCCCCTGCGCCCGTACGTGTCTACTCCCTTCCCGGCGACCGGTCTGATGATTACCGCCGAGATGGTAAAAAAACCTATCACCAGGCCGATCTCGCTTTCCTTTCCCCCTAAAAAATCCACGTACACGGGCAGCGTGGGCATCAACATCTGAAAACCCATAAAGGTGGCCAGGTTGGAAAGACAGATCAAGAGAAAGTCTCTCGTCCATAATTTTTCCCGGTCCGCAACTGACGATCGGCGTTCCATTAAACTTCCCCCGTTATTTAATCCACTCTGAAAACATCAGGCATAAAGCTTTTCGGACAAAAGGCACAAGGTAAATATTCCCTGGTCACAAGTGTTTCTTTATGCCTTTATACCTTACTTGAAAGATCATCTTTTAGCCCGCCCGTTTAACCATTTTCTCCACAAAACCTTCCAGATCATTTATTTTATTGAGTAGACTGGCGTACTGATCCTGCGCCGCCCTGGTTTGTAAAACGTCTTCCAGTCGGGCGGACAAAGCCGCCAGGGCCTCCCGGACTTTTGCCTCGTCGATCACCTCGCCCGGCGTAAGCTCAGCGGTTTCCCCGAGGAACGGTACAGAAACAGCGGCGCCGTATTTTTGGGCCAGCAATTCCGCCAGCACGGCGGCCGACTGCGCCTCCCCGTGGACCAAAAAAATCTGCCGGGGCATTTTACGCAGGCCCCCCACCCAGTCCAAAAGCGCCTGCTGGTCGGCGTGGGCGGAATACCCTTCGATGCTTCTGATTTCCGCCCGCACGGCGATTTCTTCGCCGTGAATGCGGATCTTCCCGGCCCCGTCCCGCAGGCGCCGCCCCTTCGTGCCCGGCGCCTGGAAGCCCACCAGCAGCACCGTGCACTCCGGCCGCCACAGGTTGTGCTTCAGGTGGTGCTTGATCCGTCCGGCCTCGGCCATCCCGCTGGCCGAAATGATGATCGCCCCGCCCGGGATTTTATTTAAAGCCATCGATTCTTCCGTGGTCCGGGTAAATTCCAGCGCCGGCATCCGCAGCGGGTCGTTGCCCCGGGCGATGAGCTCCCTGGTCTCTTCATCAAAAGTTTTCCAGTGCCGGCGAAAAATTTCGGTGGCGGCGGTGGCCAGGGGACTGTCGATGTATACCTTCATGGGCGGGAAGTCGCCCTCTAAAGCCAGCAAATTCAGGTCGTAAAGCAAATCCTGGGTGCGCTCCACGGCAAAAGCCGGAATAATTAAATTGCCGCCTTTGCGGTAAGTACCCCAGACTATTTCGCGCAGCAGCCTCCGGCGGTCTTCAGGCCGGCTTTCCTGCCCGTCGTGCAGCCTGTCCCCGTAAGTAGATTCCATGATCAGGTAGTCCGCCTCGGTCAGGGAGACGGGATCGTTCAGGTACGGTTTATTTTCGTTCCCCAGATCCCCGCTGAAGACCAGCCTGGTCCGGTTTTCCCCTTCCTGCACGGAAAGTTCGATGACCGAGGAGCCGAGGATGTGCCCGGCATCCAGAAAACGGGCGGAAATTTTGGCGGTCAGCGGGAGTTCTTCGCCGTAGTTTACCGGCTGAAACAGCGACAGGCAGTTCCGGGCGTCCTCGGCCGTATAAATGGGCTCCACCTCGGGCCGCCCGGCCCGCCGGTTCTTTCGGTTCAGGCGCTCTACCTCCATCTCCTGGATGTAGCCGCTGTCCGGCAGCATGACCGAACAGAGATCGACGGTGGCGGCGGTGGCGAAAATTTTCCCGCGAAAACCCTGTTTAACTAACTTGGGAATGAGCCCGCTGTGATCGATGTGGGCGTGCGTCAGCAAGAGATAATCGACACTTTGCGGTGGTATGGAAAAGGGCCGGTAATTGTTCTCCCGGATGAAGCGCGGTCCCTGGAACATTCCGCAGTCAACCATGATTCTGACCGCCCCGGCCTCCAAAAGAAAGCAGGAGCCCGTCACCATCCGGGCCGCCCCCAAAAAACGAATGCGCATTTATTTTTCCTCCCGTCGTCAATTTTTTGCTTTACCTCTTAAATTCCCTGCATTTGCCGCGATTCCTTCTTTTCCTGAAAAATAAACCCCCCTTCAGGGGGCAGTTTCCCGGTCCTTTCTTTACTTTCTTTAAGCGGCCGACTTCCACTTTCCCCAACCCTCCTTCGACCGGTCGTTTAAAGGGGTGGCCGCTTGTTCAATGATTCCGATGACAAATCTCGTATCCGCTCCGGGCCGGTCTTTCAAAGGGTTGAACGGCTTACAATTGCCCTTACGCTTTTCAGAAATTTTGGCCGCGGCAGCATCACCACCCGGCCGCATTTTAAGCATTTCAGGCGAAAATCCACTCCCGTGCGCATGATTTCCCATTGGTCGCCCCCGCAGGGGTGCTGTTTACGCATTTGGACGACGTCCCCGACGGAATACTTCACCAGCATGAAGGATCTCTCCCCTAAAGAAGAGGCACTGAGCTGTCCAGGCACAAAGGCACAAAGTAAAGCAAGCCCGTGATGAAGAGAGAAGCGGCTTTTTTCCCGGGCGGCGGGAAACCCGATTTTATTCCCGCAGTGCCCCTGTCCCTCCGTGCCTTTACGTCTTTGTGCCTTTGTCCCCTTGTCTCTGCCTCCTGCGCCCCCCGGGCCTTTGTTCCTCTTTAATCGGCATTTCTAAAGAACGCCCGGAACCCCTTATACGCCATGTAGACATCCAGCTTGCTCGCCACTTCGAAAGGCGAGTGCATCCCCAAAAGCGGCACGCCGCAGTCCAGCACATCCATTCCGTGCCGGGCCATCAGGTAGGCGATGGTTCCGCCGCCGCCCTGGTCGACTTTGCCCAGTTCGCCTGTCTGCCAGATAACTCCTTCCCGGTCGAACAGGCCCCGGATAAAGGCCACAAACTCGGGGTGGGCGTCGCTGGCGCCGCTTTTTCCCCGGGCGCCCGTATACTTGCTGATCACCACGCCGCAACCCAAAAGCGGGGCGTTTAGTTTATCCATTACCTCCGGGTAGCTGGGGTTCAAACCCGCCGTAACGTCTGCCGAGATGGCCCGGGAGTTGTTCAAGATGCGCCGCAGGGCCAGGTCGCTGTACTGCGGCAGGCAGCGGCCGGCGATCTCGGCGATAAAGTTCACCATAAACACCGAGTGCATCCCTGTGTTCCCCGTGCTGCCGATCTCTTCTTTGTCGGCAAACAGGGCCACCGCCGTCCGGCGCACTTCCCTTTGTTCACAAAGCGCCTCCAGGGCGGTAAAAACGCTCGACCGATCGTCCTGGCCGTAGCCGCCGATCAGGCTGCGGTCAAAGCCGACGTCCCGGGCCGGCCAGGCGGGGACCGCCTCCAGTTCGGCGCTGACAAAATCGTCCTCGTGGATGCCGTAATACCGGCCTAAATGCTCCAGCACCACCTTTTTCACGCGTTCTTTCGCTTCCCGGTCGTCCACGGGAAGGCCCCCCACCAGAATATTTAAGGCCTCGCCGGTCACCGCCTCGCTCATTTTCTTTTCCATCTGGTCTTTGGCCAGGTGCGGCAGCAGGTCGGCAATGGTAAAAACGGGGTCGGCGCCGTTTTCCCCGATCACCAGGGAAATCACCCGCCCGTCCCCTTTCACCACCACGCCGTGCAGGGCCAGGGGGATGGCCACCCACTGATACTTTTTAATCCCCCCGTAATAATGCGTTTTTAAAAGTGCCAGGCCGGCCTCTTCATAAAGGGGCTTCGGCTTTAAGTCCAGGCGGGGCGCGTCCACGTGGGCGCCGATAATGTTCAGCCCTTTTTCCAGCGGCTCGCTCCCGATGATGGCCATGGCCATGATTTTACCCCGCCCGATCAGGTAAACCCGGTCGCCGGCCTTCAGCCGGCCGAATTCCAGGAGGGGCGCAAAGCCGCTGTTGCGCGCCCGGCCGGCGAGGTAATCCACGGTTTCCCTTTCCGTCTTGGCCAGGCTTAAAAACTCTTTGTACCGCTCGTTAAAGGCCAGGGCCGCCCCGCGTTCCTGTTCGTCCAGCAGTTCCCAAACGTACCTGGTTGCCGGATGCCGATCTTTTTCCTTTTCCATCGCAACCTTCCCTTTCTCATTAGACTTCATTATTATTTTGCAAAGTCATCCCATTTAGATTATAACGAGAAAAAGAATTTTGTAAACCAGGGTTAGAAACATTGTAAAAACAGCGGAAGTGGTTCTGAAGAACTCCCCGGCGACAGCAGTTAAGGCGGCGGCCGGCCAGTTCGCCAGGGAAACCCTCCAGATTGACTTTCGCAGCGCGGGAAAAGCGTTGGAAAAGGCGTTGGGAGAGAACCTGGAGCTGAGAAAAAACCTGAATTCAGCTTTTTCCGGTGGGCTGGAGTACACCGTGACGTCCCATGACGGTCTGGTTAAAAAGAACCGGGAATAACCCACTTTAACTTGACACTAAAAAAGGTATTGACAACAGGACCTGGGCTGACTTATACTAAAAGCAGGTTATACAAAGGTGTATTTATGGCAAGGGCGCTTTTTGGCAGGTGCTTTTCCGTCAAAAAGTGCTTTGTTTTTATTAATGTCCAGGGGTGGAAGCAAGCAAGGGCGCTTTTGCAGGAGAGGTAACTGCTTAAAAAGCGTCTTCTTTTATTTAGGGCCTTCTTGATGTTATCGTTCGCCTTCCTGGTTCAGGTAGGAAAGAATTCTCGTTCTTATCGGTGAAGCCGGTGAAAGGGTCATTTGAGGGTATCCATTACACTGCGGCCGCTTACATCTGAGGCTTCTCTGGAAAGAGAAGACACTCCTCGCTGGGGAGGTTTTCTTAAGGTATTGGCGCCTCTTAAATCTGGTAAACAGTGAAGTGTTTTTGCGGGCAAAGTTTGCGGGCAAAGGTGCCGGTATTCCCCCGGGGAAACGGCACCTTTTTACATTAAATAAAAAATATGGAGGGGTGATCATGACCAAATACGGCGTGCGTGCCGTGGTTGGTCCGCCGCCGGTGGGGGTACGGGGTACCGATGCCTTTTTAAAGGCGCTGCGGGAGATAACCGGAAAACCCATCCCCCAAAGCCTCCTCCAGGAAAGGGGACGGTTAATCGATTCCCTGGCCGACACCCTGCACCACACCATGATGAAAAAGGTGGCTGTCATGGGGGATCCTGCCTGGAGGGGGAAGAATGAGCCATGAAAATGCTCATTGAAATAATGCCCGAACGGGCCGGGCACCTGGAATTGACGAACCTGCCCGCGTGTGAGCGGCAGACCCTCCCCGGGGTGATCTCCCAGCGGGCCTGCCTGCTTTACGGAGCCCGCTGGATGCTGGCGGCCATCAGGGACGTGGTTCACCTCATCCACGGGCCGGTGGGTTGTGCTTACTACAGTGAGACGGTGCGTAAAAAGAACTACAGGGTGTTTTCTACTGCCCTGGGAGAAAAGGAAATTATCTTTGGTGCCGGGCAAAAACTGGAAGATGCCATCAGAGAAGCAATAAGTTTGCGCCCCCGGCCTTCCGCCGTGCTGGTTTACACTACCTGCGCGGTAGGACTGATCGGTGAGGACGTGGAGGCAATCTGCAAACGGGTATCGGCCTCCCTGGGCCTGCCGGTGGTGCCGGTCAACTGTCCCGGTTTCGGCGGGGTGAGCCAGGGTAATGGGCACGATGTCGCCGCGGCAGCCCTGCTTGAGCATTTTATCGGGCGTGGTCCGGCCGGGCCGCCCCTGGAAAATAGGGTGAACATACTTGGTGAGTTTGACGTTCAGGGGGATTTAAAGGAAATTGAGCAGCTATTGCAGCGTCTCGGTTTAAATATTATCTGTGCCGTGTCCGGCCGGGCAACGGTAGAAAATATGGCCCGGGCTCACCGGGCCGGGCTCAATATCGTGCACTGCGGGCGTACCGGGCGCCGGCTGGCTCAAAAGATGGAGGAGCGCTTCGGTATTCCCTGGCGGAAGGTTTCCTTTTTTGGTTTGGCCGAAACCGTGGCGGCACTGCAGGCTGTTGCTGCTTTCTTTAACCGCCCGGGGGAAGCGGCGTGGGTAGAAAAGGAGGCGGAAGCCGCCAGGCAGAGGGCGCTTCCTTACCTGAGACGCCTGGCAGGCAGGCGGGTGGCCCTGTTTTTTGGCGCTTCACGGATGGGTGGCGCCGGCCTGCAACATAGAGTGCCGGTACTGCAGCCGGGAGTACGATTGCCCTAACGAGAGCCGGCCCGGGGTCACCAGCCGGCTGCTCACTCCAGAAGAGGCGGCGGCACGGGTGGCGGAGGTAGTGAAGCGGGACCCGCGTATCCGGGCGGCAGGAATTGCAGGCCCCGGTGACCCGCTGGCCAACGCCGCGACGTTCGAAACCCTGCGGCTGGTGCACGCGCGGTTTCCCCAGTTAATTAAGTGCGTCAGCACGAAAGGTTTGCTGCTGGCCGATTACGTCTCGCAGCTCAAAGCCTTTGGGGTGAGAACCGTGACCGTCACGGTAAACGCGGTGGATCCGGCGGTGGGGGCGGCGATTTACGCTGGCGTGCGGTGGGGCGGGACGGTCTACCGGGGGATGGAGGTGGCGGCCCTCCTCTGGTCGCGGCAGGCCGCGGGTATTGTCGAAGCCGTGCGCGCGGGCTTGCGGGTGAAGGTGAACGCGGTCTTCATACCCGGCGCGAACGGCCACCATCTCCCGGCGGTTGCGCGGGCCGTGGCCGGTTTGGGTGTGTACATGATGAACATCATGCCCCTCATCCCGCTGGCGGGGTTCGCCCACCTCGCGCCGCCAGGCCCGAAAGAGATCGCTTTTGTCCGCACCGTTTGCCGGCAGTACCTGCCCCAGATGGACTGGTGCCGGCAGTGCCGGGCGGATGCGGTGGGCCATTTGCACGCGGCGGACGTCGGGAAAAAAGCTTGTCGCGTTACCTGAGAACGCCCTTGGTGCGGAGGTAGTTTGTTTGCGCACGCCACTGTTTGTCGATGTCACCCTGCGGGACGGGGAGCAGACACCGGGGGTGGCCTTCAGAACAAGGGAAAAGGTCCTGATTGCCCGGCTGCTCGACCGCGCGGGTGTGTACCAGATCGAGGCAGGCATCCCGGCGATGGGCGAGGTGGAGCAGGAAGCGATAAGGCACATTGTTGCCCTCGGCCTGCGCAGCCGGGTCAGCACCTGGAACCGGATATTGCCGGAAGACATCCGCGCTTCGCTCGCCTGCGGGGTGCGGGACGTGCACCTTTCGGCCCCCGTTTCCGAAATCCACCTCCGGTACAAGCTGGGCCGGACGCGCGGCTGGGTCTTGGCGCAACTGCGAAAAGCAATCGCCTATGTTTTGGCTCACGACTGCCGCGTAACGGTGGGAGCAGAGGATGCCTCCCGGGCCGAGGAGGCCTTTCTGGTCGAGTTTGCGTTGCTGGCGCAGGAGATGGGGGCCGAGCGGCTGCGCTACTGCGACACGGTGGGCATACTCGACCCCTTCACAACCTTGGAGCGTCTCAGTCGCCTGCAGGAGAAGGTGGCCATCCCGCTTGAATTCCACGGGCACAACGACTTCGGCCTGGCCACCGCCAACGCGCTGGCGGCAGTCAGGGCCGGGTGCGGATACGTAAACGTTACCGTGGGGGGACTCGGCGAGCGGGCGGGAAACGTCTCTCTGGAGGAGGTGGCGGCGGCGCTGGAGCACCTTTACGGCATCCCAATAGGTCTTGACCGCCAGCGGCTCAGCATCTTGAGCCGCACGGTAGCCCGGGCGGCCGGCCGGGAAGGGAAAGAAGTTATGGGTGGCGTGGCGGTCAAGAACCGGCCGCGCGGCTTAAAAACCAGTGCCTTCTGAAATTGCAAAATAACAGGCAAAAGGAGGAATCAGAATGCGAAAGAGAGCTTGGTTGTTCGTAGGTCTCATCGGTTTGCTGGCAGGTCTGCTTGTCGGGTGCGGAACGCCGCGGACCGCCCGGGAGGCCGCGCCGGCCGCCGAAATCATGGTTTTCGCCGGCGCGGGTTTGAAGGCGCCTTTGCAAGAAATAGCGCAGGACTTTACCAATAAGCATAAATGCGAGGTGGATTTCACGTTTTCCGATTATAAAACCCTGGCCGAGGAAATTGAGAACGGGGCCAAACCGGATGTATTGATCACTTCTCCTGAATATATGCAGGTTTTAAAGGAAAAAGGAGTGTTGGACCATTATCAGGAGCTAACAGCCAAAGTCCCGGTGATAGTGGTAGCGAAGACCAATCCCAAAGCAATTACTTCGCTTGAGGATTTAACGAAGTCCGACGTGAAATTGGCGCTTCCCGACCAAGACCAATCGCACCTAGTCGGCGGTTGTGTGGGAGAGGAAGTACTAAAGAAAGCAAAATTATCTGAAAAGGTTCATCTAATTAAGCCCGCTCCGGCAACGGTGGAAGGGCTCCTGAAAGCAGTAACCAACGGGACCGCCGATGCGACAATTATTTGGAACGACCAGGCGGTACGATACGACCAAAAAGACATAACCGCTATTAAGTTACCGCAATATGGACAAAAGGTAATGATCGCTCTTTTACGCGAAGCACCGCACCGGGAAAAGGCCGAGGAATTTTTTGCTTTCATTTGCTCTCAAGAAGGGAAAAAGTTATTTAAAGAACTTGGATATGGAGGGAAATAAAAAATGTGTTTTTGTTTTGTAGGTATACCGGTGGAACAAGTTCATATTAATCCTTCTTTCGCCCCGGTAGGAGCTTGGAGTTTTATACATGGGGTATTACCGGTCGTGGGGGCGGTATCACTGTTAGTAGTGTTGGCAGCTTTATTATGGAACTGTAAAAATTTTGCTCTCAAAGGACTGAATGGGGATGGCATGATGTCCGGGTATAGTTTTCCGCGTTACTTGACGACGGTTCATCGCCAATGGTGCATATGCCGGTTGTTTGGTTCTGGTCTGTGTTCACTGCCGGGAAATTTTTCGGGTAAAAGGAATGATTTCACAAGAATGACCGCCACTGCTATCCAGCCGCCGGCGGCAATCAGAGCAATCAGGCTCTTGGCCGTCGCGATGATCGCCTTTATGGTGGTCAGCATTGCCTTTACTGCTGCCTTTGCCGAAACAGCCGCCGCTCTTGCCGCCGTCCGTGCTGCCTGTACCGCCCTTTGAGTGGTCTGAGCGGTTTTGGCGGCGGTTTTTGCCGCCGCCTGCGAGGTCTTAACGGCAGCCCTGGCAGTATGACCGGCGGTCTTGATCGATCTTTGCGCCGTTTTCACCGTACCTTTTGTGGCTTCCTTAATCCACCTCCGGTACAAGCTGGGCCGGTCGCGGGATTGGGTCCTGACGCAGTTGCGGAAAGCAATAGCCTATGCTTCCGGTCATGGCTGCCGCGTAACGGTGGGGGCGGAGGACGCATCCCGGGCCGAGGAGGCCTTTCTGATGGAGTTTGCGCTGCTGGCGCAGGAGATGGGAGCCGAACGGCTGCGCTACTGCGACACGGTGGGTGTGCTTGATCCGTTCGCAACCTTTGAGCGCCTCAGTCGCCTGCAGGAGAAGGTGGCTGTCCCGCTTGAATTCCACGGCCAAAACGACTTCGGCCTGGCCACGGCCAACGCCCTGGCGGCCATAAAGGCGGGCGTGGAGTGGGTGGATGTTACCGTCGGCGGAATGGGGGAAAGGGCGGGGAATACTTCCCTGGAGGAACTATACCGGGTCCTTACCGAACTTCACGGTCTGGACCCGGGACTGAACAACCGTTATCTCCCCCTGCTGGGCCGTTTTGTGGCCCGGGCCGCCGGGCGGCCCTGGAAAAACATAAATGTTCGGTAAAACAGCTACCGGATAAGCAAGCCGCCGCGTTGTCCAAAACGGGCGGCTTGCGGAGCGCTGGGGCGAGCGTGGGCCCGGCGCCCACTGGTAACCAGGTCTTCCTGAAGCCGGAGCAATCAAACCTGAATTGCCGGGATCGGAGCCGTATTCTGGGGAGCGCCGGGCGGCACCGGAGCGGATTCACTGTACATTTTCCACATGAAAAACCATATCCTGGTGGTGGATTTCCCTTCGCCGTGGTGCTAAAATAGGCGGAAAAGGGCAAAGGCGCTCTTTCCCGCTTCTTTCAAAGGAGAAAGATTTTTATGATCAGAGAAAGGGGCAGGAGGGAATGGAGAGGAAGACGGGATCAGCGGCGACGCGCTTTGTCCTTCCGGTTATCTTCGGGGGGCTGGCCGGCATCATTCCGGGCTGGTGGTGGCCGCTGCCGGCGGCCGCACCGGCCGGCGCATTCCTGGGGGCACTGGTGGCCACGGCGGCGGTTACCTTTTGTTGCAGGCGGGAAAACAGCAGGATGCTGGGGGAACTGGCGGCCGGGATCAAAAGCCGACGGGCCGGTAAAGAGGCGGAAGTGGATCTTCCGGCTGGGCATGACCTGTGGCGGGAGGTAAAGGAGCAGGTGGACAGGGCGCGCATCCTGTCCAGGGATTACCGGGTGACGGCGGAACAGGTTTCCGCCGCCGTGGAACAGATGTCCCTGGTCAGCCGGAACGCCCGGCAGGCCGTAGCAACCTTTCAAAAACTGCACGAAGCGGCCGGGGTCATCTTCAATCTCGGCCAGGAACTGGGCCGGGAGGCGGAGGCAAACCGGCGGCTGGTGGAAAAGTGCCGGGAAGTGCTCCAAAGGGTGCTGGAGGCCGTCAACCGCATCCGTTCCCATTCCTCCCGGGTGGCCGGCGAGATCGGCACGTTGAGCCAGGCCGTGAACCAGGTGGACGAAATTGTGGCCGGCATCGGGCAGATATCCCAGCACACCCGGCTCCTTTCCCTGAACGCCGCCATAGAAGCGGCCCGGTCCGGCGAGCACGGCCGGGGTTTTACCATTGTGGCCGGAGAGGTGAAAAAGCTATCCGACCGTACCCAGCAGGCCGTGGAAAGGACCGGTGCCATCCTGGAAGGGATTAAAGAAAAGGTGGTCCAGGTGGCGCTCCAGATTAGGGCCGGAGAAGAGGGAATTGCGGCCGGTGTGGAGGAAGCCGGGCACATCAGGGAGAGCATTGCCGACATTGAGCGGGGTGTGGCCGGTATGAGCCGGCGGGTCGGGAAGGCTTACCGGGAGATCGAGAGTTACCTGCAGCAGATGGGTGCAGCGGTGGAAGTGCTGGAAAACAGCTTTGCCAGCATTCAAAACGTGGGCGAGCTGCTGGCCGGGGTGGCCGCACTGGTGGAGAAAAACGCGGCTGCCGGCGACCCGGAAGAAGAGGCTGGTAAGCTGAATGAATCGGAAAAAATGCACCTGGAACAGGTGATGGAAGCTTTGCGGGAACTGGCCGCCCGCCCGGAGATACAGACCCTGGACCCGGCGGCTCACGGCGCCCTCCTGCAGGACTGGCTGACCCGGCAGACCGGCATTGAAGCGGTTTATTCCAACCGCAGCGACGGCACCTTTATTTTCTCCCGGCCGCCGGCCGCCCTGGCCAACGCGCGCATCCGCCCCTGGTGGCAAAAGGCCATGGCGGGGGAGGAATATTTTTCCCCGGTTTATATTTCGGCCATCACCCGGCAGCCCTGCCGGACCATTTCCTTGCCCATAAGGGATGAGGCGGGCCGGGTTACAGGGGTGCTGGCTGCGGATATCACCTTAAACAATCAGTAAGATGGCTGCATGGAAATTAAATGAACCCCCATGAGGGGGGAATGTCTTGCAGGGATGAGATTTTTGAGCAGGTTAATATTAAGGCGTTTGCACAAGTACCTCTGCTACCTCTATTTTAAATCCGCCGAGAATAGCGGAGGTCACCACTCCCTGGCGCCTCACTTGCTGGTGCAGTATGCTATAAAAAATTATTCCTGTAGGCAATTTCCTCTTCGTCTTCGTAACCACGGAATAAAATTCTTACTATATTTTCGTGATTAAAAAATACATTATAATTTGATGAGATGTTTCCTTCGGGATAAAAGCACGCCACATAATCCCAAATCTCATCATTGCCTGATTGTATTTGCTTTCTGCCGTAAATCATTAATTTTTTCTTTACCCCGTCAACTTCAAAACCATCAATTATTACAATCGAACCAATGGGAAGGAGTGATTTTTTGACGGTCATAGATAATCACCTTTGATCAGCACTGTAATGATAGATGGCTTTTAATATTTTATAGATAATAAAACAGGATAAGGGAGCAAAAACTATAAAGATTAGGGAATTAATGATCCTGTCGCTATACGGCATTGAAGCGTCACTCAAATTTAACACTGTAGGAACAGAAGCACCTAGCACTGCAGCAATTAGAAGAAATGACTTAATAAATTTCAAAGAAATTAATACCCCCTTCCTAACGTCTGACATCAAGGGATACGCCAAGCCCCACCGCACCAATGCCGGCGTATACCTTGAAGTGATTTTTCCCAGCTGACACCCTGACACCTACGGAACCAAGGGCAGCCGAACCTCCTATTTTTATTTTTCCCCCTGAGATATTATAGCTTCCACTATATTTTGCGAGAGACGCCTCTCCGCCAATGGAAAAGTATTTATTGCGTTTTGAGGCTTCTGCTTCAAAATTTAATTTTTTGATACTATACTCATATTTTCTGGTAACCCTTCCAACGTCAAGAGCACTTGCCGAAACAGCTAACCCTCCTATGTTTCTATTATAACTGTAGTTTCCTGCTTTTGCATAGTACCCATTACCGGAAACATGAGAAATAAGTGAGCCCATAGTGTTACCTCCCATGTAGAATGTGTTATGTATAGCTAGTAATACCATAATAAACATAATATGACAACAAAAATCGATCGACTTAATTTTACATGATATGCCATTATTTTTATATACATGACTTATGCACTTAATGGCAATTGCTTCCACTTTGAGTTACTGTTAAACCACCTCATTTCCGCTCTATCAGGCCAATAAGCTTCACACAACCTTTGAAAACGTTTGGCTGCGGCATCCATTACAGGGTGGACAACCACTCCTGCAGGGGAAGAACGGAATTCCACCCAACAGCGACTCCTGAAAAAAAGTCTTACAAGTTCTCCGTGCGTAACCACCTCACCTTCCTTATTGTGTTCCCACTGCGCAAAACGGACCAGAGTTTCCGCTACAAAAAGCAAGGTAAAATAAGCGTGGATGGTGTTTTCACTGGTTGAATGGCACTGGGCCAACCCCAGTTCCTGCTTCGCGTTCCGGAAGAAAATCTCTATCCGCCAGCGCTTCTGGTAGGCCACCACTACCTCCCTCGGGGCATCAAAACGATTGCTTAAGAGAAGGTACGCGCCTTTATAGGTAGCCGGGGGTTCCTGGTCGGCCGAAAGAGATAACTCCCTTGTTTCCGGAGTACTGTCTTCGGTTAGCCGGAGGACGGCCACTACCGCCACCGGCCGGTACACCTTTTTTCTCCGCTTTCCTTTTGGGGTATCCACTTCCCTGGGAAAAGCCAGGAAAAGACCGGGAATGGCCAGAGAAACCAGACCTTTTTTCCCGATCGCCAGGAAAGGGTAGTACTGCCTTAAAAGCTGCCGGGCGTTCACCCGGACGTAACGGTCTTTTTTTTTACCCTGTTCCAGGCGGTAGAGCACGGTGTTCCGCTTGGCCTTGGTCACCCAGTCGTAGGATAAACCCTCCAGGGCCCAGAGGAAATCCTTGTTGAAGTA
>JAIMBK010000022.1 GCA_023511535.1 Armatimonadota bacterium
CTGGAGACCGCCTCCGACCTGGAGCAGTTAAAAAGGCTCCGCCGGGAAATCTTCAAGGCCGCCTCCCTCGAAGACTGCCTGGCCCTGATCGCTAAGTTCACTAATGGAAACGGAAAGAAGTAGGCGCACGCAGGGCAGCCCGTATTTTTCCCTGTCCATGCCAGCAGGTAGACATGTCCTTACCGGAGATAGTCAGACCAGGAGGTTTCTTACTGTTTTGTGTGGTATCCTCGAAGTTGCTTGCTGACACAAGCAGGGCAGTAGTATTAACGATACCGTTGCATGATGAATTAGACAGGGGACTTTTGCGGTCACAAATTAGTAAATCCGGGTTGACCGTAAAGCAATTTTTGGAATTATTGAAAAATTAACAATTGTGCCGCCCGGAACGGGCAGCCTTTTGCTGTCAGTTTCTCCAAAAAACTTCCCGGCAAACAGAAACGCTTGCTTAAGCTGCCGTGTCTGGTAAAATAATGTAAGGAAGCAAAAAATGTTCCGGAGAGGAGCGGTTGTTGATGAAGGGATCGGTGAGAACCGCCCGGCGAATTATGGGTCGGCTGAAAAAGGGGGACGATCTTCTGGAGGCCCTGACCAGGGAATGTGAGAACGCGGGTATAACACTGGGGGAAGTGCGGGCTCTCGGGGCGGTGAGCAGGGCGCGCGTAGGTTATTACGACCAGACCGGCCGGCAGTACAAGTACATTGAAAGGGAAGCGCCCCAGGAAATCCTGGCGCTGGTGGGCAATGTTTCGTTAAAGGACGGGCGGCCTTTCGTGCACGCCCACATCGTCTTCAGCGACGAAGAGGGGCGCGCCTGGGGCGGCCACCTGGCCGAGGGGACGATCGTCTTCGCCTGTGAATTCATTGTCCGGGAGTACCTGGCGGAAGAGCACTTCGAGCGCCGGTTCGACGAAGAGACGGGGCTTTTTTTGTGGGGTGGGTAAAAACTTATTTTGGCAAGCAGGGAAGGAACCGGCGGCCGGTTTTACTTCTTGTCCGGCCGCCGTCTACTATGTGCAGGGTTGTTTCCTGCCGGCCTCGGGCTGCCCGGTTTCCTCGTTCGCGGCGATGCCCCGAGCGGGTAGTTTGCCTAGAGAGGGAAAGTCAATTACCAGAGGCAGCCAAAGCGTGGGTGCATTACCGGCTTAAAATTTTTCTAACGGTCCCGGCCATGTCCGCCGGTTCGACGGCAAGGGTGTGCCGGACCGGCTTTTTGTTTAGATCCCTCAGCCCCGGCGGGATGGACAGACCGGTTTTTTGGGCGAGAAACTCCAAGAGAGCAAACTCGCTTTTTCCCCGGACGGCTTCCGGGCCCCAGACGGCCTGCACCACGCTCTGGTTAAACTTAAAGGGGCTGGCGGTGGAGGCGACGATCGTTTTGCGGCGGTCCCCGGTTGCCTCGCGGTAGCGCTCGTAGACGTGCATCCCCACAGCGGTATGGGGATCGATTAAATAACCATACTGTTGGTACGTATGGCGGACGGCCGCCATGGTCTCAGTGTCGCCGGCCGCGTCCGACCAGAAAATTTCCCGGATTTTTGCGTGCGTTGCTGCGTCGACGCGGTAGCGGCCCTTCGCTTTCAACTCCTCCATCCAGGCAGTTATTTTTGTTCCGTCCCGGCCGGTGAGTTCAAAGAGCAGCCGCTCCAGGTTGCTGGAGATCAGGATGTCCATCGACGGCGAAATGGTTTTGTAAAAGGGCCGGTTCCGGTCGTAGATGCCGGTGCGGATGAAATCGGTCAGGACGTTGTTCCGGTTGGCGGCCAGGACCAGCCGGTGGACGGGGAGGCCCATCCGGCGGGCGTAAAAGGCGGCCAGGATATTGCCGAAATTCCCGGTGGGGACGACGAAGTTGATTTCCTCGCCGGCGGCCAGTTCCCCCTTCGCCAGCAGATCCAGGTAGGCAAAGAAGTAGTAAACTATTTGCGGCAGCAGCCGCCCCCAGTTGATGGAGTTGGCCGAGGAAAAGCGGCAGCCGGCGCGCCCGATTTCTTCGTTCAGGGCGCGGTTGCCGAAGATTTCTTTAACTCCGTTCTGGGCGTGGTCGAAGTTGCCGCGCACGCCGATCACGTGGACGTTGCCGCCCTCCTGGGTGACCATCTGCAGCTTCTGGATCTCGCTGACCCCCTCGGCGGGGTAAAATACGATGATCCTGGTCCCGGGTACGTCTTTAAACCCTTCCAGGGCGGCTTTCCCCGTGTCGCCGGAAGTGGCCACCAGGATGGCAATCTCCTTGTTTTCGCCCGTTTTAACCATTGCTCTGGTGAGCAGGTGCGGCAGGATTTGCAGGGCAAAGTCTTTAAAGGCGCAAGTGGGGCCGTGAAAGAGTTCCAGGACATGCAGTCCGCGGCCGCGATCGAGCGGGCGCACCGGCGCGACGGCCGGGTCGGCGAACCTGTCCGCGCCGTAGGCGGGCGTGACGCAAGTTACGATTTCCTCCGCCGAAAAATCGGTCAGGTAGAGCTGCAAAATATCCCGGGCCAGATGCCGGTAGGACCTCCCGGCCATTTCGGCCAGTTGCTCCCGGGAAATCTTCACGGGCCGGTCCGGCACGAACAGACCCCCGTCGGGGGCAATTCCCATTTTGATCGCTTCCGCGGAAGTTGCCGGCGCGGCCTTCCCCCTGGTGCTTTCGTAGAACAAACGCTCATCTCCCTATGCCCCGGGTGCTTGGGGGTAAATTTAAGTTTCTTCCCGGCGGCCGCTGAAGTAGAACCATTTACCGCCCAGGTGATGGATGAGTTCGGCCGCCTCATACCAGCGCTCGCTAAAGAAATCGCTCTCTGCGCTGGCGGCCAGCACTTCCCCCACAAAGAAAAAGTGATCGCCCGTCTTGTGGCGGTCGACAACCCCGCATTCCAGATGGCCCAGACATTCCGCAATCAAAGGAGCGCGGATTTTTTTCGCCCCCGCCGGCGTTAACCCCGCTTCCTTGAACTTGTCCTTTTCCCGGCCGGAAACTTTCCCGCAGCGCTGCACCTGCTTGAAGAGGCCGGCGCCGGGGATGTTGAGGGCAAACTCCTCGCTGGCCGTAATGAGCTCGGCGGTGAAGTGGGTCTGGGCGACGGAGATCCCGACCAGGGGCGGGCGCCTGGAAAGGGGGCTCTGCCAGGCCAGGGTCATCACGTTGGCTCTGTCCCGGTAGGCCGACGTGACCAGCACCACGCAACCGGGGTTGATTAGCCGGTAGGCTTCCTCCACGGGAACTTCGATCTTCACTGTTCTGACCTCCTCTTTACTCCTGACTTTTATAATATACTTATTGATTACAACTTACAGATGAAAATATTGTTGAGCCATTTTCAGCTCAAATTATGACAGTATTTTGGAGGGGAATGCGGGTGAGTATTCCGGGCGGGAATCATAAAAAGCATTTCCCGCTTTCTAGTTTACCACGCGCAGGGGAAGGTAAGCAATGGGGGAGCAAGGGCGGATACAGGGGCGGCCAATGGTCGGGAATGAAAGCCAGGCTGAATAATTACCGCTTTTTTCCGCTCGTTTGCTATGGGGGTCCTTTTGTGGTATAATTACCCAAACGAAAAGGAGGTTTTAAACATGAAGGATTGTCCGGTTTGTCATCAACCCTTGCGGGAAACCCCCCGTTACGGGGTGATCATCGACGTTTGTCCCGGTTGCCGGGGTGTCTGGCTTGACCGCGGGGAACTGGAAAAGGTTGTCGCGCTGGCCCGGGAGTTTCGCGCCGATGACGATGATTTTGACGAGCGCCGTCACAAGTACGATGATAAATATTACCGGGAATACCGCGATGAGTACCATGGGCATCACCATAAAAAGAAAAAGAAGCACGGCATTTTCGAGGTTTTTGGGGATCTTTTCGATTGAGAAAAACATTTTTCCTCTGCATTTATGCCGACCGGGTTTCTGGAAAAACTTTGGCTTTTTCCGGGGGTAGAGCGCATTGCCCGTAACAATTGTTCCCCTTGCGCCATCCCACACCGGGATTCTCTTTGCCCTGGGGCTGGGGGATCAGGTTGCCGGGATCACCGCGCATTGCGACTATCCACCGGAAGCGGCGGGAAAACCGCGGGCAGGTCTTTTTGCCCGGCCGGACCTGGCCAAAATCGTTTCTTTGCAGCCCGGCCTCGTTGTGGCCGGCGGAAACATTACCGGCAGCCAGGGGGAAGAGCTGCGGAAAGAGGGCATCAAGGTAATGGATTTCCTGCCGCGGACGGTGGCGGAATTATTTGCCGGGATGGAAAAAATCGCTGAAATCGCCGGAGCGTTTCACCGAAATATTTTTACCCGCCAGCGGGAGTTGTCTTTTTATTGCTTGTTCGCTTTGGTCGGATGGCCCTCTGCCCGGGCCAACTGATAACTGATGTACTGATTCAGGCTGACTTTTTCTTCTTTGGCCCTTTCTGCCAGAGTACGGTGAAGAGATTTAGGGATGCGAATCCTGAGCTGTCCGGAAAAATCGCCGGTGATTGGTTCCGGCACCGATCGACCCAATTCCAGACAGGTTTCAATCCAGCATTTTTTAGCGTCTTCGATATTGGCCAGGGCTTCTTCAGGCGTTTCTCCATCGGAGATACATCCGGGAAGGAGAGGGATTTCCGCGAGCCATCCGCCCCCTTCTTCTTCCGTGAGCTTCCTTAGTTTAATTTCATAATTTAAGTCCAGGTAATAATTCAAATCTTTCACATCTGATCACTCTTTTCTTTTAGTTTTTCAATGGCAGCTATCGCCTGCTTTACATAAATTGCTTTGATCGGCTTATCTTTAGGGATGGGGAGGACGTCCGGGAGTTCCGGGTGATAGTAAATGTAATGACTGGATCCTTTACCCGGCTGCCTGCATTTAAATCCGTACCTTTTCAAGATTCTGTCCAGTTCTTCAAATTTAACATCTTTGGGGTTACGAACTATTTGGATGTATAGCTTATTTATCTTAGTCAATTTCTCATCACCATGTCTTAAATGATACCACATATGGAACCATTAATCAAGGACGTTTAAACAATCTTGGCCAACTGAAGCTGGCTGATGTTTTATCGTTGCAGCCGAAAAATATGGGAACCTCCGGCGCCAGAGCCATGATCAAAATCCCCCTTCGCTTTTTGTCATCCGTAACGAAGGGGGATGCAGTCCAATGGGGCAGGAAGCGTCAGACAACCCTACCGGACCAACAATTGTCTGAAAACTTGCGGCTACCCGGAAACCCTTGTAAATAGACTGGTGCCGAAGGCGGGAGTCGAACCCGCACGGGGGGTGAGCCCCACCGGATTTTGAGTCCGGTAGTGTTTACCGAAACCCGGAACCCCGCATAAATACTGCACTTTTTTCCTCTTCGGTATCGTCAACACCACCGGACTGAAATTGTTCTACAATTCGTTTTTCCCTTCAGTCCGGTAGTGTACCTTTCGTTAAAACTTCCCTCCCTCCTTCCGGTTTTATGATAAAATTTAGCCATAGCAGTTATAAGCTTTTCTTATATCTCCTGTACCAGTCCAGGGGTAAGCCGCACTCTTCGCAAATGCTGCGGTAGTCCTCCACCAGTTTATCCGAAACCCCGTGCTTTTTTATTTCTTCCCTTATCCTGCTTAACTCCTTTGCTGCTGCCTCCCGTTCTTCAGGAGGCAGTTTTTTTATTTCCCGGCTGGCGTGTACCCGGAGAACGTTTTGGAAGTTTTTCTTCCGGCTTTTCTCCGGCAGGCAGAAGGGACATGCCTTGCCGTGGAAAAACCGGAAGCAGCTCCGGCAGAATTTAAACGGCCTCCACCCGTGCATTACCGCAAGGACCACTTCTTTTGCCGTCGCTTCCAAAACTGTTTCGACCATGCAGAACCACCCCATTTTCCCGTTAAGCGCAAGACAGGGGAGTATTCCCACCGAAAAACCTTGCCCAGCCCATAAACGCAGCAAGGTAGGCTTTCCCGTGAACCAATCGAGAAAACTCATAACTTCTCCTGCCTGCTGCTGGAGTTTTTCCGGCAGGGAGAGGTAGTCCTCAATCAGTTTTTCCACCTTTTTTGCACTCATCCCCGCGCTTACATACAGTGCTAACTCAACAAGAGGTTTGACCTTCCGGGCAATTTCCTCTTCTTCCGCCAGGCCGGTCATTTCCCGCAGCCTTGCGTAATCCTCCGCCGTGTATGCGTTACCCAGTTCTACGACGAAAGGCGGAACGGCAACCCAGGCTTCTTTTTTATCATTCCAGAGGTATTCTTTTCCGTCCCGGATGCGGAAAAACAAAAGCATGTAATACACCCCCCTTCTGTAATACCCATTACAAAGCATTTTTCAATAATGTGCTTAAACCTTGCGTTATCTGTATTATAAGCTGTCTGTAATGTGCTGTCAAGAGTATGCAAACGTTTTTCTTTCGTGTAGAATACAGGCGGGAGGTGCAAAGAATGAACGAATTCGTAACCCCGAAGCAGGCGGCGGAGATTCTGGGCATTTCACTTCGCAAAGTCTGGTTGTTGATTCGGGAAGGAAAGCTGCCCGTCCTTGACTTTGGCCCCCGGTCCCGAAGGATACCGATAGCTGCCCTGGTGGAAATGGCCCGGCAGGGGGCGGAGAAAACTAGTCGAACGGCGGTGTAGGCATGTTCTGTTTGATACCCATTCATTCCGTTAAAAACGGCAAATGTTCCTGCGGGAATCCAGACTGCGATTCTCCCGGTAAACACCCGCGTATTCCGAATTGGAAGGAATACCAGGCCCGCAGACCCACGGCTGAAGAATTGGCCCGGTGGCGGAAGCAATTTCCTGGGTGCAACTGGGCGGTTGTCACCGGCCAGGTATCGGGTGTTATTGTCCTGGACGTTGACGGCCCCGAGGGTGCGGAAGCAGTTAAGGGGAAACACCTACCGCTAACCTGGGCGGTGCAGACCGGCAAGGGTATTCACTATTATTTCAAGCACCCCGGCTTTTCGGTGCCCAACGGCGTCCGGGTGCTGCCCGGCGTAGATGTTCGGGGTGACGGCGGCTATGTGGTGGCCCCCGGCAGTGTCCATGCTTCCGGCAGGAAATATGCATGGGTGCCCGGCATGAATCCGGAGGACTTACCAGACGGCCCGGCCCCCTGCCCGAAATGGCTTTTGGAACTGCTTCAAGGCAAACGGCAGCCCGGGGGCAAACGGGAGAAGGTTAACCCCGTCAACGTCCTGAACGGCGTCCCGGAGGGACTGCGAGATACTACCCTTTTCCGGTATGCCTGCCGTTTACGGACACAGGGGTTGACGAAGGAAGAGGCCCTGCGGCTGGTGCTGGAGGCGGCCCGGAACTCCCAGCCTCCCTTCCCGGAGGAAACGGCGAAAGAAAAAGTTGAATCGGCCTGGAAGTACCAAAAGGCCAAAGAAGAGGCCCAGAAATTGAATTTGCCTTCGGGTATCTCGGCCCAGGAACTAATCAACCGGGAATTTCCGGACCCGCTTTGGGTGGTTCCCGGCCTTCTCCCGGAAGGACTGGCGATTCTGGCCGGACGGCCCAAGATAGGAAAGTCGTGGTTAGCTCTGGGCGTGGCTGTTGCCGTTGCTTCCGGCGGCATAGCCCTGGGACAAATTAAAGTGGAAAAAGCCAATGTCTTGTATTTGGCCCTGGAGGACGGCCCCCGACGGCTGAAAAACAGGCTAACTTCCGTTCTGCAAGGTGAGGAGGCCCCGCAGGGACTGCACTTCTTCACTGAGTTCCCCCGGCTTGACCAGGGTGGATTGCAGGCATTGGAAGATGTTATCCAGGCGCATAACGCGAAACTCCTGATTGTCGATACCGTGGTGAAGCTGCGGCCCCCCGGACGCAGAAACAGCAACGTCTATCAGGAGGATTATGCCGTCATGGGTGCTTTGAAGACCCTGGCCGACCGGCATAACGCGGCCATTCTGGTGCTCCACCACCAGAACAAACAGGGGTACCTTGATATTCTGGACTCCGTTTCCGGTTCGACGGGTGTTACGGGTGCGGCGGACACGACCTGGATACTAAGAAGAAGCCGGGGGAAAGCGGATGCCGAATTGTTTGCCGTTGGCCGGGACTTCGAGGAAAAGGAACTGGCCCTGGAGTTTGACCGGCATACTACGTCATGGTACGCCATAGGGAACGCGGAAGAATACCGGCTTTCCCAGGAACGGCGGGAAATTATCGAAATCCTGCGAGAGAACGGCGGTACTCCAATGTCTCCGAACGAAATAGCAGCCATACTCGATAAACCCTACAATGCAGTTAAAAAGCTGGTTTATACCATGTCCAAAAGTGGGGAGTTAAAGTCAGTTACCAGGGGGAGATATATTATCGGTAACTTTGGTAACCATGGTAACTTTGGTAACGGTGGTAACTTCGGTAACTTTGACGAAAAGTTACCGGAGGATAGAGAAAGTTACCGGGAAAGTTACCGAAGCGAAAACCCGGAACGCCTACGGCCACAAGACTTTCCGGGGAAAGTTACCAAAGTTACCGAGGTTACCAATAATATTCAAGACGTCCCGGACGATTTTTGGGAAAACCTTAAAAGCAAGGTTGATGACTTTCCATTTTAATGAAAGGAGGCCATTTTAACCATGCACAACTTCGACGACCAGTTTAGGCGCGGCCAGGACGGGGAAAAATTCCTGGACGAATTTTTCGCCGGCAAGTTTCACATTTACCCTGCCACCCGGCGGCAGCAGCGGCAGGGAATAGACAGGGTTTTCGTCAACCGGGAAACGGGGGAAACCCTCAAGATTGAGTACAAAAGCGACTACGCAGCCCACCGGACAGGGAACGCATTTCTGGAGACTGTCAGCGTGGACACCATAGGAAAAAAAGGCTGGATTTACACTTCACGGGCCGACTACTTGATTTATTACGTGGTTGACGACCTGCTGATTTACGCCATCAAATTCGACACCCTGCGGCGGCTTTTCCCGGCCTGGCTGAAGAAATACCGGCGCGGGAAGGCGGTCAACGAAGGATACACCACCCACGGCCTACTGGTCCCGCTTACCGAGTTTGAGAAACACGCCGAGGCGGTCATCTCAGCATGAACAAGGAGCAGAAAAAGTTGATTGAACTCCGCCTGACCAAATGCCGGCTTTACCTGACCGAACCGGAACTTGTTTCCCTGCTCCGGCATGACCCGGCCTTATGGCAGGAGGCCATCCGCCGGGCGCAGGCGGCTAGACCGCCGAAGCAACCCGGCACAAAAAAGCTAGAAATTTAATAGGGAGGATTGATTATGAACCGTGTTCGAGAAATTAGAGAGGCAAAGGGAATTACCTTGCAAGAGCTGGCAAAAAGGGCTAACCTGATGACAACGTATTTGCAACGGCTGGAAATGTATGGCTGGAAGCGCAGTCAAACAGGCATGGAGACAGACGAAAAAATTGCTGCGGCATTAGGTGAACCTCTCTGGGAAGTGTTTCCGGAGGTTTACGAATCACCGTACCCCCGGCCTAAAAAACCCGAACCGCCTCCCAGGGTGGACACCCGAACGCCGGAACAGCAGGAGGAGGACATCCGCCTGATGAACGAAAACCTCAAAAGGCGTGGCAAAATTGACGATGAGTTTACACGCTGCGAATATCAGGAAACACAGCCCGGCGTTTATGAAGGTTTTGGAAACTTTAGCGTCTGGCAGCAACTACAAAAACAGAAAAAATGACGGAGAGGAGGTTTCTTCTTTTCCATGAAAACTCTCTCGAAAACTCGCCTTGAGTACAAAAAAGAGGAAGAGGAAGGGAAAGCCCTCCGGGATGAGATGCTGACTACCGGCGAAAATCCCCTTCTCCTCTGGAGAAAGCGACACAACCTGTCACGGGTAGACCTGGCCGTCCTGGCCGGTATTAGCGTCGGCACTGTTGAAAAGCTGGAGGTTGGTTATCCTAAGACTATTTCCCAAAAGCTGCTTCTTACCCTTCACGATAAGGCTGGAGTGCCTTATGAATTAGCTGCGTCATACATCCTCTGGCGAAATTCTCTGGCCGAAAAAGCGAGGGAAAAGGCAACAGGCCGGGGTTAATTTTTCCCCGGCTTTTCTTTTTCTTTTGTTTTTCTCCCCCGTTTTCTCCGCAGAAAACCCCCGGAGAAAAACCATTGGGAATATTGGCCGGCAACCAAAGTTAGAAACGTTGGTACCACGGTACGAATTTCTGGCCCGGCTTTCTCATTTTGTACCGGCTTTTCCTCCGGCTGCCGGAACTTTTCTTCCTGGCCGGTGCAGACTGCATGGCCTTTCTTATCTGCCGTTCCGTTTTTTCGTCATACTCCCACAATTCGGCCCGGCAGGTGGGACATTCCCAAAAAGCGTCCCCGTGCGCCTTCTTCTCAGTCATCGTTTCCCCGCATAAGGGACAGGTTACTCGTTCCATGTTTTTATTGTATCATGTAAAGGGAGGTCTTGAAACTATGCTGGTAAGCCGGGAAGAGTTTCAGACATTCTTTGAGGACCTTTGGGAAAAAGCAAAGGCCCGACCGAAACAGGCCATTGGCAAAAAGAAACCCCGGCAGCTTATCACTCCTTCTTCCTTCAAGGAGCTTACCCCCTGGTGGAAAGCAGCCCCGGACATCCTTTGGGTGAACATCCTCACCGGCCAGGTGTTGGTGAACAGGTGGCCTTTGGAGTAAGTTGTCCAAAAACTCTGCGAATGAAAAAACTTTGATTTTGCTCCCGGATTTACCCCGTCCCGGAACATGGATTTTCCGGGGGGAGGTTTTCCCCCGGTAGTGGGTAATAGGCACTATCCGGGCGGAATTGACAACCCTGGAACGCGGGGAGCATTTAAAACGCCGCAAGGAGATATACGAGGCGAAGTACCCGGAAGCGAAGAAAGGTCAGTATGGCTACAAAGGAAACAAGGTGGTTACAAAAGCGGAAAGCGAAATAATTTCGTTTTCCGAAGCCACCGCCGCCAAACTGGGCGTTTCCCCCCGGACGGTGCAACAGGACGGCAAGACCCAGGAAGAAATAGCGGAGGCGGTGGGGTGCGGTTATAGCGTTTTCCTCCGAAACGGCAAACTTGCCGGAACGGAGTAAAGCCGCCGCCAACCACCTGGTGGACTTCGAGCGGTTTTTGGGTATAAAATCGACGGGAAGGGAGACTCTTCGGCCCGGCGGTGCCCCTCCCCCCGGCCCGGCGAAAGGAGGACTAGCTTGCCCCGGCGAACCACGTTATTCCCTGCCCAGGTAAACCCCTTCCACCAGGTGGAAAGCCTTTGCTGGACATGTTCACGTGCAACCGGCTGCGACTGCCCTTTCTTCTTTGAGAAAGACCCCCTGGCCGGCCTGGAGGCTGCCGGTGCGACCGCCTACACCCTAGAAACAAAAGAAGGCCCCCTCTTTAAGGTGGTCCGGTGCCTTAAATACCGCAAGGGGAAGCTGCGGAAAAAAGCGTAGGAGCCCCAAATTCGGGCGTATTCCTCCGGGCAGGTATCTCACTATTACCCGGAGTGCTTTCGCCCCATTTTTGGCCTTCTCTGCCGTTCTCCAGGCTGCGGAAACTTTATGACCCTCCCCTTTCGGCGGGTATTTTTCTGCCATCATTTTTACCAGCTTGTTTACCACCCACGGCCTCACCTTTGAAAAGCGAAGGTTGCTCATAATATCACCCTTCTTCATTATCCCCTGGTGAAAAAGTCATCGGCTATTCGCCCCCCTTTTTTAACCGTTCGCCAAAGCCTTATTCCTGCCGGCCTGAAAAACGTTTAGGAGCGAATAAGGCCGGTGTTCGCATTGAAATTGCCGGGTAAAGGTTATTACGTTTAGACCGGCCAAAAAACGAAAGAAGGCCGCCCGTTTTCAGGCGGCCCCGTTTTGCATTGCTTCCCGGCGTAGTTCCAGCAACTCTTTTATCTTCTCCAAAGCAACCTCCGGCTGGTGTTCGTAAAGCACAAGGTAAGCCTCAATACACCCCAGGCAGGTGACGGCGTCCGTGTAGTCTGGTTGCCATTCCATTACGGCTTCACCTTCCTTACCCGGTGCCTTTGCGGAAGGAGGGTATTCAAGGGACTGGCTGCCGTGTTCATTTCCCGTAAATCGGCCTGGGTGAGATTGACGTAACGCCTGGTCATGGCCAGGGTGCTATGTCCCAGGGTACGCTGGAGACCCAATTCGTAACCCCCGTTGCGGATATAGGTTAGTGCGAAAGCGTGACGCAAGGCATACGGCCAGATTTTTGTCCCCAGCTTTCGGGAGTACATTTCCATCCTGTCATTCCAGGTATGCCTGTTCAGTGGTGTTCCGCCCTGTGTGCAAAAAACGGGAATGGTATTCTTCCAGGCCGGATGACGGGAGGAGATCAATTCCCGGACGGCATTGGCCGTAATCGGGAGAATCGGCAACGTCCGGCTTGTTCTCGTTTTGGCCGTTTCCCTCCGGACGGTGACTTGCAGGGACTTGAAATTAAAATCGTCCGGCAGCAGGGAAAATGCTTCCCCTGGGCGAATACCTGTATCTAAGGTGAGCAGCAACAAGGCATAGTCCCTCAATCCGGAGAAGGTGGTCTTGTCCGGGAGGGACAAAAGCCGTTCGAGGGTATCGGTGTCGGTGTCCACGACCCGGCCCTCATCTTTTTTCTTCTGGAACCCCTCCAAAGGATTCTCCGGGAAGATCCCTTCCTTGACGGCCCATTTGAAGAACGTCCGCAGGTAAATAAGCCGCAGGTTGTAGGTGGTGGGTTTGCACTCTCTGGACATGTACTCCAGGACGCATTTCCGGACGTTTTTGGGATTGTAGGCGTCCGGGAAATGCTTAAAGAACTGGGTGACGTGGTAGCGGTAATCCTCAATCGTTCGCTTGCTTTTCTGTTCCCCCTGCTTCCAGAAAAGGAACTGCTGCAATGCTTCCTCCCAGGTGGCTGGAACGTCCTTCCGCAGCTTCAGAACTTTTCCCTTAGCCAAACTAAAAACCCCCTTCAGTATTTTTGTAATCCGAAGAGGGAATTAGTGCAGTCCGGTGGGGTGATTCAGTGTCCGCCAACACCACCGGATTTATTTTTTTTCGGGTGTTTGTGGGAGATGTTTCCAACCCCGAAGGCCCCGAAAATCAACTGGTGCCGAAGGTGGGAGTCGAACCCACACGGGGGGTGAGCCCCACCGGATTTTGAGTCCGGCGCGTCTGCCAGTTCCGCCACTTCGGCGCGTGTTTTCGGCAGCTATAATGCTAACATATTAACGGGAAACTGTCAACTTATTTCAGCTGTTCGTATTTGGCGAACACCCTTCCGCAGCGGCAGCCGTAGGTAACCAGGTGGTAGTCCCGGCGTTCCTGGATGCTTAAGATCCGGACTTTGCTGTTCATCCCGTAGAGGGATTCCCCGCACCAGGGGCACCGCTGGCCGGAAACAAAGTTTCTTGCCCGCACCGTGCAGAACCCTGGCATTTTAGTGGCTTCTACGGTATAATCAGGGAAGCTGAACCGCGAGATGCGGTAGCGGTCGAGAATAGCCCGGATGGTTTTCAACATTCTGTCCCGCGCCGCCCCCGTTTGGGAAGTCAGAAAAACTTCGATGGCGGTGCGGATTACCTGCTGGTCTTCGAAAGTAGGAAAGGGGTAAATCCGGGCGGGCATGCGGGCATCGCTCCTGTCCTTTTCAGCCATTATTGCCCTTTGGGCCGGTTTTTATCCGGTCCTTTCCGGACCGGGGGATTTGCTTTGCGGCAATCAAATTCTAACACCCAAATTTTTTTTGGACAAGCCGGTTGATCAGCCGTTTAGAGAAGTTAGTTTTGAGTTTTGGAAGATTAATTGTTTATAGGTGAGGCGAATAAAATTATTTAAAAACTGTTGGGGGGTTTTTTGTGGGCGAAAGGAAATTGCGGGTGGCCGTTCTTTTCGGGGGACGCTCCGGCGAGCACGAAGTGTCGCTGCAATCCGCGGCTTCGATCATTTCTGCTTTGGATGAGGGGAAGTACGAGGTAATTCCGGTGGGCATCACGAAAGAGGGCAGCTGGCTGGCCGGGGTGGAGCCTTTGCAGATGGCCGAACAGGAACGGCAGGGGGTGCCCGTGGCGGGAGTGCCCGTAGCCATCCTGGCGGACCCCGCCCGAAAGGGGCTGGCCCGGCTTGACCGGGGGCCGGCGGAGCGCTTCCGGGATGAAATTGACGTGGTTTTTCCCGTGCTGCACGGCACCTACGGCGAAGACGGCACCATCCAGGGGCTCCTGGAGCTGGCCGGCGTTCCCTATGTGGGCGCGGGGGTTTTGGCTTCGTCCCTGGGGATGGATAAGGTGCTGATGAAAACGGTCTTTGCCCGGGCGGGGCTGCCCCAGGCCGGGTTTTGGGCCTGTCTGCGGAAGGACTGGGAAAGGGATCCGGAGGCAATCATCGCCGCTATCGAAGAACGTTTTGGCTACCCGTGTTTTGTGAAGCCGGCCAACCTCGGTTCCAGCGTGGGCATTTCAAAGGCCCACGACCGGGAAGAACTGGCGGCTGCCCTGGCGGTGGCCGCGCGGTACGACCGCAAAATGATCATCGAAGAGTTTATCGATGCGCGGGAGGTGGAGGTCAGCGTGCTGGGCAACGACGAGCCGGCCGCCTCCGTTCCGGGCGAGATCATTCCTTTGCGGGAGTTTTATGATTACGAGGCTAAATACGTGGACGGCAACTCGGAGCTGGTCATCCCGGCAGAATTGCCCCCGGATGTTGTAAGCATTTTACAGGATTACGCCGTCCGGGCCTTTCGGGCGCTGGATTGCGCCGGCATGGCGCGGGTGGACTTTTTCCTCGCGCGCTCCGGAGGCCGGGTGCTGGTCAACGAAATCAACACCATCCCGGGGTTTACGCGCTTTTCCATGTACCCGAAGCTGTGGGAGGTCAGCGGGCTGAGTTACCCGCAGCTGCTCGACCGGTTGATTGAGCTGGCCCTGGAGCGGCACCGGGAAAAGACGAAAACCACCTACCGGCGCTAAACGTCCGGCTCCGGCCCGCCCCGTTTCCGCGCTTCCGAAGACTCCGCCGCTACTGAGAAAGCTATTTGGAGCGGTTCCGTCGATCAGGAAATATTATATCCTGGTGGATGCAAGCCCCCTGTCGGCGGGACGGAAGTTTCGGCGCTATGTTGTTCTGCTTTCCTGCGGACAGCGGAGAACGAGCCTCTTTTAACTTTTGTGCCTGGCACCATTTTAACTTATCGAGACAGAATAACATCAGCCTTCCAAAACCAGGGTGTATCCCGTCAACTCGTAAATTTCCCTGACCAGGGCCTGCCGGGCCGGATCTTCCGGCGCGGGCGGAGAAGCCAGTTTAACGCGGATTTCTTGCCGGTCTTTAAAAAAGCCCGGCTCTTTTTTTAACCCCCAGTGCGCCGGCAGCCGGGAGCGGACGATTTTTTTGATTTCGTTCTGGTTGGGTTCAGGATTGATCTGCAGTTCCCAGCCCGTCCGGCGGGCCAATTCCTCGAGCACCGGGCGGTATTTTTCCCCGGCCTGGGGGCTGAGGAAGGTAACTTCGATGTATTCGCGGCCGCCGGCCGCTTTTTTGCCGGTGCGGTAGACGGCGGCCCCCGCGCTCTGCAGGCGGCTTTTGATCAAGGCGTAGCTCTGGTTGATTTCCATTTTCCCGCCGCCGCCGGGAGCGGCAGAAGCGGCGAAAGAGGGGCCGGCACCGGGATCAGGGACGGCGGCCGAGGCAGGGGCGGCACCGGGAGAAGAGGGGGCGGCGGCATCTTCGGCAGCGCAGGGAACAGCCGAAACGCCCGCACCGGCGGAAGCGGCGGCGGCTCCGGGCGGCTGCGCCAGCACCAGGGTGTAGCCGCTGATTTGGGCAAACACTTCCTGGAAGCGGGCGGCCGCCGTGGCGACCTCAGCGGGATTTTGCCCTTCTTTCGGGAGGCAGCGCACCGCGACCTGCCGTTGCTCGCGGTAGATGGAAGGAGATTTGCAGAGCGTCCAGCCCTCCGGGAGGAGCCGGTCGACCAGTTCGTTCAAGGCGCCGTGGTGGGCTTCCGGGTGCAGTTCCACTTCCCAGCCGGTGACGGCGGCCAGTTCCGCCAGCTCTTTTTGATATTTTTCGGCTGCCGTTTGGGGAAAATGAAAATATAAAACGATTTTCCCCCGCTCGCGCTCCACTCCTTTCCGGTAGAGCCCGCTGCCGGGCGGAAAGGTGGTTTCGACCAGGGCCAGGGCGGCGTTTTGCTCCATTTGATCGACGATCCGCTCAACTGGTTCGCCCGGAGTTTCGTCCGGAGCCGCGGCCGCCTCACAGGCATCTCCGGGAATTTCCGGCCTGGGTTTGTACAGGGCGCACCCGGGCTTCCCGGGAAGGTGTTCAAAGTATTCGGGGTGGTTGTTCAGCCGGAAGGCGACCGCCAGGCGGTAAACCGCTTCTTCTGCCGTTTCCTCCGCAGTTTCCCCCGCTGTTTCCCCCGGGGCGCCCGCCGCGGCTTTTCCCCCCGGCGGCTCCCCGTTCTTTTTACCCGCCAGTTCCCCGGCCAACAAATCGACTATTTCGGCCAGCGGGCGGGGCACCGGTCCGGCGGCGTTTAACTTTTCCCACAGCGGGCGGGGCGCCAGGGCGGCGTAAACCGGCTTGACCCGGGAAAGCAATTGATGCAGCCGGATTTTTTCCTCCCGGGAAACCGGCGGGTCCTGGGTAAAGGGCCAGGGGGCGATGATTTCCAGGAGGCTCTCGGCCGGGTGGGCGGTCTCTTCCCGCCCGATTTTCCAGGCATCGAAGCCCTGGTCGCCGACGGCGAAGCAAATCCCGGCGCGCGTCGCGCCGCCGGCGTCTTTAAGCAGCACCAGATGGCCGGCCAGGTGGCCCAGCTGCTGCATCAACTGCTCCCGCCGGAGTTCCCCGGCCACCAGATCGGGGCGGCGGGGACGGTAAAAATAGGGATGCTTCCAGTCGGAGGCAAAGTAGCGGCGATCTTCGGCCAGCAGCTGACGCGTCCGTTCCTGCTGTTCGGCGGAGACTGCCGGCCCGTACCAGAGGGCGGCCAGTTCCTCGGCGGTATACAGCTGCTGCGGCTGGTTGATCTGTCTTTCCTGTTTTAAAAGATAATCCCACAGCGCCGCCAGATCAATCTCCCGGGTTTGCTTTTCCCCGGCGCCCGGGGCGATTACGGCCGGCGCCGGCGCCGGGTGGCTTTTCCGGCGGAAAGTAAACCGGAGTTCCTCGCCGTTGTCCGGCATGCTTACGGCGTGGCGGGGAGCAAGCTGCCCGGCCAGAGCCTGACGCGCCTCCTTTTCCCCGTGCACTAAAACCACCCGCCGGGGTTTGAGCTGACTGACCAGCGAACTCAGTTCCCCGGCATCGGCGTGAGCGGAAAGGCCGTATTTCGCTACCCGGCATTTCAGGCGGGTGGGCACTCCGTTCAGCAGGAACTCTTCCTCCGGGTTTTCGGCGAGGGCCAGGAGCCGGTGACCCGGGCTTTCTTCGTCCTGATAGCCGCAGAGCAGAATGGCGTTTTTTTCGTCCTCCGCCAGGCGGGCGGCGTAAAACTGGGAAGGGCCGCCGCTCAGCATGCCAGAACTGGCGACGATGCAGCAGGGAGCGCCGCTCAAAATCTTTTCCCGCTGCGCGGCGTTTTGCACCGGCCGGACGGCGGATTTTTCCCGGTAAAAAGGGTTTTGGCCGGTTAAAACCAGGCGTTTGACCGGCCCCTTCAGGTATTCCGGAAAGTTCAGGTAGGTCTGGCAGACGCTGCGCACCATTCCGTCCACCCAGACGGGAAATTCAGGGATCCGGCCGGCTTGCTGGAAACCCTGCAGGAGCAGGAGCACTTCCTGGGCGCGCCCCAGGGCAAAGGCCGGCACCAGTGCATGGCCGCCCGCCGCCACTGTTTGCGCCACGGCTTCGGCCAGCCCCTTTTCTTCCTGCTGGCGGTTGGCGTGCAGGCGGTTGCCGTAGGTGGCTTCCAGCACCAGCAGGTGCGGCCGAAAGCGCGGAACCGTCAGGCTGGGGATGCTGCGCTGGTTGTCCAGGGAAATGTCGCCGGAAACCAGTACGTTTCCCTCGCTGCTTTCCAGGCCGATCATGGCCGCCCCCAGGATGTGCCCGGCACCAAAGAAATGCGCCCGGACCGGGCCCGCGACGGTGATGCTTTTTCCCAGCGGCACAGGGATCACGCGGGTAAACATCCGGGCGACCAGGTCGGCGTCGTAAAGGGGACATTCCCTTTCCTGCTCCGCCTTTTGCGCCATCAGCTTGAGCGCGTCGGCCAGCAGGACCCGCATCAGGTGCACGGTGGGGGTGGTGGCGTAAATGGGGGCGGCGGGGAAGGCCTGGTGGACCAGGGGCAGGGCGCCGATGTGGTCCAGGTGGGCGTGGGTAACCAGGACGGCATCACACCCCCCGGTTTCCGACAGGAAGGCCAGGTCCGGCAGCGCATCCGCACCGATCCCCGCTTCCCTGCCGCCGAGCCGGATCCCCGCGTCGATCAGCACGCGCACGTTGTCAATCTCTAAAAAATAGCAGCTGGCTCCTACTTCGTGGCCGCCGCCCAGGCATAAAAACCGCATCTGGCCGTCCTCTCCTTCTCCCCGGCAAAACCACCTGGAATAATAAGGTATTACTCTCCACAAGGCAGAATAAATAGAGGTACAAAGGCACAAAGGCACTGAGGCACAAAGGAACAAAGGCACTGAGCACTCAGGCAATAGGCACAAAGGTAAATGGACCAGGAATTTACTTTGTGCCTCTGGGCCTGTAAACTTTGTGCCCGATCTTTACTTTATAAAAAAATTACGGGTTTAGCAAGCCCGCCCGTCTTATTTCTCTTTCCGGGAGCCGGTCTGTTATTAATACCTGCGTGAATTTTACCCCTGTTGAAATTTTACACTGCCGTTTCCAGCGCCCCTGCCGTCTGCCGGAAGCATTTTCGTCCGGATTCCCCGCCGTTCTTGCTTTGGTTCCGGCCTGGCCGGTTATTTCCCGGCTTGCTGCTTTTTTTCCGGAAAAATTTTTTCCAAAGTGCTTGTGCCCGAAAGATCTTTGTGCTATTATTATAGGTAAGCTATATGCACGCAGTACCTAGTTGTGGGGTGTATTTAGTTTGAGGGACGGCGGGGAACATTTCCCGGGTTTTTTGAGCACCTGATTCAGCCGCTTCTTTTGTTTCTGCTCTGCCAAAAACCGGCGCACGGTTACGAATTAATCCAGCGCCTGAGCAGCCTCGCTTTCCTGGATGCGGAAGTCGACCCGGCCACGGTTTACCGCAACCTGCGGCGGATGGAGCAGGACGGCCTGGTTTCTTCCCGCTGGGAGGCGGGCGGGTCCGGACCGGCCAGGAGGTTATATACGGTGACTGCCGGGGGCAGGGCAATCCTCAAAGATTGGATGGCGGCCCTGGCCCACGAAAAAACCAGGTTGGAAAAGTTTATCCAGGAGTATGCCGGTTTGCCGGAAGGCGTCCCGGAGGACGGTCCGGGCAGAATTGTTGAAAGCAGGGAGTAAAAAATGTGCGCGGGGAAGTGTGAATAATGTCACAAGAAATCTTGCGGATTGTTCACGCCGGGGCGTTGCGCCAACCCCTGGCCAGATGCGTGGAAGCGTTTTGGGAGACCCGACCCGGGGTGAAGGTGGAAATGTTTGCGGCGGGCTCCCGGGAATGTGCCCGCCGGGTTATGGAGGGGCTGCCTTTTGACGTGCTGGCGCTGGCCGACCCCGCCATTTTTGCCGAGTTTTTGGTGCCGGACCTGGTGAACGATTATTTTGTCCTGGCGACGGATCAGATTGTGCTGGCCTACGAAAGATTGTCCCGGTACAGGGAAACCATCAACACGCAAAACTGGGTAGACATTTTGTTAAGCGGGGAGGTGACTTACGCCCGTTCGGATCACAACCTGGACCCCTGCGGCTACCGGACGCTCCTGGTCTGGAAACTGGCGGAAATTTATTATCAGCGGCGGGGCCTTTTTGAGCGGCTCAGCACCGGGTGCGGGCCGGAGCATATTTATCCCAAATCAATTGATGCCGCCGTCGGCCTGCTGGAAGGCCGGGCCGATTATGCCTTCCTTTATTCTTCGGTGGCGCGGCAGCTCGGGTTGCGTTACGTTTCCCTGCCTGCCCGGATTAACCTGTCCAACCCTTCCTACGCCCAATATTACAGTGCGGTATATGTGGCCGTGGAGGGAAAATTTCCCCACAGTCCGACCATCATCAAAGGAGCGCCGATTGAGTTTGCCGTTGGCCTGGCGAAAGGCGCTTCTGTTTATGCGCGGGAGTTTGTGGAGCTGCTTACCGGCCGCCGGGGGCAGGAGATCCTGGAGAGCTGCGGCCTGATTCCCTGCTGATGAAAATCAGCGGGATTTTTTAGGAGGGAACTCAGATGCATTTTCCGGTCTCGGGGGTGGATGTTTTTCCGCTGATCCCGCCGCTGGTGGCTTTTGCCGTATCTTCCGTTACTTCTCCGGCGGGGGTTTCGGGCGCCTTTTTACTGCTGCCTTTTCAGGTCAGTGTTTTAGGTTTTACCTCCCCGGCGGTTTCCCCGACCAACTTGATTTACAATATCGTTGCCATTCCCGGCGGCCTGGCCAGGTTTATCCGGGAGGGCAGGATGGCCTGGCCCCTCACCTGGGTGATTATCCTGGGCACTTTGCCCGGCGTATTCGGGGGCGCCTGGTTGCGCATCCGGTACTTTTTAGATCCCCGGTTGTTTAAATTTTTTGTCGGCCTGGTCTTGCTTTACCTCGGCGTTCGCCTCCTTTACGAAACGACGGGGCGTTACCTGAAGAGCAAAGACCAGAGCAAAGCCCTGGAAAAGAAGTTTAAAGAAAGGATTCGGCAGATAAAGGCGGAGGAGCACGCGCGCCTTGCCTCCGGATTGCCCAAAGAGGCGGTAGTAAAAACAAAGAAGGTTTCCCTGGCGAAAATAGAATATGAATTTTGGGGCGAAACCTTTTCCTTCAGCACCCTGACCATCTTTCTTTTGGCCCTGGCGGTGGGGCTCGTCGGCGGAATTTACGGCATCGGCGGGGGCGCCATCATTGCTCCTTTCTGCGTTTCCATTTTGGGCCTGCCTGTCTACACGGTGGCCGGCGCGGCGCTGGCGGGCACTTTTTTAACCTCCATCGCGGGCGTGGCCTTTTACGCGGCGCTGGCCTTTACCCCCCTGGGGATGCAAAACGCCGTTTCGCCGGACTGGGCGCTGGGCGCTCTGTTCGGGATCGGCGGTTTTTTGGGGACATACTGCGGAGCTTACCTGCAAAAATATCTGCAGGAGCGGTTAATTAGAGGAGTTTTGGGGATAATTGTAACGGGTCTGGCGGTCAATTACGTTGTGCAGTATTTTCTCTAACCCCTCCGGAGAGAGGTCCTGAGGAGGAAAGAAAGGAGGATTTTAGCCCGCCGGAGCGAATGAATCCAGGCAGGAAAAGAAAACCTGTCCTTATTTTGCTGGAGGGATGAAAGTGGCCGCAGAAAAACTGGTGCTGAACATCGCCGGCATGCAATGCGAGCATTGCCGGCGGAGTGTGGAGGGGGCGCTGAAGGCGGTGCCCGGCGTGCGGAAAGTGGCCGTCGACCTCGCCGGGGGAACCGCCGAAGTGGTTTACGAGCCCGCCGCCGCCAGTCCGGAAGCGCTTAAAAAAGCAGTTGTGGATGCCGGATACACGGTAAAATAACACGCATAACATTGGCGCGTTAGATTTATTGCCCGGCGATATATAGGTGCGGTGAACCCGGAGTGTTTTTTAAGCCCGGTTGAGCGATGCGAAAACTCAGCGCAATTAGAAATTTAAATTTAAGTGGAAATATTTGCCAAAGGAAATTTGCCAGGGGGGTAGAAATAAAAAATAGTGCCTCATTTACTGTATTGTACACTGCTCGAGATAGATTAAAGGAAACGGCCAGGCGGGCAAATCCAGGCAGTTCGGAGGATCTATGCCCGATGGAGACAGAGAAGCTTGCCCCCCTTTTCGAACAGACCCCCCTGCCGATTTATATTTACCAGGACGACTCCTTTAAATACGTGAACAGGTGCCTGGCAAAAATGGTTGGCTATAGCCAGGAAGAGTTATTGAACATGTGCGTTTGGGATCTCGTGCATCCGGGGGACAGGGAAATTATGCAGGAGCGGGCGCGCCGGCGGCTGCAGGGAGGGGAAGAGGTAACCGAGTGCGAATTCCGGGCATTTACCCGCGGCGGAGAATTACGGATTTTACACGGTTACTTTTCCCTGACGCAGTTTGCCGGCCGGCCGGCCGTTTTGGGCCAGCTCCTGGACGTCACCGAACAAAAGAAGATCATGCAGGCTTTGCGGGCGGCGGAAGCCCGCTACCGGGACCTTTTTGAAAATATCAACGACGTGGTTTACATCCACGATCCGGCAGGTCAACTCCTCGAGTTGAATCCGGCCATCACCCGCATTGCGGGATACCTCCCCGCAGAGCTGATCGGGAAAAACATTCGGGAAGTTCTGGCCCCCGGGGTAAAACACCTGTTGCGGCAGTACCTGGACGAGGTGCTTGGGCGGGGTTATAGCCGCGGCCCCATGCGCATCTGGACCAAACAAAACGAAGAGCGCTTTTTGGAGTATAATTCGGTGCTGTTTAGGGGCGACCGGCCTTTTGTGCGCGGAATTGCCCGCGATATTACCGGACAGGTGCAGGCCAGGCGGGAGCTCCGGGAATACGTCAGCCGCCTGGAACATATCAACAGGGAGCTTGCCCGGCTGAATGCGGAACTGAACGAAGCCAGAAAAAACCTGGAAAGGCAGGCGCGCCTCGATCTCCTTACCGGTGTGGGCAACCGGCTGGCGTTTCAGGAAAAGATCCTGGAGGAAATGAACCGGGCCATTCGCTACGAAACGCCCCTGACGCTGCTGATCATCGACATTACCAACTTTAAGCTGATTAATGATACGCTGGGCCACCTGGCGGGCGACGAAGCGCTGACGCGCACCGCCCGGCAGCTGCAGGCCAACTGCCGGAACTTTGACGCGGTTTTTCGCATCGGCGGCGATGAGTTTGCCGTGATCCTCCCGCAAACCGGCGAAGAAGAGGCGTTCAAGGTTGCGGAGCGGTTCCGGCGGCGCATTTCGGGCGAGGCCATCACGGGCGCCGGGGTAAAACTGCCTGTCCGGTTGAGCGTAGGTTTTGCCGTTTTAACGCCCGGCAGTCCCCCGCAGACAATCGACCGGTTAATCAAAGAGGCGGACGACCGCATGTACGAAGAAAAGCGCCGCCAGAAACTGGCCCTGGTCTGAAGGCCGCGGCCCGGACAAGAACCCGCTCCCGCCTTTTCGGGACTTTTTTGTTCCCCCCTTTTACCTGGTGTTTAAACCTGTCCGGGGAAGGAAAAAGCGCGGGCGGAGTCCGCGGGCCTTAGGGGTTTCCTTTTGGTTTCGCGACATCCAGCTTCCACTGGTGCATTTTCCCGCAGCAGTCTTCGCCCCGGCAGGAAACTTCCAGCCCGGCGGCCGGGTATTGTTGCTGAAATTCTTCGGCGATGGCGTGAATTTGCTCGTAAGCCACGTCAAAATAACTGGCTGTCAGTTTATCGTCCAGGTAGACAAAAAGATCCCTTTTTTCTACTCCTTTTAACCCCAGCTCAACTTCAATGAAAATTTTTTGACCACCTGGCAAAGACCTCCCGGAACACAAAAATAGGGACCGTTTTCATCTAATGATACCAGCAACGGTTGGGGTTGTAAATGAATTTGAGGAGGAAAAATGGCTGAAGCAAAAGGTTTGGTGATGGTTTTTACCGGAAACGGAAAAGGGAAAACGACCGCCGCCCTGGGGATGGGCATGCGCGCCTGGGGACAGGGGAAAAAGATCCTGGTGCTGCAGTTCATCAAGGGCCGGTGGCGCTACGGAGAATTAAACGCGGCGGCCCGGCTGGGGGAGAATTTCGAAATCCGGCAGCTGGGGGAGGGTTTTACTTACCTCAACAATGAAGTAACTATGGCAGAACACCGCGCCGCCGCCCGCGCCGCCCTGGCGGCCGCCCTTAATGAGCTTGTCCGGGCGCAGGTGGACATGCTTATTTTGGACGAAATTTTATACGCCCTGAAATTGAAGCTGATTACCCTGGAGGAGGTGCTGGGCCTGCTCGACCGCAAGCCGGCGCAAATGCACCTGGTTTTCACCGGGCGCAATGCCCCGCCGGAAATCATCGCGCGCGCGGACCTGGTCACGGAAATGAAAGAAATCAAACACCATTACGCCAGGGGGATCAAGGCGCAGAAGGGGGTGGAGTTTTGATGGGCAAATTTGCCGTTTTTAATGTTTCTGGTGGTTGCGGAAGTTCCTCTTTTCTTCTTGAAAAAAGGAGATAAAATTTAAAATAAATCGGAATTCCTGCCCGTTGCAATCACGCACTGCGCTAAGAAGAACCTGCACCTTGGGGTCGCAAATAGTTTCCATGCTATATTCATCGAAGTTTTGCAATGCCCTGGCAACGTCGTATTCTTCAGCAAAGAGATTTACCAGGGTTACATTAAGGCAGCTTGCAATTTTTTCAAGAGTTTCCAATAAGGGAACAGACTGCCCACGCTCAATCTGGCTGATTAGACCCGGAGACACACCTACTCGTTCGGCCAGTTCTTTCACGCCCAGGCCCTGTTCGCGCCGGATTGTTCGAACCCGTTGCCCTAATTGGGCAAAAAAAGATGACTCCTCTACATTTACGGGTTCCCCCAAAGGATGATTAAGTGCTTCGGAGAGTTTTTGCGCTTCCCGGGTAGTTGGAACAGCCTCTCCTTGTTCAATTTTTTTGATTACCTCTTCAGGGATATCGCTGATTTCCGCCAGTTCAGCAGTATTCAGGCCCCTTTCTTCTCTTAGCTCTCTGACCTGTCGTCCTTCCAGGATGTCTTCGCTGCAACTTTTTAGATAAGTTGGAGAAATCTGCAGAACGGTGCTGGCTACCTGGACAAAAGAAGGCCCCGCCTTTTTTAATCCTCTTTCGATAGAGCTGATGTATGAGGGGGAAAACCCGGTAAGCCGGGCAAATTCGATAAGGCTGATCTTTTGCTGCTTGCGCAGCTTCCTCAGGTGCCTTCCGAGAAGCAAAAAGAAGACCCCCTTTCGGGCAGATCAACCGCTTAGAGCAGCTCTCAGCACCGGGTCATTTTTTATGGAAGCAAGAATATCGATTGCTACCTTTAACGCCTTCGTTGCATTGTTCGCGTATCCGCTGGCTCCCCAGCGAATAGCAATGTCTTCCGTAACGGGAGCCCCCCCGATCATGATCTTGACCTCCGGATTTGCCTGCTTAAGCTGGACTATTACCCTCTTCATTTCCAGCATGGTTGTTGTCATCATTGTTGAAAGACAAACGATGTCGGGCCTTAATTGTTCGTATAAGTTCAGGAAACTCTCCAGGGAGACGTCCCGGCCAAGATCGTAAACTTCAAAGTTGGCGCTTTCAAACATCATTTTAACAATATTTTTGCCAATATCATGGATATCTCCTTCTACTACTCCGATCAAAACCGTCCCTTTAATTCCTAAATCCTTTTTTTCTATCCGGTCTTTCAGCAATTCCAGACCTCGGTATAATACATCCGCACAGAGCAGCATTTCGGGAATAAAGTAAACTTCCTGCTCATATAAACGGCCTACTTCCTCAATGCCGGGAACAAGGCCGTCAAAAATTGCCCGTCCGGCACTGATTCCTTTTTCCAGGCAGGTTTTGATAATCTGCGTTACTTGTTCTTCGTCATAATTTATAACTGCATCCTTTAAACACATGAGTAATTCTTTTTCATCCTGGGGACATTGCATAGTTTCGACCCCCTTGGAGTTTACCCCTTGAGAATTGGCCGAAGAGAAGATTTACAATAAATTGCGGTTTTGTTTAAAGAAATGGATAAAGTTGAGGATGTATTTAAGCTCGCTGGAATCAAAATCCCGCACAGATCTTAAAATACTTTGCACCTTGGGATCGCCCAGGGTTTCCAAAACATCAGGGTTAAGGGTAGAAAGGAGGTCCTCTATATCATCCTGAGGCATCAAAAAATAAGTAACCGAAACATTTAAACTTTTAGCAATTTGCTCCAAGGTTTCTAAAAGGGGGGTTGTCTGACCGTTTTCGATTTGGCTGATCAGGCCCGGCGAAACTCCGCAGCGTTCAGCCAGAGCAGCAATAGTCAAACCCTGTTTAAGGCGCAACTTTTTGAGCCGGTAACCGAGGCTATTGATGCGGTTGGAGTGCTCAAGGAAGTACCGGAGAGTTACATTAAGGGCCTCAGATAGTTTTTTCAGGTCTTCCAGATCGGGGGTAGCCTGCCCCCTTTCAAATTTTTCCAAAGAACTGACCGGGAGCTCACTAATTTCTGCTAAATCTTCAATGCTCAAACCCCTGCTCTCGCGAAGAAAGCGTAATTTTTCCGCCGTCGCTTCGTCGTCTGCAGAACCGACCAGATAAGCAATTGATACATTTAGGGCCTCGCTGATCTTTCTCAGCATCGGAATCGATGGTTTACGGATACCCCTTTCGACCGCGCTGAGATAAGAAGGGGAAATGTTTAATTGTTCTGCCAGTTTGCTCAGGGTTACGCCCCGCTCTTTGCGAAAGTCACGGATCTTTTGGCCCAGGCTCATCTTTTTGCTCCTTTTTTTTTCGTACAAAAGTTTTTCCGTAACCACAGCTTACCACCGTAATTTTTTGTTGCCTCGATCATGGCGATCAGGTTATTCTCAGGAGCGGCAAGTGATATTTCGCAACTCGGCCAGATGCCATCCGAGCCCTCTTCCAGGCAACGGATTACTTCCGCCTGCACCTCTTTCGGGGTGCCGTTAACCAACACCCCATATCCATCAAGGTTCCCGAAAATCAAGGGTTTTGAACCGGCGCGGCTCCTCGTTTGGGCCAGGCCATTTTTGTTTTCGACACTGATTGCGTTTGCCCCGCAATCCAACATTTCGTGGATAAGAGGAAGTGAACCGCCGCAGATATGTAAAATTTTTGGGATCCGGATATTTTCAAATATGTTTTTTAAGTGGGGCTTGATCATTTTGGTGAAAATTTGGGGCGGCAAAATATCTGTTGTCGCTCCCATTTCTCGCACGGTAAGGTAATCTGCACCGGCCTCGACATAACAAATACAGATTTTGATAATTAGCTCTGTAAGTCTGGAAAGTAAATCCATGACCTTGTCCGGTTTACGGATGGTGAACCGCAGCAACGAATTAAGATCCATGACCTGGCCGGCCAGGGTATAAGGGCCTAAAACATGGGAACCAACCGGAACTATCTGGCCAACCGTTTCTTTTAACCGTTGGATGGCCTCGGTAACTACGGGGATCCGGGCAAGACCGGCAACCTGTTCGGGAATTGACAAACATGATAAATCGTTTTCTGAATTAATAATCTGCCGGACAATCTTGGGATAAATTGGCTGCTGTTGATGGGGATAAAAAGTAGCCTCGCACCCCAAAATTTCCGCTTCTGTGCATAAGTCAAACGGAACCACGGCACATTCATATCCATATGCCTGGGCAGGAAACGCAGCCACCCTGGCTAATTTGTCGGCTGATTTATGAACTTCCGAAAAACTATAACCGTATTCTTGCAGGGCCTGGCCCCAAACGGTACCCATTCCACTAAAACACGCGACTCGATCAACAGACTTATCTGTCAACAACCCCAAAATACGCTCTCTAGAAAACATACCGTATATACGCCCCCTTGTTTTAAGGTAAAAAGGGCGCTAAAGAGTTTAGTTTTTTCAAAATCTTAACACGCCCTCTTAAAAACGTCAAGCAGCCAGACAGACCACCAGCAGCGGGATACGCATAAATTTTGTGAAATGATTCTGATCAGGCAACTAATTTTGAAATAGCCTGGAAAGGGAATTATCTTTGGTTTTTGGTCTATTTTTCTTTCGGATAATGCTATAATTGTCGAAATTTGAAGGAATAAAATTCCTCAGCTATAAGCGATAACTGAGGATGGATGAGGCTTTTATTCCGGGGAAACGTTCCAACGTTTTTATAAGAGGGCAACAAAAAAGCTCATTATTGCAATGGAGGTAGCCCAGGTGTCTATAAAAGTATCTCCATCGTTGATGAATAAATTATGCAAAACCTCTTCAAGGAGAATGGTAATTGCTCCAAAAACAGCTGCTATATACAGGTTTTGAGTCGCCAGGGCGCTTGTTGCGGCGATTAAAGCCACGTTGTGGAGAATGGGGCAATCATCCGCTCCTGCCTGCAAAAAGATTAATGCTGCCAAAGCAATCCCAAAGCCTAACACTGCCTGACCCGTAAGCAAAGCTACATAGCCGTTGAGAAACCCAAAAACCAACCCTATGAGAATGTTCAAGGCAAGCGTTTGGGTACAAGGAAGCGTTTTTTTGGGCCCCTCGGGCTTGCCAAAAGGGCCGGTACGGCCAAAAATAAGCCGGGCCGCAATGCAGACGATAAATACAGTACACGCCAAAGAATTACCATGATTTCCTAATAATGTAGCCAGGCCTAAGTTAATAAAATAACCTGCCAGGCCAAATAGCCCTCCAATTGCTATTTGATCTATTCTCTTAAACTTGATCAGAGGGATAGTAATCTGTTGTCCGTGGAGGAAACCCCGGCGGCCGGCATAAGCCAGCGCCGCAAGCCCTGCGGCCCAGGAAATATGTGGGCCAAAAAAGGGACCCAGCCCAACGACATTAAGAAAGGTTGCGTCCCCTCCGGCCATTATGATAGCAGAGCCAATCACGATAAAAAATCCTGACATGATTAATGCCGGCAAGGGACCGATTAAGGCAGCAAAAGTCCCTCCCGCAAAAGAACTGATTGCTGAAGCAACAACCGGGAGCCCGCCCATTTTAAACACCACCTTTTTGAATTACATTTTCAAACTATGATTCAAAACAATAAGTAATTTAATATTTTAAGTGATACCAGACAATCCTCTCCTGTTCGTTCCGGTAATTCCGGCTGCGGGCAAAAGTGGCATCCGTTTAGAAGATCGAGAGTTTTATGCGTTAAGCAATCCTTCCGCCCGGGTTTTTAATTCCTAAATCATAGATCGCCTCAACCTTCACCTTTACTGCCGCGGCCGGCCGGGGCAGCTTCATTTCGGCAAACCTTTGCGCAAACCGCTCAAAGAGCGGCCCTTCGGTTTCTAATTCCACCGGGCCCACAAAGCGGTAGCCCACCCGCTGCTCGTAGTCCATGACCGCAATAGCCGCTTTGGGGTTTTCCTGCAGATTCTTGTAGGTCTGCCTCCCCGTTACCTCCCCAAAGGCCAGCGTGGAATCGTCCAGCACGATCACCGAACCCTTCGGGCCGACATTCGGCCACCCGTCCTTGCCGGCGGTGGCCACCAGGCACCTTCCGCTTTTCACCAACTCCTTCATCTGCTCAGTCAACGCGGCCATTTGTAAATACCCCCTGTATTTTAATTTAAACCATAAATTTTTTAAGGGAAAAAACTTTTTCGGGGCAAACCCGTTCGCAACGCAAACAGGCAGTACCGTTGCACCGATCAGCCCTTAAACTAAACACGCTTTGATTTCCTTTGCTTTCTTTTAGTTCCAGGGCTTTTTCGGGACATTCGGAAATGCACAATCCGCAATCCAGGCAGCCGGAAAAAGATGTATGGTAAATATTACCTACTTGCTCAATTACCTGCAGTCCGTGTGTCCCTATTACGTCTATATCCCGCGTTACGATCCTGTGAATATCGGGGCTTCCCTCGGGTAAAGGCAAATCTGGCAGTTTAAAGGTTCGTCCGAGCTTCCAGTATTGTTTCCAGGGCATCCCTTCTCCCCAGAAAGACAACTCTAATAAATAGGCATTGGCAAAATCTTTGGACATTCCGAACATACAATGCCGGGCTCTTAATTTGTTTGCCAGGTCTTGTAGTTCGCCCAATAATTCAGGTTGCTTGATTAACCGGCGGGCCAAGGCCAAAGATGTATTGCCGATCTGGTAAATCTTTTGCACTGCCGGAGGAACCATGCCAATCCGGTAGGCCTTAAAGGCATCTACATAAGTTCCGGAAGCCCCCGCCATGTAAGCGCACTCGATTTCGGCAAGCGCGATTCCCGCTTCTTTAGCCAGCGTCAGGTACCCGGCCCGTAAAGCACCGATGGCTTTGCCCGCTTCTCCTAAATCTTGCTTGCTGAATCTAATTCCATTTGTTAAATGTAAGCCGCTGCTGATTTTGATTTCAGGCAAGCGAATGAGGTTGGCTTTCATTCCCTCGTAGATTACCGCGATTACCCCGGTGCCGGTAATTCCTGTCGCTTCCAAAGGACCCTTTTCCAGAACAGTTCCGCGGGCAAGATCGATCAAGTCACCTGCTTTGGCGATCAAATTTTGATCAAGAATAAACAGCCGGTGACCGGTCCCCTCGGCACGCAGATCGGCAATCGCTCCTGGTGCGGCCAGCATTCCATTGGTGATGTGTTGGCCTTCCAGGGCCGGCCCGGCGGCACAAGATCCGGTGTAAATTACCTCGCCAACTTTTAAGGCCATTTCAGCATTGGTTCCGTAATCGGTGACCAGGGCAGTTTCCGGTTTGTCCAGCAGACCTGATAAAATCATCATCGCGAGGGCGTCCGCGCCGATTTCGTGTCTGACCGCCGGAGGAATATATACCCGGGTCTGTGTCGGCAAGGCCAGGCCGCGAATTCTGTCCGCGGGTAGCATTTTACTGTCCCTGTTCGGTGGAATCACGCCCAGCGCCTTTTTTTTGCGTTCGCCGGCATAAGCCAGGTCGCGAATTTCGATTTCTTCGAATATAGACAACTGAATGGGGTTTCCGCAAACCGCCAGTCTGGTTACTTTCTCCGGCGGAACCCCCAGATTGAAAATTATCTGATTAATGGCCGAGATAACCAGATCATGAGCGATATCAAGACCAAAATCAACAGCAAAATTCAAGTGGTCCATTATGTTTGCCCCGGGCACAGGGTGGCGGGAAGTAATAACAGTGGCCAGCACTTCGCCGCTGGTCAATTCTATAGCTTGCCCCCGAAAACCGCTGGTCCCGAGGTCCAGAGCAATACCGTAACCCACTTTTTTATTCCCCCGTTTTTCCGGCAGAAGATAACAGGCATTTTTGTAAGTTCTCGGCCAAATTGGAATGAACCAGGTTCTGGCCGATAATCAAAACCCGGCTCTGATCGAAATTTTCCGCCAGCGGGGTGATGATGGTGCCGCTCGCCGGTACGAAATCGATCCTTTGCCAGCCCTCCGGGCACCGGAAGATTCCCTTCGCGCGGACAACCTGACCTTGCGAAAGGCTGCCGAAACTATCAAAATATTTTTTTAGACGGTTTAAATCAAAGATCCCATGGTCTTTCCGTGTAAAGGTTTGATAGGTAGTAATTTTTTTCTCAAAATCGTCATGATGGTGATGGTGGCGGAGACATCTGTCGCCGCCACCATCATTCAGATCGCCCGGAACAGGCGGGGTACCCATTTGCTCCAGAGCGACCTGTCCATACTTCGTATCCAGCACAATTGCCCGCTGGTTGATTTTTGAGATCGTTTTCCGGATTTCCCGGACAACGGCGGATGGAATCAAATCGCATTTGTTGATGATCACGACGTCCGCCAGGGAAATTTGAGATTCCATAAACGTCTGGTAGCCGGCATGGAAATCTGTAAATTCAACTCCGTCAATTAAAAGGATTACTTTTATTGCTTCCACATATTTTTCCAGGCGCAAACCGCCGACAACGGAGAGCAGTCCCTGGATTGTGGCGACACCTGTCGGCTCAATGATCACCCGGTCAGGCTTGATTTTGGTGGCAATCTTCAACAACTGCCTGCCTAAATCGGGAGCCAGGCTGCAGCAGATGCACCCGCTGGTCAACTCTACGACCTCTAAATCATCTTTTGCCAGCAGGGCTCCATCAATGCCTATATCGCCAAATTCGTTTACCAGGATGACAATCCGTTCCAGGGGAACGAGTTGTTTAACTAAATTTTGAATAAAAGTTGTTTTGCCGCTGCCCAGGAAACCGTTAACAATATCAACCAGCAACGTCGATCACCTTAACCGTTCCATTTTTCGCGCATTTGCCGCCAGTCCTTGCCGGAAACGGCATCCGCAGCCATTAACGGAGCCTGGGAGGCGTCCTTCCCCCAGATGCCTAAATCAAAGCTGGTGACGTATTCTTCTGAAACGGCCCCGCCGCCGCAGACAAAAGGCAGGCTTATTCCCTCCCGGACCAGACGTTTGGAAATCCGTTCAAAGGCGGTCATCGTGGTAGTCATTAAGGCGGTTCCGGTAACCATGGCCGGCTTATGTTGCTTTACAGCCGCTACAACATCGTCAACGGGTACGTCCTTGCCGAGGTCGATTACCTGATAGCCGTTGGCCCGGAGGAGGGCATTGGCGATTTTCTGGCCCAGATCGTGAATGTCGCCTTCGGCTGTGTGCGTAATGACCACGCCTTTTTTCGCCAGCGCCTTGCCCATTTTTTCTTCGCAAATTTCGATCCCTTCGAGCATGGCGTCGGAAGAAAGGATGGTCTGGGGCAAATAATATACCCCTTCGTCCCAAAGCCGGCTGACCTCGTTCATGCCTTTGACCAGGGCATTGATGACATCCATGGGATCTTTGGTTTCTAACGCTTTCCTGACTACCGCGCCGATGTTATCCGTATCTCCTTCGACAACGCATTGAATAACGTTTTGCATAACTTCATCTTCTGCTGCAACGGCCCTGGCTTCGCCCCGTTCGCGCTTTAAGTCGTAGCGGACAAAAATTCCAGAGTAATCATCGAGGAAGTACATTCGCTATCCCTCCTAAACCTGATTTATTTAATTAGTAATTAAAGGCCATAATTGGCGGGTTTGAAGCCACGCACGTGCTTTTGATAGATCGGGATGCATTCGGCAATAAAATCATCTTCTTTGTCAGGTAGGGACAAAAGCGTTTTGTAAGTAGATTCAAGAACTTCTTTTTCGAAATCCGACAGAAGCAACCTGGCATCTCCCCGCATCAATTCGGCCGCCTTGATTGCCGCCGCCCGGGCGCGGCTGTAGTAAGATTCGGCGTTGCTGACAATTGCTTTCCCGATTTCGTAGGCGTTGTCCGGCGAAAGGATGAATCCGTGCGTATCCCGGTACTTGTCCGAATTGATCATCATATCCCTTAAATCTTTGGCCTTCCCCATCTTGATCGCCGTATTCATCAGGGCAACGTCGTATCCTAAGATTTCTGTAAATACCGCTGCGGTAGTTCCGCCGAACATATCGTGATATTCCACAGCCTCGTTGCTCCAGAGGTCACAAACCGCAGCCACCAGGTTGCCCAATAAGTCGGAGTGGGCACAGGCGCAGGTTTTGCCTTCCATGGAAATCGGGATGCCGGCAATCGCCTTAATAATTGTATCTTCATAGCCACAGTCTTTAGTTGGTCCCTTTGCACCCTGTTCGTAAGCTACAAGCGTCCGGGGCGCGGCGATTGCTCGACAAATTGCGGCAAAAGTATGCGGGACGGATTTGTCGAGGAATCCGCCGGCCATAAACATGGCAACGTTGGCCTGGGCGCAGTCGGTTTCGCCGCCGGGAGTCGCCCCGTATTTGTTGGCAATTTCGACGATTTTCTTCCATAAAAATTCAACGTCACGACTGCCCAGAACGCCAATGCCGAAGAGAACGCCCCGAATATCCTGACGGACGATTGCGTAATCAGTGATTTCTTTACCTCCCATGGACTCGATCGAGAGGTTGTCCGCTCCGGCGGCGGCACTTGCTTCGAATGTAGCCAGGATATTTTTCAGGGCATCGCCGTCCCGGATATTTTCTTCGTCAGGCTTGCGGTAATCGGCAGGGGTAGCTCTAATAGCACTTTTTAAACCATATTTCTGGTAATAATCATCCATTATGCGCTTTGTTGCGGCAGCGATTTCCCCGCCCCAATCCGGATGCCTGGTCATCTGATAAACGTGTTCCAGTTCGATCTGCAAACCCGGGAGACCTATTTGTACGCAGCGCTCTAAAGCATCGTTCACCATTTTTTCGTACTCCCGAACCAGGCTCTTTTTCGATTCTTCGGAACCCGGACGGGGGTGGGGCACCAGCTCCGGATAAACGAAACCGCCTCCCGCTACAAAATCGCGCCCGTATTTTACCGGGTACTTGGCCGTTCCGAAGACCATTTCGTCAGCACTCTTGTAAGCCATTGAAGTGTACTTCGCCATGGTCGAACCTCCTTTTAGTAAGTTAATTTTAAAAGTTTAAAACACTCGTTAGGGTCTGTTTTGCGAATGGTTTTTCTGCAAGCGCATACCGGAAAAACCTCGCTGTGATCTGATTATTCAGCACCTCGTTTACCCCGGCGTCACCCCCCATGTGATTCAGGTTTTTTAGATGCTTTTGATTTATATGATTTCACTGCAAAAATCTTAAACTTCCTGTGCTCCCAGGTATAGTGACTTGATACCAAGGAGAGCACTATATGTTGAGTAGTCGAAGAATAAAAAGTGGTTTTTGCCCCAGAATCATTTGTATAGATTTTATCGAATCCATTTTTTACTTCATAAAACCCTCTTCGACCTGCTCTACCATTGCCCTTAAGCTGGCGATTGAAGTTGCGGGAGGAATGGAACACCCCGGGGCAATCATGTGATATCCATCTTCAATAGCTTTCTTTACTTCTGATTTAACTTTTTCTACATTGCCGGAAAATAATGTGTGGGCAGCATCAACTCCGCCAAGAAGCGGGATGTGGCGGTCAAATTTTTTTAACTTTTCGATTGCCTTCGGAGCGTCAACTTTTGTTTCCACGCTTATCGCCGTTACCCCCAGACCGGCAATATCTTCGATTACATCATCCAACTTACCGCAAATATGAATAATTGTGGGGATATCCTGGAGTTCGGCGAGCAGTTTCTTTTGCCAGGGCAGGACAATCTCACGGTAGATTTTGGGGCTAATCATATCCAGGGAAGCCATCATATCTTCGATGCAAATAGCATCAGCACCGGCCTTAATTAGTTCCCGGGCCAGGAGGCGTCCGGCGACCTCACCTATTTCCATAAATGGTTCTACCAGGTGGGGTTTTCGAAAACTGTTCCGCAGTAGATCAGTAACGCCGATCAGACTTCCCGCAATGCTGTACGGCCCAATGATTCCGCCAATGACCAGGACCTCATCACCAACCATTTCTTTTAATAACTTTAAAGCCTGGATTAATTCCGGTATCCTTCCTCTTTGCAGGTAATCTTCCGGCATGACGGGACGCTCGTCCGGCTTATATGGATAGGCGGCAGGGCTCGGTACATTTTTGCTGCCCCCGTCCTTAATTGGGCAACCCAGGGCTTCTGCTTCTATTGTCTGGCAAAAAGGAACACGCACCGCGTCGAAACCCAGTATGGAGTAGGCTCCCGAAGCCAGCCTGGCCATCTCCTCGGCCCGAAAATTGGCTTCTGGCCAATATGCCCCTAATTGTTCCATTTGTTCGTAAGTGGCTGTCTGGTTAACGCAGAGAACCGGCAGACGATCTGTTTTTTCGCCTTTTAAAGCTTTGAACATTCTTTCGCGGCCGCTGAGTTTTACTTTATCCATCCCTTGAACCTCCTACTTTTTTGCATTCCGGTGACTTTTTCATTGGTTTAGCAAGTACAACACATATACACTATAACTAAACATCTAGTAAAAACTTCAAGAAATCGTTACAGTGATTTTATTAAAGATATCCATCCGATGTAAATCTTTTTTCCTTGAATGGTAAAATGTGAACACCTAAATGCTGATTTTCGCCCCTTAATGGTTTCCCCGGAGATTTTGCCAGGCGGTTCGGGCAAGTAACTAAAAACTACCGCCAAGACCTTTTGCCCGCAAATATTACCCAACAACCTTTCAACCATTACCTGGTAATACCATTCGGGTTTTGAAAGCTACCACTTACAGGCAAAAAATTACCTTTCGAGGCGGATAGATTGTTTTTTAGAAATTTACGTTGTTAAATTAAGGGGGGAGGAGGTGCAAAAAAATTTAATAGCAGAGCAAGATAACGATACATATTGAACTTAATTATTGAAATTTGGAGTGGAGGTGGATCTGTTTCGGGCGATTGAAATTTGGAGGACGACACCATTATTGCCGGAAAAACACGTTTAAGTGAAAGGAGAAAGTAATTATGACGCCGGAACGGGAAAATGAATTGTTGGAAAAGTTGGCTCAGGCAGTGGTCAACTTTGACGAGGAGGGTGTAAAGGTTATTGCGCAAGAAGCCCTGGCTGAAGGTTTGGACCCCAATAAGGCTGTGTTTGAAGGTCTGGTTAAAGGAATGCAAGAGGTTGGCCGCCTTTACGAGGAGCAGGAATATTTTGTCCCTGAGTTGCTGATGTGTGCCGATGCGTTATATGCCGGACTGGATATATTTAAACCATTAATGAAAGCCGACCGGACGAGTGTGCGCGGACAGGTAGTGATGGGGGTGGTGCAGGGGGACGTGCACGACATCGGCAAGAATCTGGTTAAGGTCATGTTTGAAGCGGCTGGCTTTCAGGTTTATGACCTGGGCAGGGACGTCCCTTTAGAGAAATTTGTTGAGGAACAGTTGCGTACTGACTCTGAGATAGTAGCTTTGTCAGCGATGATGACCACTACCATGGTGGGAATGAAAGATGTAATTAAAGCCATCAAAGAGAAAAATCCGAGAGCAAAAATCATGATCGGCGGTGCTCCCGTGACCGAAGATATTGCTGCCAAGTTTGGAGCTGACGGGTATGCCAAGGACGCCAGCAATGCCCTCAAGGATGCCATCAACATGATCAGCTCACTGCGGGATTTACAGAAAGATTAAAGAAACAAAAGGGTTAGCCGGGTAATCAATTAAAATAGGGAGTGTTGTCGTTAAAGTTTAGTAGCAGAACACAACTGATGATCGGATAAACTAATTGGTTGAGAAATGACTTTTGTCGACAAGGTTTTTGAGGAGGTTTGTTAATGGCGGCACAGGTAATCTTTCAGCCATCCGGGCGGCGGGGCCGGGTGGAAGAGGGGATTTCTCTCCTGGAAGCGGCCCGCCAGCTGGGCGTGGACATCGAAAGCGTTTGCGGCGGCGCCCGGGTTTGCGGGAAATGCAAAGTAAAAATTGAAGAGGGCTTTTTTGAAAAGTTCGGCATTGATTCGCGAATAAGCCACCTGTCCCCCCTCCTGGAAGAAGAACAAGATTTCCTGGAGGAAAAGGAACTTGCCGACAATTACCGGCTGGCCTGCTGCGCCGAGGTGCACGGGGACGTGCTGGTTTTTGTGCCGGAGGAGAGTCGCGGGGCCAAACAGGTGGTTCTGGAGCACGGCAAAGAACGCGTTTATAAACTTAACCCGGCGGTGCGCAAGTATTTCCTGCAGGTGGAAAAGGCCACCCTGGAGGATCACCGGGGGGATTTCGAGCGGATCCGGGATGCCCTGGCGGCGAAATACGGCCTTCCCCGCGATTTAACCATCGATTACCTGGTTTTGCGTGAGCTCCCTTTTATCCTGCGGAACCAGAGCGGGTTTACCCGGCGCACCCTGGGCGGCAAATTTTTTGCGGGCCTGCCGCTGGTCACCGGGGAGGGTACCTGGGACGTAACCGTCACCGTCTGGAACAACCAGGAAATTATTCTGGTGGAGCCCGGCCTGGCGGAGACCTGCGTGGGACTGGCGATCGACGTGGGCACCACCACCGTGGCGGCCTACCTGTGCGATTTGCGCAGCGGGCAGGTGCTGGCCGTCGATTCGATGATGAATCCCCAGGTTCGCTACGGCGAAGACGTCCTCTCCCGGATCACCTACGCCATGATGAACGAGGACGGCCTGCAGCGCATGCACGAAGCAATTATCGAAGGAATCAACACGCTGGCCCGGCGGATGACCGAAAAGGCGGGGCTGGTGCCGGAAGACATCCTGGAGGTCACGCTGGTTTTCAATACCGCCATGCAGCACATCGCCCTGGGCATCGAGCCCAGTTTCCTCGGCCGCTCGCCCTTCACCGCCGGGGTGAAAAGCTCCCTGGACATTAAAGCGCGGGACCTGGGCATCAAGGTCTGCCCGACGGCCAACGTGCATACCCTGCCCGTGGAAGCCGGCTTTGTGGGCCCGGACAACGTGGGCGTGCTGATTGCCGAGGAGCCTTACAAGGAGCAGGAAAAGATCCGGATGTGCATTGACATCGGCACCAACGGGGAAATCGACATCGGCAACGCGCATAAGATGATGTGCACTTCCTGCGCCACGGGGCCGGCCCTGGAGGGGGCGCAGATCAAATTCGGGATGCGGGCCGCGCCTGGTGCCATTGAAAAAGTGAAGATCGATCCCGAGACCCTCGAAATTTCGTACAAAGTCATCGGCCAGGAATTGTGGTACCCGGAGATCAAGAAGACCGAGGCAAAAGGCATTTGCGGCTCGGGCATCATCGACATCGTCGCCGAACTTTTCAAGACCGGGATCATTGACAAAAACGGGCGCTTCAACCTGAAGCTCAATTCCCCCCGGGTGAGAAGGGGGGAGGACAACAAGCCGGAGTACGTGCTGGCCTGGGCGGAAGAAACGTCCATCGGCAAGGACATCACCTTCACTCAGGGGGACGTGCGGGCCGTCCAGCTGGCGAAGGCCGCCCTGTACGTCGGCGCGCGCTACCTGATGGAGAAGCTGGGGGTCGACCGCGTGGACAGCATCACCCTGGCCGGCGCTTTCGGCAATTACATCAACAAGGAGAGCGCCATGGTCATCGGTATGATTCCCGACTGCGACCTGGCGAACGTGGTGGCCGTGGGCAACGCTGCCGGCGACGGAGCCAAGCTGGCCCTGTTAGACGTGGATAAACGGGCGGAGGCGGCCTGGATTGCCCGGGAAATCGAATTTGTGGAAACGGCCATCGAACCCGATTTCCAGGAGCGTTTTGCCGCGGCCATGGCTTTCCCGCACGCGAAGGAAAAATTTCCGCACATCCAGCACATCCTGGACAGGATCCCTAAACGTTGACCGGCGGCAACCCGGCAGGCCGGAGAATCTAAAAATGAATCGAGGAGGGGAAAAGAAATGTTTAAGCTCAATCGCCCCCAAAAGGTGTGCCGGATCGGCAACTGGAAGGTAGGGGGACAGCCCGGCGAAAATCCGCCGCTTCTGATCTCGTCCATGTTTCACAACGGCGACCGGATTTTGGAAAGCCGCAAAGAACGCAAGTTTGACCGGAATAAGGCGCGGGACTACGTCCTGCGCCAGGAAGAGCTTTCCGCCCAGACGGGGATTCCGGCCCTGGTGGCGATGGTGGCCAACTCCCTGGACGAAATGAAGACTTACATCGAATTTTTCTTGGGCATCAGTGAACAGCCTTTTGGAATTGATATCTGGGTGGAGAAAACCCGGCTGGAGGTGGCCGCCTACATTGCCGAACTGGGGATTCAGGACCGGGTTTTGTACAACAGCATTACCCCCTGGGATAAGGACATCGCCGGGCAGGCTGCACATTTAAGGGAACTGGGCATCAAGCACGTGGTGGTGCAGGCCTTTAACCAGGAAGACCAGACGCCCCGCGGCCGGGTGACCGGCTTAAAGAAAATGCTGGAGGCAATCAAGGAAGACGGCTTTGCCGCCATTCTGGTGGATACCGCCGTGATGAACCTGCCCTCGACAGCCTTCTCCTGCCTCGCCAGCCGGCTGGTGAAGGAGGAATTCGGCTGGCCCGCCGGCGTGGCTTCTTCCAACGGCACGTACATGTGGAAGGAGGCCCGGGAAATGTGGGGTTCCGAGGGCTTTTCCGCCATGAACGCGGCCGGCCAGGCCATCGCCGCTTTCCTGTGGACGGATCTCTTGTTCAGCGGACCCATCGTGAACATTCCCAAGATCATCCCTGCCGTGGCCACCGCGGCGATGATGCTGGCCACCCTGGTTTACGACGAGACGAAAACTTTGCCGGCCAACGAAAACCATCCGCTGTATAAGTTTTTTGGCGATTTTGTGAAACAACTGCAGCAATAAAGGGATCAACATTACAGTTTGCCGGGACGATGTTTCAGCCGGCCTGAACTCACGGCGGCAAACGCGCGCCAGGTAAAAAAGTCACTTTCGGAAGAAAAGAAAACCGGAAAGGGGTTTTAGCGATGACGATGACTTCCCGCGAACGGGTACTGGGTCTTTTCGAGGGAAAAGAAGTGGACCGGATGACCTGCTATAGCGGCATGGGGAACGTGACCACCGCCGCCCTGGAGGAACTCGGCTACCGGTTTCCCGAAATCCACGGCGACGCCCAAAAAATGGCCGCCGCCGGGGCCAGTTCGTACCGTTTGTTCGGCTACGAATGCGCCGTCATTCCGTGGGACATGTGCGTGGAGGCGGAGGCCCTGGGCTGCGTGATGAACGTCTACGAGGACGTAGCCCACCTGCTCTATCCGACGATCAAAGAAAAAATTATCCACTCTCCGGAAGAAATGAACAAGGTGGAAATTCCGCCCGACTACCCCGAACGGGGGCGCTTTCCGGTGGTGAGGGAGGCGCTTGGGATCATTAAGAAGGAAATCGGCAACGAAGTGGCCGTCGGCACCTGGCTTTTAGGGCCCTTTACGCTGGCCGGGCAGATTATGGACTTAAACGACCTGTTCAAGCTTGTTTTTAAAAAGCCGGCCGAGGTCAACGCCCTTCTGGACACCCTGGCCGAAGGACTGATCATGGTGGCCAAGAAATACCGGGAGGCGGGCGCCGACTACATTACCATCCGGGAAATGGGCGCGCCCACCGACGTTTTGAGTCCGCGCAGTTTTAAACAGGTGATCAAGCCCCACCTGGAAAAAATCTTCAGCCGGATCGATTCTCCAAAAATCCTGCATATCTGTGGCGACACCAACCTGATTATCGGCCTGATGAACGAGTGCGGCGCCGACGCCATCAGCGTGGAAACCAAGAACGACCTGGTTAAGAGCAGGGAAGTGATTGGTCGTGAGCCGCTTCTTTTCGGGAAGGTGGACGGCTACAACGTGCTGGCCAACGGCACGCCCGAGGATGTGGAGAAGGCGGTGCTGGAAAGCATTGAGGGCGGCGTAGATGCCGTCTGGCCGGCCTGTGACATCTGGCCCACGGCGCCGCTTGCCAATCTGCGCGCCATGGTGGAGACGGTGAAGAAGTACGGGGCGGAGAAGTGGGCGCGAAAAAAGCGGTAAAACAGCAGTTGCATGGACAAAGGGAAACCCTTGCGTTTCCCTTTGTCCGCCTTCCCGGGTTAGGTGGGTTATTTTAATAACGGGGTGCTTACGGGCCGTGGAAAGTGCAACAAAACATTTCCTGGCGGCGTTTGAGATAAAGAATTACCTGCTGAAAATGGGTGCCACCCTGGTCGGTATTGGCGACGTAAGCCATGGCCTGGCCGTGGAATTACGGCACCTGCCGGTAGCCATTTCTCTGGCCGTCCGGCACCCGTCTCCCGGGAGAAACCTGATCTATGCCATGCAGGGCCCCCTTTATTCAAGCCGGTACGAACAGGTTGATTTAATGCTGGAACAAATCCAGAAGAAAGTGGTTAACCTTTTAAGGAGCCAGGGATTTAAGAGCCTGGCCATACCCCCCGACACCCACAGGCGGGACAACAGATTTATAGCCCGCCTTTACCCCCTCTTTTCTCACAAAATGGCGGCAACCTGTGCCGGCCTGGGCTGGATCGGCAAGAATGGCCTGTTGGTGAACGAAATCTACGGTCCACGGTTGAGCTGGGCAACGGTTTTGACCAATGCTCCCCTGGAGGTTTGTACCAGTCCCTATGTTGCCAGCCGTTGCGGCAACTGCAGGCGTTGCGTGGACGCCTGTCCGGCCGGGGCCATATCCGACCGGGAGTGGAGTCGGGACGAGGGTCCGGTGTCCCATATCGACGTTGAGGCCTGCCGCGCGCAATTGGAAAAGAACCGGCAACTGGTAGGGGAGGATCTCTGCGGCCTGTGTATCCTGGTCTGTCCAAGGGGGCAGCTGCTTTCGGCAAGAAAAAAGGGACTTACCAAATGAAATGCTTTTGACTTCACTTCAGGAAAGGTTAAATAGATCTGGATGTTTTCTGCCTAACCAGTTTTTCTAATTTTTTTGATGTCTTCAGGCAGCTCAAGCCCGTAAGCTCCGCTTCCCTGGCGAGGATTTTCCTGGCAGCGTGCACCTGCGCAAGGGCAGGGTCATTTGGAAAATCCTCTTCTGCTTGTTTTTTGCCGGCCTTCGTAATTACCACTTCCTCGCCTTCTTTTACCCGCCCCAAAAGTTTTGAAAAGTAGGTTTTTGCCTCGTGAACGTTCACCTGAACCGCCGTCCGGATCCATCTCCGTTGGTGCCAGTATGGACTAAGTCATGGACTAAGTCAAGAGAGATAATGAGTTTTAACGATGCTACAGTGCAAATTATCAGCAAAATCATTCCTCAAGTGAACGTCTACCTTTTCCAACTGGTGGCTGCCGGCTGGCATACAGCGCCATGAACGCGGCGGGCCATTGCCGCTTTCTTGTTGACGCTCGGTATCATCAAGAAGAAGATCGGCAACGAGGTGGCCGTTGGCACCTGGCTTTTTGTAGCTGTAAAATAATTGTGGGTGGTCACCAGTAATCTCCAGGGAGAAAAAAGAAGGCTTTTTCTTCCTGGTTGTCAGCAAATCCTTTTTATTTTATAATTTTGGAGATTATGGTATAATCGGCTTGCGAGAAGGATTGTTTGAGAGGGGAGAGGGACGTTTTGGCGCGCGCCAGGGTGACGGCCGGGGCCTGCGGGTTTACCAGTGTAATTAAAGTGCACAAGGTGGGCAAAATGAAAGTACAGGTGCAGATTATCAGCGCCTGCCAGGATTTGCGCAGCATGAACGAGGACCTTGCGCTGGTGGACTGCAGCAAAGGGGTTTTCGGCAAAATGATCGATTCGGTAATTTATCAGGTAGCCAGCAAACGCCTCAAACACCCCGACTGCCCGGTTCCCTGCGCGATCATCAAGACAATCCAGGTGGAACTGGACGGCGCGATTCCCAAGGACGTCATCATTAAAATTGAACGTAGCGGATAAGTGATCGGCCGGACAGTCTAAAAGGTTCCGGATCGCGCATGGCAAGAAGGGAGTATTCAGGCAATGGCGAAGGCAGAGATATATGGCGGCATTTGCGGATTCACCACCCTGGTAACGGCTGTAAAAGGGGCAGGAAAAGGCCGTGAGATGGAAGTAGCAGTCCGGCTGGATTCGGAATGTCCGTCCTGGCAAAAGGTAGCGGAGGAGATCGGTTCTCTGAAACCCTTTCAAGAGCTGTTTTCGTTGCCCCACGAAGGCCAGTTGTACGGGGTGGCCAGACGCTTCGTCCGCCACCCCGCCTGCCCGGTTCCGGCCGGAATTTTGAAAGCCGTGGAGGTGGCGGCAGGCCTGGCCCTGCCCCGGGACGCCACGATTAAAGTTGCCGCTGAAGATTGATTTTTAAGCAGGGAAAGTATATTTTGGGCAGGATTTTGTAAAAGGAAAAGATTTTTTTAAAACAAGGAAGGAACGCGCCGGATAGCCGAAGAAAAATCAAAGTAAGGAAGGAAAAAGGCTGGAGGGGGAAAATAGGGAGATTAGGGGTGAATTTTTTGAAAACGTTTAACGAAAAGGGGGACCGGGCCGAAACGAGCCTGCTCTACGGCCGGCGGATC
>JAIMBK010000023.1 GCA_023511535.1 Armatimonadota bacterium
ATGGGGCTGTGGCGCAGAGGGAGCGCGCTTCCTTGGCATGGAAGAGGCCGCGGGTTCGATTCCCGCCAGCTCCACCAGGAAAATCAAGGGTTGCGGGGTTCGGGGATTACTGCAAAAGACGGTTTTACTGCAAAATTACTGCAATGAAATTTGGCCGGGGTTTATTCCCGGCCAGCTTTCCCATTGAAGAGGATTTCGTTTATCTTTGCCGTCGCTTTCTTCTTCAGCTTTTCCGTTACCGTGGTGTGAATATCAGCCGTGATGTTCAGCCTGGCGTGCCGGAGAAGTTCCTGCATTGTTTTCATTTCTTCGCCGGCCTCCAAAAGTAGCGTGGCGAAGGTACGGCGCAGGTTGTGAAAACTGGTCTTCGGTATGCCTGCTTTTTTAACACTTACCTTCCTCAAATCTCCTCCAAGAACCTCGCGAACTCCTCCAGGCTCTCCACCTTTACGCTCTTCTTAAGCAGGGAACGGAGCACCGCCGGGTCGTCTATGGCGGCCAGTTTCTTGCCGATTCCCTTCTTAACCACCCCAAAGCGCTCGCTCAATACATCAAGGATATCGTCCCGAATGGCCTTAACCTTTCCCTTCTCGATACCCTTCTCAAAACCCTCGTTAATCCAATCCTGCACAATGTCGGCTTCCTGCAGCATTTTTAATTCCTCCCGGAAAAATTTTAGCTAATATATCTTCTGGGCAACAAAGGAAAAAGGTTATTTTTAATCTCCATGTCATCCCCTTTGCATTGGTGAAGGGCCGCATGAATTGAATAAGAACAAATGTTTGCTCACCCAAAATAGTGGAGAATCATAAAAACAGGAAAAGGCTTTCCTTGCTGTTACAGGTTTTCACGCGGCGGGTAACCCTCTAATTTTAAAACCAACTCCCTGGCGTTAACAATTGCAAAACCATGAAAATCGTTGTTAAAATAAACGTAAACATCCAGACCCGAGGATAACCATTGCTTTATCTCCCGAGCCAGTTCGTTTAATTCTTCACCGGAGTACGGGGAGCTGAACATGGCTTGCGGGCCGTGCATCCGTACGTAGACAAAGTCGGCGGTGACGGATTTCACCTTGGGGTAACGAGAAGAGTCGGCAATCACCCAGGCAGCGTTATATTCCTTTAAAAGGTCGTAAATTTGCTGACTGCACCAGCTTTGGTGGCGAAACTCAAAAGCGAAACGCAGGCTCTGACCCGGTTTTGAAGATAGAAAATCTTTTAGGCACTGATACCCTTCTCCTTGCGCCAAGAAGTTCGGAGGGAACTGAAAAAGAAGCGGGCCCAGCTTTTCCTTTAAATTTAAAGCGTGCTCAATAAACTTTGCCCAGGCTTCCCGTACATCTCTTAATTTTTTAACGTGCGTGATCAGACGAGAAACTTTGACGGCAAAAATGAAGCCGTCCGGAGTTTCGCTGAACCATTTAAGATAAGTGGCCGGGCGCGGTAAATGGTAAAAAGAGTAATTGATTTCGGTTGTCTGAAAATGTCTGGTGTAATATTTCAGCCTGTCTTTTGCAGGTAAGCTGTCAGGGTAGAAAACTTGCCGCCAGTGCCCGTAGGCCCAGCCTGACGTACCTATATATAATCTGGCGCGGTTGCTTTCTTTTTTCATGGCGTTGGCCTCCCAAAATTATCTTGCTGTTAAAGGATCTGCATCTAAGCCTTATTCTACCGTAAGATTGGCCAGAAGGATCAGATTATTTACGAGGGGAAGAATAAAACCGTATCTTCCCAACAGCTGAGAAAAAGGAAATGATTGTCCAGACGAAGTAATTTACCGCCCACAATGTCGTTAGGTGCAAAAGGCGATTCGGTGTCAACCAATTCACTCCTGGCGCTGCGGTTGGGACTGGTAGGCCATGCGGGTAGGGCTTCTGGAAACCGACGAGACGCTTGTTTGGCAGCCACGTCTTGCGCGTCGCGCGGAGTGCCGGTTGCGTCAATACCCGGCTCCTTGCCCGCGCGGTGGAGGAGGGCCTGCTACTATGCCTGAAAACAAGCTGTGGGAGAGCCACCGGCTGATCCTGCCGGAGATGCGGGAAAAGGCGAGTAAGCGCTGTCCGAAAGATTAATTACCGGAATTATATATGCCCGATAGAGAGGAGGAGGCCACCAATGCCGCGCAGATTTAAGGTTGTTCTAACGTGGGATAAAGAGGATAAGGTTTATGTTGCCACCGTGCCCGCTATTCCCGGCTGTTCTACCTTTGGCGATACCAAGGAGGAAGCTCTTGTCATGGCTGAGGATGCTATCAAGGTTACGTTAGAAGGACTTGCCGCCACCGGGCAGCCCATACCTGAAAGTGACGAGCCCCCATCCCGCCTGGGATAGCGGTTTCAGGAATTCCGCCGGGAGTTCCTTCGAAATCGGGGGATAAAAGGCGGCTGAAGTTTAGCGACCGTTTTCAGGTCGCTTTTGTTTTCAGGAAAGGAAAAGATCTTTTCGGCGGGTTAATTTTTAGCAAAAAGTCTTTTTAGGGAGCGGGTGAAGTGATATAATTGGTAATAATAAAACTGCATATGTGCCAATAGTTTACCTGGCGTTTGCCAGTCAGTTAATAAACGAACGGGGGAAGTGGGAATGAAAAAAAGGATTGCTGCCGCGCTGCTCATTGCTGCCCTTGGTGCGGCCGCTTACTGGGGATACGTCAGGTATGCCGAAGAGAAAAAAACATCAACCCTGCAGGCCACAGGAACCATCGAGGCGACTCAGGTGGAGTTGCGCGCAAAGCTCTCCGGTACCCTGGAGCTTTTTGACCTTACCGTCGGCGCGCCGGTTAAAAAAGGTCAGGTTGTGGGTGTGATCGTCCGCCATGATTTGATTGCCCAGAAAGAAAGGGATGCTCTGGCCGTTTTAAAGGCCAGGGCGCTGCTGGCCGACCTCACCTCCGGAGCGAGGGAGCAGGAAATCAGAGAGGCCGAAATCGGCGTGAATACAGCCCAGATTAATTGCGACAGGGCTGCTCAGGACTACGAACGGGCGTTGGCGCTGTACCAGGAGAAAGCCATTTCCGCGAGCGAGATGGAAAAGGCGGAGGCAGCCCTGAAACTGGCCCGGAACCAGCTGGAGTCGGCCAGGGTTAAGCTGAGCCTTTTGCAGGCCGGCAGCCGCCCGGAGCAGATTGAAGCGGCCCGCGCCGAGCTTGAGCGGAACGTTGCCGTTTTGAAAGCTTCGGAAGCGCTTCTGGAAGACACCAAAATCACCTGTCCCATCGACGGAACGGTACTCACCAAAAATTTTCAAGAAGGAGAGTATGTTCAGGTCGGAGCTTCGGTGGCTACCGTGGCCGACCTGAAGGACATGTGGATCAGGGTTTATATCCCCACCGACGACCTGCCCAGAATCCGCCTGGGGCAGCAAGTCCGTTTCACGGTAAGCGGCAGCCCCGCCGAATACACCGGGACCATTGAAGAAATCGCCTCCCAAGGAGAGTTCACTCCCAAAACCATCCAGACCAAAAAGGAACGCGCCAATATCGTTTATGCCGTGAAAATCCGGGTAAATAACGAAGACGGGGTGCTTAAGCCGGGGATGCCCGCCGATGTTACCATTGACTAGAAGGTGACAAGATGATCGAAACGGAAAACCTGACCCGAACATTCGGTTCGCTGACGGCGGTGAACAGGGTAAACCTGCGGGTTGAAAAGCGAGAAATCTTCGGTGTCGCGGGTCCGGACGGCGCCGGTAAAACTACCCTTCTCCGGATGTTCTGCGGAATCATTGTTCCCACCAGCGGAAGAGTCATTTTCTCCGGGGGTTCAGGCGGCAATGGTACGCAGGCCCGCCCGGCGTTGGGCTATATGCCCCAGAGGTTCAGCCTGTACGGCGATCTGACGGTGCTGGAAAACGTGAACTTCTACGGCGCGCTCTACGGCCTCAACAGAAAGGCGACCAGGCAAAAAGCCGATGAGTTTCTTCGGATGACCGGCCTGATCGACTTTAAACACCGCTTTACCGACAACCTTTCCGGGGGAATGAAGCAAAAACTGGCCCTGGTCTGTGCCCTGCTGGCCGGACCGGAAATGCTGATCCTCGACGAGCCCACCTACGGGGTGGACCCGGAGTACCGGAAGGAGTTCTGGAAGCTCCTTTACCGGTTAAACAGGGAAGGTGTAACGATAATAGTTTCCACTCCCTACATGGACGAGGCAGAGCTCTGCCAGAGAGTCGCTTTTATGGACCGGGGCGTCATTGTAGCGGTGGACACCCCAGACAATCTTAAAAAGAAGTGCCCGTACAGAATCCTGGAGGTAAAGGCGGAGGCGAAGGATCTCGACTTTCTCGGCGCTCTTCCCGACGTGATCGAAGCCTGGTTTTACGGCGACAGATATCACCTGGCGGTCCGGGAAGTCAAACCGGCAAAGGAAGCGGTTACCGCCCTGCTTGCAAAGAAAGGGATAAACCTCCTGAAGCTGGATGAGATCCCGCCCTCCATGGAGGACGTTTTTGTTTCCCTGGCCGGAAAAGAGGTGGTTTAAGTGGAGCATGCGGTCAGCACCCGGGAACTGACCAGAGTCTTCGGTTCCTTTACCGCCGTCGACAGGTTATCTATCGACATTAGACAGGGAGAAATTTACGGTTTCCTGGGGCCCAACGGCTCCGGCAAGTCCACCACCATCCGGATGCTGTGCGGCATCCTGAAGCCTACGGCGGGCTCGGGAACCGTTTTGGGGTTCGACCTGGTTCGGGAAGCCGAAAAGATCAAGCGTAAAATCGGCTACATGTCCCAAAAGTTCAGCCTCTATGAAGACCTGACGGTATACGAAAACCTGGACTTTTACGCCGGGCTTTACGGCATCCCCCACCGCGAGCGAAAGAAGAGAATCGGGGAAATGATCGACCTGGCCTTTTTGAACGGCCGGGAAAGGACCCTGACAGCTCACTTGAGCGGCGGTTTCAAGCAGCGGCTGGCCCTGGGGTGCGCCATCATCTCCCGGCCCGCAATCCTTTTTCTGGATGAACCCACCAGCGGCATCAGCCCCACCAGCAGGCGCAACTTTTTTAGAATCATCCAAAGGCTGGCCAACGAAGGGACCACGGTGATGGTTACCACTCACTTTATGGACGAGGCGGAGCGGTGCCACCGCATTGCTTTTCTTTCGGAAGGAAGGCTCATCGCTGACGACACGCCGGACAACCTGAAAAACAGCGTGATTGAGGGCTGCCTGGTGGAGCTGGACATTCCCGGCGCCCTGGAACGTGTCGAAGAAATCGCCGGGCTGCCGTACGTTAAGGAGTGCTCCATCCACGGGCGGCTTTTGCACGTTTTGCTGGCAGCGGAAAGTCAAGTGGAAGAACTGAGCCGGCAAACCGGGGGCAGGGCAAAAGTCATCAGGCCGTCTTTAGAAGATGTTTTCGTCTTTCTGACCAGAAAGGAAAAAAGGAGGGGGTCTTAAAGAGATGGGCAGGGTTTTGGCCATTCTGAAGAAAGAAATTCTCCAGATGAAAAGGGACCGCCTGACTCTGGCGATGGTCTTCATGCTTCCTCTGGTTCAGTTGCTTCTTTTCGGTTATGCCATTCAGACCGAGGTGAAGCATATCCCCACCGCCGTTTTCGACCAGTCCCTCTCTTTCGAAAGCAGGGATCTTCTGGAGGCCTTCAGCGCTTCCGGGTACTTCGACATTGTCTATGCGGCAAGGGGTTACGATGATCTTACAAAAATGATCGACAGCGGCAAGGTCAAGGCGGGCATAGTTTTCCCGCCGGATTTTGCGGAAAAGCTGAAGAGGGGTGAAACGGCGCCGGTGCAGGTGCTCGTGGATGCAAGCGACAGCATGGTGTCGAACTCGGCCATCGCCACGGCCAATTCCATCGGGCTGCTGAAATCGCAAAAAATCATTATGCAGAAGACCCGGGTGCAGAACGCGCCTTACGATATAAGGGTAAGACCCTGGTACAACCCCGACGGGATCACTGCCTACTATATGGTGCCGGCCATCCTGGGAATTATTGTGACCATGACCATGGTGATTATGACTTCTATGGCCATCGTCCGCGAGCGGGAGCGGGGCACCCTGGAGCAGCTGCTGGTCACGCCCGTCCGCCCCTCTGAGCTGATGATCGGGAAGATTATTCCCTATATCGCCCTGGGTTACATTGAGATCACCGTGGCCCTGCTGGTGGGCGTTATGATCTTCCAGGTTCCCATCAAGGGGAGCCTGCTGGAACTGTACCTGCTGACGCTGTTTTTCATTACTGCCTCTTTGGGTTTGGGCATTCTGATCTCAAATGTCGCCAGAACCCAAATGCAGGCTATGCAAATGTCGTTTTTCATCATGCTGCCCAGCATCCTTTTGTCCGGTTTCATGTTTCCCAGGGAAGCCATGCCGAAAATAATTTACTACCTCGGCGACCTGATTCCCGTGACCTTTTACCTGACGATTATCCGGGGAATCATGTTAAAGGGGATCGGCTTTGCCTGCATGATCCCCCAGGTTACGGCCCTGCTGCTCTTTTCGGTGGTGTTAATAACCATCAGTATCCTTAAATTTAAAAAGACAATCGCTTAAGGGGTGGGGGGAATGGACTACAGACGAAGAATAGCCGATGCTCTAAAGGAATTGGCCTCCATCCGGGGTTTCTACGGAGTCACCGTGGACGAACTGGCGGCCCGCGCCGGAATCAGCAAGCGGACGATTTACCGTTACTTCAACAGCAAGGAAGAAATAATCGCCCTGGTGGTCGAAGACCTTCTGCTTTCTTTAGAGGAAAAAGTACAGGAGGCGCTGGAATCTTCAAACAACCCGGTGGAAAAAATAACCAACGTTATAAAATTGATTCCCAAAAGCAGCAATCTTTTGAGCCCGCTGGTGTTGCACGACCTGCAAAAACACTACCCCCATCTCTGGGAAAAAGTCGAGCAGTTCCGCGCCGGAAAAATTCAGCAAACCTTTGAAAACCTGCTCGCCAACGACGAGCAGGGGTTTTTCCGGAAGGTGAATCCCCGGGTTTTCACCACCGCCCTGATATCCAGTGTAAGGGCAGTGGTAAACCCGGCTTTCATCATGGAAAACAACCTGTCTCCGGAAGAAACAGTCGAGTCGCTTTTTTCCATTTTTTTATACGGGGTGGTGGCTACCAGGTGAGTTTTTACAATCTGGAGCTGATCTCGGCGGAACACTGGCATTCCTTGTTCGATTCGGAAGAAACGGCACACCGCCTGCCTCCGCCTGGAGCGCAGCTTAACCCCCTGGTCCATTTTCGACGTTGGGATGTTTGCCATGAGCGTTACCTGGTGAGAAGTTTCTTCATTCTTGTTTTCCAAAATATTTTGTGGTACAATGCGACAGGGATTGCGCAGATAGCGTGAGAATACAAAATAATGGCACAGTCCGTTCTTTTATCTGAAAGCGTGTATAAATCGGGAGGAGAACCTGGTGAGCTTAAAGGAGCGGTACGATTTTCGCGAAATCGAGAAAAAATGGCGGCAGCGCTGGGCCGAACAGGAGCTCTACGCCGTCGAGGATTTCAGCGCCCGGCCGAAATTTTACTGCCTGGAAATGTTTCCTTATCCCTCGGGTAAATTGCATATGGGCCACATCCGCAATTACTCCATCGGCGATGTGCTGGCGCGTTTTAAAACCATGCAGGGGTACAACGTCCTGCACCCCATGGGCTGGGACGCCTTCGGCCTGCCGGCGGAAAACGCGGCCATCAAGCACGGGAACATCCACCCGGCGGACTGGACCATGGCCAATATCCGGACCATGCGCGAGCAGCTCAAGCAGCTGGGGGTCAGCTACGACTGGCGCCGGGAAATCGCCACCTGCCACCCCGGTTATTACAAATGGACCCAGTGGCTTTTCCTGCAGCTATACCACCGCGGCCTGGCCTACCGAAAGAAAGCGGCCGTCAACTGGTGCCCTTCCTGCACCACCGTGCTGGCCAACGAGCAGGTCATCGGCGCCGGGGTCTGCGAGCGCTGCAAAACGGAAGTGGAGAAGCGCGAACTGGAGCAGTGGTTCTTTAAGATTACGGATTACGCCCAGCGTTTGCTGGACGACCTGCAGCTGCTCACCGGCTGGCCGGAAAAGGTCAAAATCATGCAGGAAAACTGGATCGGGCGCAGTGAGGGGGCGGAAATCAGATTTCCGGTCGCCGGGATGAACGAGGAGATCACCGTTTTCACCACCCGGCCGGACACCGTTTTCGGCGTTACTTACATGGTGCTGGCTCCCGAGCACCCCCTGGTGGAAAAGCTGATTGCCGGCCGGGCGCAGGCGCAGGCGGTGCGCTCCTTCGTCCGGGAAGTCAGCCGTTTGAGCGAAATTAACCGCACGGCGGCGGACGCGGAGAAAACCGGCCTGTTTACCGGGGCCTCCTGCCTTAACCCCTTAACCGGCGAACAGGTGCCGATCCTGGTGGCCAACTACGTCCTGCTGGAGTACGGCACCGGTGCCGTGATGGGCGTGCCGGCCCACGACCAGCGCGACTTCGAGTTCGCCCGCAAGTACAACCTGCCCGTTCGAGTGGTTATTCAGCCGCCGGGGGAGGAACTGGACCCCGCAACGATGACGGAAGCCTACGTGGGCGAGGGAATCATGGTCAATTCCGGCGTTTTCAACGGTCTGCCCAACCAGGAGGGCATCCGGGCGGTGATTAAATACCTGGAGGAAAAAGGCCTGGGGCGCGGGCGGGTCAATTACCGGCTGCGGGACTGGCTGATTTCCCGCCAGCGCTACTGGGGGGCGCCCATCCCCATCGTGTATTGCGACCGTTGCGGGATCGTGCCCGTGCCGGAAAAAGATCTGCCGGTGATGCTCCCGTACGACGTCGCCTTCAAGCCGACGGGGCAGTCCCCCCTGGCGGACTGCCCGGATTTTCTCCATGCCGACTGCCCGGCCTGCGGCGGACCGGCCCGGCGGGAGACGGACACCATGGATACCTTCATGTGCTCGTCCTGGTATTATTACCGTTACACCAGCCCGCGGGAAGAGGCGGCGGCCTGGGATAAGGCGAAGGTGGACCACTGGCTGCCGGTGGACCAGTACATCGGCGGGGTGGAGCACGCCATCCTGCACTTGCTGTACTCGCGCTTCTTTACGAAAGTGCTTTATGATCTGGGCCTGGTCAGCAACGTCGAGCCCTTTACCAACCTGCTCACCCAGGGGATGGTTTTAAAGGACGGGGCCAAGATGTCCAAGTCGAAGGGGAACATCGTCAGCCCGGAGGAAATTATCGAAACCTACGGCGCCGACACGGCGCGCCTGTTTATCCTGTTTGCCGCCCCGCCGGAGCGGGATCTGGAGTGGAGCGACCAGGGGGTGGAAGGCTGCTCCCGCTTTTTAAACCGGGTGTGGCGGCTGGTGGCGCCGCTGGCGGAAGAGCTCCCGGCGGCCCCCTCGATTCCGGCGGGGGAATTAACCGGCGTGAACAGGGAAATGCGCCGCCTGACCCACCAGACCATCAAGAAAGTGACCGAGGATATCGCCGTCCGGTTTAATTTCAACACCGCCGTCAGCGCCATTATGGAGCTGGTCAACGGGCTGTACCAGTACCGGGAAGTCCCGGCCGCCGACCGCGATCCGGCCGTTCTGCGGGAGGCCGTGGAGAGCCTCTTGCTTTTGCTGGCGCCCTTTGCCCCCTTTATTGCCGAGGAACTCTGGCAGGGCACCGGACACCGGGGGAGCATCCACAAACAAAGCTGGCCGGAGTACGATCCCGCCGCGCTGGTGGAGGAGGAAGTGACGATTGTCGTGCAAATCAACGGCCGCGTCCGCGACCGCGTGGTGGTGCCCCGGGGTATTTCGACGGACGAAATGGTCGACCGCGTCCTGGCGCAGCCGCGCGTCCGGCAGTTGACGGAAGGAAAGAGGATTAAGAAGGTGATCCCGGTGCCGGGGAAGCTGGTCAATATCGTGGCCAGTTAAGCATAAAGGCACAAAGGCACAAAGGCACTAAGGATATATATAAAGATGGAAATTGGCGGACCACCGTTCTATGCTGAAAAAAATGCCGGGTGCCTTTGAGCGGCAGCCGGCATTTTGCACCTGTCTTATTTTCCAACCGGTTTTTTGGTCTACTCCTGATTTAACTTTTCAGTTTAAATGTTTCACATTTGGTATGGGGTGACCTGTCGGCTTTGCTCACCCCGTTGCGATCTACCTGAATCATGGAAGCGTGGCACATGACGTCTTTATTGTAGTGACATTCGGTGACGTTGCATTTGATTTGGGGCATGGTTTCACCTCCTTCAAGGTTTTATTTTAACCCTGCGGAGGTAAATCTATTCTTTCCCTGTTTTTGGAATTTCGCTTCTGTTACGACATGTTACAACAGTGCCCCCTGTTTAGTCAGGAGGAGTTTTTGGATCGTTTCTATTAGCTGCTGCTTACTTCCTCCCAGGCTTCTTCGTAAACCCGCAAATCCTTTTCGCTGAATAAAACGAACCGCACTTCGGCAAATTCGTGCTCCTGGAGAAAATCGCGCACTGCGGTCAGGGCGATGCGGGCCGCCTGGTCGATGGGGAAGCGGTAGGCGCCGGTGCTGATGGAAGGGAAGGAAAGGGAGCGGATCCCGTGCTTTTTGGCCAGCGCCAGGCTGTTGTAGTAGGCATTGCGCAGGAGCTCCGGCTCTCCGTGCCGCCCGTCCTGCCAGATGGGGCCCACGGTATGGATGACGTACCGGGCCGGCAGCCGCCCGCCGCCGGTGATCACGGCTTCGCCCGTGGGCAGCCGCCCCTGCCGGGCGACAATTTCCTTGCACTCCTCTAAGATCTGGGGTCCTCCCGCCCGGTGGATGGCGCCGTCCACCCCGCCGCCGCCCATGAGGCTGGAATTGGCGGCGTTGACGATGGCTTCGGTGTCCTGTTGGGTGATGTCTCCCTGCAGCAGGCGCAGTCTGGTTTTGCCGACGCAAGTATCCACCATTTGCCTCACCTCCAAGAAATATTTTTGATCTTAATTTTACGGGTAGTTTTAATTATTCGGCGGCCGGCTTCCAATTCCCTTTTTCTGCTGACGGAAGGTATCCATTCTCATTTAAAATTGACTTTTCTTAATATTGTCCTGTATAATTTAGTGAACGCTTTATTTTGAAAGACCGTTTAAACTTTTGATTCAGAACAGGAGTGTTTGAAATGTCCAGACCACCAAAATCCCGGCGCGTGGAATTTTTGCCGCGGCTGACCTACTTTAAGCCGGCCGGCGTGCCGTTGCGCGAATTGGAGGAAGTCGGGCTGACCGTGGAGGAACTGGAGGCGATCCGGTTAAAAGATCTGGTCGGCCTGGAGCAGGAAGCCTGCGCGGAGAAGATGGGGGTGTCGCGCCCCACCTATCACCGGATCCTGGCCTCCGCCCGTTCGAAAATAGCCGAGGCCCTCGTCGGCGGGAAGGCGATCAGGGTGGAAGGCGGTAATTTTCAGGTGGTTATGAGGTTTTTCCGTTGCCAGAAGTGCGAAAACGAGTGGGAGTTGCCCGTCGGGCAGGGCTGCCGCGGCGAGTTGTTGTGTCCGGAATGCGGCAGCGAGGAGATAGTCAGGGCCGATGAGCAGGGCCGGCCCCTTTTTTACCGGCACAATGCCCAATTAGTTGAGGAAGAGGAAACAGAGAGAAAAACAGAAGCGGTGCAACAGGAGTGACTTCTGTTGGAAGCAGGAAAGATGGAAGTCAGGGGGATAGAAATAAAAAACAGGACTCAGGCTCTCGCGGAAATCGCTGCGGTGGGGGCGGACGGGCAGGGCTGCCGGTTGATGGCCCCGAAAGCGGTCCACCGCGTTTTAAAGGTAAGCGGGCTGACCCCCGTCCAGGCCAACATTCTCAAGCAGGAGATGCTGGCCAAAGGAGGGGAGGCGGCCGTGGCCAGGGGGGTTGTGGACGGCAGTGTGCAGGCTACCGACGTTCTGCTGATGGGAACGTTAAAGCAGTACGAGGCTCTGCTGGCAAAGCTGAAGATGCAGCCCTTCGCGTTGAAGCAACTGGGCGAGAAAATCCGGGAAGCGCTGCAAAACCTGGAGGGGCGCCCGGTCTGCCGCCTGGCCTGCCGGGACAGGGAGCTGACCATCGGCGAACGCACGCTGGTCATGGGGATCTTGAACGTTACACCGGATTCCTTTTCCGACGGCGGGTTGTATTTTGAACCGGAAAAGGCGGTTGAGCGGGCCTGGCAGATGGTGGAAGAGGGGGCCGACATCATCGACCTGGGCGGGGAATCCACCCGGCCGGGGGTGGTGCCGCCGACGCCGGGGTACGATCCCGTGGAGCCGCAGGAAGAATTGCGGCGGGTCCTGCCCGTGCTGGAAAAATTGGTTGCGGAAAAGATTCCGGTGCCGGTTTCCATTGATACCACGAAGGCGGTGGTAGCCCGCGCCGCCCTGGCCGCAGGCGCCCACATCATCAACGACCAGACGGCGCTGCGGGCCGATCCGCAAATGGCCGGCACGGCGGCGGAGTACGGTGCTCCGGTGATCCTGATGCACAATCAAAGCGGTACGGAATACCGCGATATGCTGGGGGAGATTGTGCATTATTTCCGCGCCAGTTTCGAAATTGCGGAGCGGGCGGGCTTAAGCCGGGAGAAGCTGATCATCGACCCCGGTTTTGGCTTCGGGAAAACGGTGGAGCAAAATCTGGAGGTTCTGCGCCGCCTGGGCGAACTGGCCTGCCTGGGCCGGCCGGTTTTGGTGGGCACCTCGCGCAAATCGATGATCGGCAAAACGTTAAACCTGCCCGTCGACCAGCGCGTGGAGGGCACGGCGGCCACCGTGGCCCTGGCTGTTGCCGGCGGAGCGGACATTGTGCGTGTTCACGACGTGAAGGAAATGGTGCGCGTGGCCCGGATGGCCGACGCGGTAGTCCGGCGCCGGTGCGGGAGCGGGGAGTAAACCCCATGGATAAAATTGTTCTCAAAGGAATGGAATTTTACGGCCGCCACGGCGTTCTGCCCCGGGAGAGGGAATTGGGGCAGCGCTTTATCGTGGACGTGGAAATATTTTTAGATTTAACGGAAGCGGGGCGAAGCGACGATCTTTCCCGGACGATCGATTACGCGAAAGTTTTCCGGCTGGTCGAAGAAATCGTTACCGGCCCCCCCCGGCAACTTCTGGAAGCGGTTGCAGAAGATATCGCGGCAGCCGTTTTGGAACGTTTTCCCGCGGCGGAAGCGGTGGTGAGGGTAAAAAAACCGGCGGCGCCTCTGCCGGGCCGCTTCGAATACGCGGCGGTGGAAATTAAACGGGCCAGAGAAAGAATAAACCGGTAGGACATTTTAAACAGACTTGTTTTATTTCACATATTGTTGAAATTTAATTACCGCTCCCGGGTAAAGATCCGGGCGCAGGTAATCTTGCGGGTCCGTGCTCAATAAACGGACCACCCTGCCCTCGCCGGGGCCGGTATCTTCAATGATCAGCGGGACCCCCCCGATTTCGACCAGCCGGGCGGCGGGTTCTTTCATTTCCTCCAGCCCTTCAACGACCAGTTCCAGTTGCATTGGCGTATAAAGGATCATTTGGTTTTGGACCTCCGTCTCTTTTCTTTCCGTTAGAAGTTGCGATTTTAACTCCGGACTAATTACCAGGCCCCGCCAAAAATAACTTTTCGTTCTCTGCTGGGGCCGCCAAAAAGCGGCATGGAGGATTAAGTTTTGGAGAGAAGCGCGGGTAAAAAAACCGGTCAACTTCCTGCGGCGGGCTTAAATTCCGCCGGGCGTCCCGGCGCTCTGCTTTTGTTCCTCGATCATTGCCTTTAGTTTACTTACCGCCTGCCCCACGCTGCCCACTTCGTCGATCAGGCCGCATTCCACCGCTTCTTTGCCGATCAGTACCGTGCCGATGTCCCGGGCCAGTTCCCCGGTGCGGAACATCATGTCCCGGAAGGAGGCTTCGCTGACCTTCGAGTGCTGAATGACGAAGCGCACCACCCGGTCCTGCATTTTGTCCAGGTACTCGTAGGTTTGGGGCACGCCGATGACCAGCCCGTTCAGCCTGATCGGGTGAATGGTCATACTGGCCGTCTGGGCGATAAAGCTGTAGCGCGCCGCCACGGCGATCGGCACGCCGATCCCGCTCCTGTCGCCACCAATATGGTTGAGACCAGTATTGCTAAGGCCTGGGGGTTTATATAAGATATTGCGGGTAATATCTTGAAAAATTTCTTCTGCCCTTGTAAACTAAAGTTGGACCCGGCGGAAAGTTGTGGTACTTTTGGCCCAGGAATATGATATTGTTCTGAAGGTGCTCGCGGAACGATTACCCTGCCCATCTTGTAGAACTGGTGCGGGGTGTTCCGCCCCAGTCCGTTCGACATGTGGAAAAGGAAGCAGTAGCCATCAAATGGGAATCAGACGAACGAAAAGCAGATTAAAAACTCTCCGCAAAGTACCTGCGTGAGTCGGTAAATCACGCCTCATTGACCCGAGGGGAAACAGCACCACTGCAATATTCATTTTTATTTTTCTTAAGCAGGAAAAATTGAAATTATAATAGAACTTTATATGGTACAAAATGGTGTGGCAGAGTAATTTTCAGAAAATGAGATTATGTGTTTATTGTAGGCCATAAAATAACTGAAAAAGAAGATTTAAAAACTTTCTGTTGTTTCGAGTGGGCAGCTCTAAAATATCACTACAGTTGCCTTGATAAGCGCCTAAAGAGTCCAACCTAGCCCACCAATTTTGCCATCATTGTGCATTGAGGTAATATAATCATGGGTAAGCCATATGAAATAGAATTGTGCAATTTGAACCAAACTTACCAATGGAGCTTTGAGGTACCAATTGAAAAGCTTTGTGCATTTGTAAAGTCCTCCCATGATCTCCCTATGGTTGCGGTCGGGTCAGGAGGGTCACTGACAGCTGCTCATATGGCTGCTTTCCTTCATCAAAGAACAGGAATGATAGCGAAGGCTATTACCCCTCTTGAGCTTATCTCTTCCGGAAATTTTATCCGGGAGAACAGTGTGCTATTTTTGAGTGCTGGGGGGCGCAATAAAGATATTTTATCAGCTTTTCGTTTCGCTGTAACTTCTGAACCACGCCAGCTCATGGCTCTTTGTACGCGTAAGGAAAGTCCTTTAAAGCGTCTTTCCAATGAATTTCGTTGGTCCTGCTTTCTTGACTTTGACCTACCAACTGGGAAGGACGGTTTTCTAGCTACTAACTCGCTTCTGGCTTTTAATGTTATTTTAATCCGAGCCTATAAAGAAATATTTATGGAAAGCTATACGTTTCCCAAATATCTTCCATCCACCCAAGAAATTTTTGAACAGCTCAATGCTTCTGTGCAGCCATTGCTTAAAAGAGATGTATGGGTGGTGCTTTATGGGGGATGGGGCCTTCCGGCTGCAATAGATAGCGAATCAAAATTTACGGAAGCTGCCTTAAAACATATTCAATTAGCTGATTACCGGAACTTCGCACACGGTAGACATTACTGGCTTGCTAAACGAGGGGAAGAAACAGGTGTTGTCGCTCTAATTACCCCAGATGAAAGAAAGATAGCCGCAAAAACCCTCGACTTACTACCTGAGAACATTCCGTTACTCCATATTGTTACAGATAGATCCGGCCCAGTTGGAGCTTTAGAGTTGCTTGTTAAAACCCTACATCTAGTTTATTTGGTAGGCATAGCTTGTGGCATAGATCCAGGTATGCCCAAAGTACCAACATTTGGACGTCGTATTTACCGTCTCGGGATTTCGTTATCTGATAGAGACACGACCTTTACCATTGGTTTAAATAGTCAGATGGCAACCGCTATCATTAGAAAAAGTAGATATTCATCAATTAAAGAGATGAAGGTTGAGGATATTAACTATTGGAAAAAAGCATATCAAGAATATATTTCCAGATTAGAAAGCATTTCTTTTGGTTCTGTGATTTTTGATTATGACGGGACGCTTTGTGATTTAAATGAGCGCTATAAAGGTCCGCCCACGGAAATCGGGCAAGAACTTGTACGTTTGTTGAGAGGGGGTATTATTATTGGAATTGCTACTGGTCGAGGAAAATCTGTAAGGTTTAATCTCCAGCGCTTGATCCCAAAGGAATATTGGAAACAGGTTTTGATTGGGTATTATAACGGTTCAGATATAGCCTTTTTAAATGATGAAACTCACCCAGACAAGGCTAGGCCACTTGATGCTTCAATAAAATCAATAAAAGATGCGTTAGAGAGTCATGAACAATTTTGTCGCATAGCAAAATATGAATGTCGTCCTAAGCAAATTACAGTGGAACCTGTCAATGTAGCAATCTGGAAAAAGACCAAGGCAGTTCTGTTTGATATTATTAACAAAAATAATGTGCCAGGAGTTCAAGTTTTAGAGTCAGGCCACTCGATCGATGTTCTTGCCCCCGGAGTGTCTAAACTACATCTTGTTAAAGCATGTGAAGAGGCCGCAAAACAGGCCGGTAACCCAGGAGTTGCATTGTGTATTGGAGATAAAGGAGAGTGGCCAGGCAATGATTATGATCTTCTTTCTACCCCTTACTCAATAAGTGTTGATACGGTTTCTCCCGATCCAGCAAGCTGTTGGAATTTAAGTCAAGCGGGACATCGGGGAGTACAGGCAACAATGTATTATTTACAGTCCATGTTTATATCGAATTATAACAGCTTTAAGTTTTCTTTAAAAAGGAGAAAGCCAAAATGAGTTACTTGGCTCTCCAAAAAGATACCATAACAGATGATGAAACAAAATTTCAAAATGGGGAGGCTAAAATATTTTTTTCTCCTTTACCTTCACTTAGAGATAATGAGTACCCCATAGTCTGGTTGGATTTACATATTTCAGGTGACGGATATGAAGTATGCGGAAAAGACTCAAAGTTAAAATTTGAAAAGTATAATGGTGATTTATGTACTTCGATACGTCCAGGTTTGAGTCTAAGGCTTATAACGCAAGAAAAAATCGGTGTTCAAAGAGATGTAACTGGAATCGTCGTAAATTTAGCTCGGATTGCCGTAAAAGGACTTTTTATCGCTCCTGGTAAAATCGACCCAGGTTTTTCTCCAAATCAATTGACCCTTGTTATAACTAATCACTCGAAACGTTCAATCGACTTAAAGGCCGGGGAGAAAATTGCTGCTATTGCATTTGCCCAGACATCTATGAAATGTGCGGGGACCAAATCTTCTGGATGGGCCAATAGAAGGATAGAGGGTTACTCTAAATCATCTTGGGATCGATTTAAAGAGCCTCTAAAGAATATAGATATATTTGACTTAGTTAAAAATCTAATAACAGCTGCCGTTGGGGCAGTTATTGTCTTAATAGTCCAGTATTTTTTAAAAAGGGCCGGGTTTGAATAAATTATGAGAGATGTTCTTGCCGAACGACTTCTTGCCGAAGTAATGAAATGGACACCCGAGGACGTGGCTAGGGAACGTCCTGATCTTCAGGCATTGGCGACTTTTAAGTACGATGAATACCAACAGTTTTCTCCTGGGATGCGCTTTGTCGAGAGCCTCGCGCTTTGGCTTAACCAGTTCGATACAGATGAAGAGCGGGAGCTGGCCTATAGGTTCGTTCGTTCTCGTTTAATTTTTATCTCCTCCGCTGAGATGGCCCACCTCGTGACAATTGCCTTTCCAGACTTTATCCGCCCCTTTTTAATCCGTCGAACTGCGGATTATTTAGGTGTGCCAGATAGATGTGTGACTAGAATTGCTAATAGCGTAGAGTTTAAGGTTCTCCTGAGGCAAAGCTTGTTTCTTGGTTTAAGTGACGGTGCCCATATAGATCTCTTTCGGAGAAGTAATCCAGAAATTAGTCATGAACAAGTTTGGCAGACATACGAAATCTCTGAGCAAAAAGCAGAAGACATGCTTTCTAAGCTAAGTTCTGAATTGGAGGCATGGCTCGGCAGAAAGCTGATCGATAAAGAAAGGAGATTTCGTATGTTGTTTCTTCTGGATGACTTTTCAGGAAGTGGGCTAAGTTATTTAAGAAAAGAGCCTGTTGGTAGTAAATTCGCTGGGAAAATTCATAAAGTTCTTAGCAGTATTAATTCAAAAGAAGGTGTTATGAAAAGCCTGTTTAATCCAGAGGATTTACATATCTGTATTGTTTTATACGTGGCTACCACTCAGGGGCTAGCACATTTAGAAAGACACATTAATGACTGGTTGAAGGAAAATGGCAGTAGTATTCAATGGATCTTATTAGCTATTCAGGTAATCCCCGAAACAACTAATCTACACCTCGAAAAAGATGGCAAGATTATAAATTTACTAAAAAAGTATTTTGACTCATCTATCATTGATGAACATTATCGTAAAGGGCGGTATCAGGAACCTTATTTAGGTTTTGACCAATGTGCCTTACCTTTGGTTTTAACCCATAATACACCAAATAATTCAGTACCTCTGCTGTGGTTTGAGGAGTATAGAAAGTATAGGGGTCTTTTCCCCCGTGTAAGCAGACACAGGAGGGAGTCATGAGGGAGCCTCGTAATCCGTTCCGAATGCGAACATCTGAACATATTGAATCTGAGGCGACATTTTTACGCCTTTTCGGTCCAGGGGTACTCGACCTGTTGCCAAAGGAAAATTTGTGGGACAGGGTACAAATATTTAGAAGTGCTCCGGGTGGAGGGAAAACATCCCTCTTTCGCGTTTTTACTCCAGCTGCTCTGCTTACTTTACATGGTTTTCGGGCAAACGAGGATTATAAGGAACTTTATCAGCGGATGAGGGATCTGGGTGTTTTGTCAGATAACGGTCCACATTTATTAGGAATTATGCTATCATGTGCCAGGAACTATGCTATGTTAGATGACCTGGGCTTTGATCAAAGCCGAAAAGACCGGTTATTTTTTTCCCTGCTCAATGCCCGCTTGATGCTGGCAACCCTGAGGGGAGCCTTAACACTTAAAAACCTTCGTTATCCGGAAGATTTGGAACGAGTAAATATATTAGCGCCGGCTTATGGTGATTTCCCCGTACATGTGCCAGTTCCCGGTTCTGGTAAAGATTTATACGATTGGGCATGTTCCATCGAGAGAGGAATCTGCGAAACGATCGATAGCTTTAACCCATCTTATCATGAAGCCCTCCAAGGACACGATACTTTATATGTTCTTTCCTTAATGAAACCGGACTGTATTTTATGTGAAGGGGTGCCAATTGTCGATCGGATACTTGTAATGTTTGACGATGTTCATAAGTTAACCGCTTTACAGCGACAAAAGTTACTAGAAACACTATTTGATTATAGGCCCTCAGTAGGTATCTGGCTCGCAGAAAGACTTGAAGCGTTAAGTCCTGATGAGTTACTGGCTCCTGGAGCTACAACTGGAAGAGAGTATGGGAAGCCAATAAACCTTGAAGATTTTTGGAGAACAAGTGCAAATTCAAGACGCTTTGAATATGTCATAACCAATATTGCTGATAAGCGTAGCAGGTTGGCCTATGATGCGCAAATTGAGTCATTTGCAGGATGTTTGCAGGAATTCCTTGATGGAACTGAATGGCAGGATCGGTTTAATGAAGCCATAAAGATTATATCGGAACGAATTCGAACAAAAATAAGGTCAACTAAAAGATACGAAAAATGGGTAGAAGATAGAGAAATGTTAGAAGGAACCCCACGCCAGCGCGCGATAGCGTGGCGGGCACTTGAAATATTGATTGAACGGGATATTAGAAAGATTCAATTATCTTTTGACTTTGGATTACCGTTAGAGCATGAAGAACTTGAACAAAAAGAGTCATTTTCGGTCCGGGCTGCTGCCGAATTCTTTATTGCTAGGGAGTTTAATGTACCTTACTATTTTGGTATTTCCCGGCTTACTACTTTAGCGTCCTCAAATATAGAACAGTTTTTAGCATTTGCCGGAGATCTTTTTGAAGAAATTATTTCAGCTGCGCTTTTAAAGCGGCAAACCATTTTAACACCACAGCGACAAGAATCTATTCTGAAAGAGGCTGTACAGCAAAGATGGGAAGAGATCCCAAGAAAAATTCCGAACGGGCGTGAGGTACAGAAATTTCTAGAGGCAATTCATCAATGCGCCCGGTGGGAAACCGATAGGCCGAACGCGCCATATGCGCCAGGTGTGACAGGAATAGCCTTAACTATGGAAGATCGTGACAAACTTATTGATCCGAAAGTACGTTTGGTGCATCCTGAATATGAACGACTTATTCTTATTCTTTCAGCTTGCATATCGCATAACCTGCTTGAGGCATCTCTAGACCGTAGCCAAGGACAAAAAGGTAAAACATGGATGATTTTATATCTTAACAGGTGGTTGTGTTTAAAGTTTGGATTACCTCTTCAGTACGGGGGGTGGCGGCCAAAAACACCTGCTGAATTATGTAAGTGGCTTGATCAAGGATTCCGGCCGCCAAAAAAGAATGGAGGTGGGCTATTATAACGAGAAGAACTCCTGGTTTTAGATGGGATCCTTATTTTATGAAACGGGGGGCAGACTTTAATAATTTTTGGAAGAGTTACCTTTTAAGTGGAAACCGAAACCTTCTCTATGTACTTGGGCGGGGTTTTGATCCTCGTATGTGCATCGGTTTTGGAGCAATCTTGGGCGCAGGTGGATACGGGGTGCGTAATTGCCTGGTTATTGAATTTGATGAAGGTCCTGATTCCCCCTCAAGGCGTCATATTTCTCTTGTGGAAAAAAATTTAAAAATCCTTAAGAATTTGATTCAATTTCGTGGAGAAATTTTAACCAAATCCGTACGAATGTGGTCGGGCGACGGACCTGGGAGACGTAGAGTTGGTTCTCGAAATGCAGCCGCGGTTTTCTGGGATATATCAGATTTGGAAAACTATACAGATATTGTGATTGATATAAGCGCCATGCCACGAGGCATTTATTTTTCTTTAATCGGAAAAATACTTTATCTTTTAGATCATGCTAAGAAAAACGACCAAGCTAGATTAATTCCCAACTTGCATGTAGTTGTTTCCGAAAACGTAAGGTTAGATAAGAAGATTCGTGATGTGGGTATAGACGACAATGCAAGCTATGTTCATGGTTTTGGTAGAGGCTTGGAAATGGAAGCTACAGAAGGTATACCCAAGGTATGGATACCAATTCTGGGGGAGGGGCAAAGAGGTCAATTAGAGAGAATATACACTCTTGTGAATCCTGATGAAATTTGTCCTGTTTTCCCTTCGCCTTCGTTAAATCCACGGCGAGGAGACGAATTACTTATCGAATACCGAGAACTTCTTTTTGACCAGTGGCGTATTGAACCCAAAAACATTATTTATGCCTCAGAACAAAACCCTTTTGAAGCATATCGCCAGATTCACCGGACTGTGTGTCATTATAATCGCTCGCTAGGGCCTTTAGGTGGCTGCAAGTCAGTAATTTCCGCTGTATCAAGCAAGCTCCTTTCTATTGGTGCGTTACTGGCTGTATACGAGTTAAAAGAGACGGGGATGAGTGTAGGTTTAGCGCATGTTGAGGCTCAAGGGTATGAAATAGATGAAATCGAAAATGTAGGCTGTATAAATGATCAAGTAGAGCTTTTTACGTTATGGCTTGCGGGAGATTGCTATGAATGAAAATCTATTTGAAAATAAAAAACCTAAACCAGTATGCGTTGGTACTGGGCTCGTGGCACTTGATGTGGTAATCAATGGGAGTCCTGGCTCACCACCTAAATTGTGGGCAGGAGGATCATGTGGGAATGTCTTAACTATCCTTTCTTATCTAGGGTGGAAAACTTACCCCATTGCCAGACTAGGGGATGATGTAGCAGCAGCAGAACTACTAAAGGATATGAGGAGATGGAAGGTTAAGACCAACCTTATCTCTTTAGATAAATCGAATAATACCCCTATTATTGTTGAAAAAATAGGGGTCAGCCGAAGCGGGATGGCATGGCATCGTTTTGAGTGGATTTGTCCTAATTGTGGTTCATGGTTGCCAAAATATAAGCCAGTTTTAGTTAAAGACTTAGAAAGTATATATAAGAAGATGACGAAACCCCAGGTGTTTTACTTTGACCGGGTGGCGCGTAGTTCGGTTGAATTAGCCAAAGTGAGTAAAAGACACGGGGCTCTTATAATGTTCGAACCGTCGGGGATCAAGGATAAGAAACTTTTTTTAGAATGCCTTAAGGTTGCTGATATTGTGAAGTATTCCCACGAAAGACTTGGTCATGCACAGGAGTTGACCCAAGAAAAAAATATTCCATTAGAGATAGAGACACTTGGAGCGGAAGGGCTCCGGTATCGTCTAGGTCATAATAAGGGATTTGAAAGGAAATGGAAGTTTATGGTTGGGTATCAAATTACAAACCTTAAGGACGCTGCTGGTTCCGGTGATTGGTGCAGTGCAGGGATTATTTATTTGCTGGGCGATGCCGGAAAGGAGAGCTTTGAAAATGTCGGGGAGAAAGATATTGAAGCCGCACTAAGTTTTGGGCAGGCGCTTGCCGCTTTAAATTGTTCTTATGAAGGAGCACGGGGTGTCATGTACGGTATCTCTAAACAGGAATTTGAGGCACGAGTTAGGGATATCTGGAATGGTATGGGTTTGCCGGAATCGAAAGAACAAAAAGAAGTTAAGGAAGCTGAACGAGTTTTTAAATGTATTTGCCCAAACTGTGCAAAGATAAATACCAAGCAAGCAAACTAATATGCCCAGATAGTCGTTTCGAAGTTGCTAAAGGGATAGTAATTTTCGAAAAGGGATCATAAGGTTAAGGAAATTACTAATAGTAACTGCTTTTTGTTTTAAGATAAACAACGTTAATTCTTTTTTGCGTTAATTTAACGCTGGTATTTAACAATGGCACCGGGGTGAAGGTTAGGACGCAGATAATCGTAAGGGTTGGTACTCAAAAGCCTTAAGACCTTGTATTCACCCGGGCCAGCATCTTCAACCATTAAAGTAACACCTTCTAAATCGATTAAATGTGCGGCGGGGGTTTTCATTTCTTGTAATCCATCACTCACTAATTCTATCGGTAAAGGGGTATATAAAATCATAAGCTCAAAACCTTTCTGCCGGTTTATATTTTTACGTTATAATCCTCGTTGTTTTTCTTCCATTCCGCAATCATATCCTTTAGTTTTTTTACCGCCTGCCCGACGCTGCCCACCTCGTCGATTAGCCCGCATTCCACCGCTTCCCTGCCGATGAGCACCGTGCCGATGTCCCTGGCCAGCTCCCCGCTCCTGAACATCATTTCCCGGAAGGCGGCCTCGCTGATCCGGGAATGCTCGACGATAAAACGCACCACCCTGTCCTGCATTTTCTCTAAATATTCCCACGTCTGGGGCACGCCGATGATCAAGCCGTTTAGCCGGATGGGGTGGATGGTCATGCTGGCGGTATGGGTAATAAAGGAATATCTGGCTGATACTGCCACCGGCACGCCGATGCTGTGACCGCCGCCCAGCACAATGGAGACCGTGGGCTTGGAGAGGCCGGCAATCATCTCGGCAATGGCCAGCCCCGCTTCCACGTCGCCGCCGACGGTGTTTAAAACCACCAGCACCCCTTCAATTTCCGGGCTCTGTTCCAGGGCCACCAGCTGGGGCAGGAGGTGCTCGTATTTGGTGGTTTTGTTCTGGGGCGGCAGGACCAGGTGCCCTTCAATTTGTCCGACAATGGTCAGGCAATGGATGTTGCTTTTAATTTCCGGCAGGACATTCGTGCCCAGTTCCTTTAAGGCCTGCATGCTCTCCTTGCGCTGCCCCTGGACGCGTTTGGGCGCTTCCGGATCGCCGGGGCCGGGGAAGCCGGGACGTCCCGGATCGTTTCCGGGTTCCTTTTCCGGCGGCTGACCGGGGGTGAAACCGGGATCGTGCCCGGGATCGTCAGGGTCGGGTAGAAAAGGAAATTCCTCCTGATTTTGGGGGCGCTCTCGAAACATAAGCCTCTCTCCTGCTCTGGCAGAATCTTTACCTTTAGTATGAGCGAAGAGCGAAAAAATACACCCGCCGGGCTTAAAATGGCGGCCGGCAAGGAGGAAAAAAGGGAAAAGGGCGGTGTTTTTAGAATTGACAGCCGCCGGGATGCTTGCGTATAATTATGATTGCTGCGCTTATGATTGCTGCGGTAAAATGCAGTTATTTCTCCTTTGTAACCTTTCTTCCTGCCAGGTTTCGCGTTTTTTTATGGTGCAGAAGGATGGGTTGCAAACTTTTTTGGCGGCCTGTTGTTTAATGGAGTATGGCAGCTCATTCCGAAAGGCCCGGCGGGAATTTCAGACCGGGCCTGAATTTTATTGGAGGTGATCGCCGGTATGAAAGTTGCCATGCTGCATTGGGCTTTTCCTCCTGTCATCGGCGGAGTGGAAAGCCACCTGGCCATGTTGGGTCCCGAACTGGTTCGCTTTGGCTGCCAGGTTAGCCTGCTTACCGGTTCCGTCAACGGGGCGGAAGAGGTGTCTACCTGGCGGGGAATGAAGATTTACCGCCGCAATTTATTTGATTTGAACACCCTTAGCCCGGCTTTATTACAGGAAAAGGCAAAAGAGATTTTTCCCGGAAATAGACCGGTTTATTCGCGAGGAAAACCCCGACATCATCCACGCCCATAATATGCATTACTTCAGCCCGGAACACGCCGATGCCTTGTTTGCCGTCAAGAGCAGTCTGGACATCCCGCTTGTGCTTACAGCCCACAACGTGTGGGCGGACGATTTATGGGCGGAGTTCAACGCCCGGGCGAAGTACTGGGATGCTGTGATTGCCGTCAGTCATTACATCAAGAAAGAGCTGATCCGGTCGGGCTACTCCGGCGATCGCATCACGGTCATCCATCACGGCATTGATCTGGAGCTCTTCAGGCCGGACGTGGACGGTTGCGCTCCGAAAGCGGGCAGCGCCTTTTCCCGGTTTTCCGGGCGGCGGGTCATTTTTCACCCGGCGCGCCTGAGCCTGGCCAAAGGTTCCCACATCAGTGTCCAGGCGCTGGCGCAGATCAGGGAGCGTTTCCCCGAGGCGCTGCTGGTTCTGGCCGGGACGGATAAAACAGTGGACTGGGGCAGCTATCAGAGTAAAGAGATCGCCCAAATCCGGAACCTGATTGCCGAACTCGGCCTGACTGAGCACGTTCATATCGAATTTTTCCCGTGGGAAAAAATGCCCCTGGTTTACCGGGCGGCGGAAGTGTGCATTTATCCTTCCTGCTTCGAAGAACCCTTCGGGCTCGTGATGCTCGAATCCATGGCCGCGGCCAAACCAATCGTGGTCAGCCGCGCCGGCGGTATGCCGGAAGTGGTGAAAGACAGGATTAACGGCTACGTAGTTCCGAAGCGCGATCCGCACGCGCTGGCCGAACGCTGCTGCCGGCTGCTGGCCGATCCGGTCCTGGCCCGGCGGATGGGTCAAACAGGGCGGCAAATGGCGCAGAAAAGCTTCCCGAAGGAATTGATGGCCGCCCGGACGCTCCACGTATACGGAGACGTCTTATCGTCTTACCGGCGCTCCGGCGGTTCCCGGGACAGGGACAGAGAGCGATTTATCGCCTGAAGAGGTATTATCGCCTGAAGAGGTGTTATTCTCCGGAAGGTGGAATAAATAAAGGCAAAAAGGCACAGAGGCACAAAGGCACAAAGGCAAAAAGGCAAAAAGGCAAAAAGGGACAAAGGCACAGAGGCACAAAGAGAAATAAAGGCACAGAGGCACAAAGAGAAATGTACCGGCAATATTTACTTTGCGCCTTTGTGCCCGGCAATCTTTGTGCCCCGGCTTTAACTTAACTTCAGCTGTACAGATTCGATAGCTAATTGACAGGAAAAAGGGGATCTGATGTTAGACGTAACTTATTTTGCGGAACCGCTAAATACACCGGTATCGGTGGAGGTTTTAAAGGATGGAGAGCTGTTTGTAACCTCCCAGCCGAACGGGGAAATCTCCCCCGCGGTCCATAGCGGGCTGGGCCTTTATTACCAGGATACGAGGTTTCTCAGTTGTTTAAAAATCTACCTCGACAACCAGACGACTGTTTTTCTTTCTTCCTCCACCAGGGAAAGCCACTTTACCCAGTTTGAGCTCACCAACCCGGGTTTACCCGGGAAAGATATGCCGGTTCCCCCACAGACCCTGCACATCAGGGTCCTGCGCGTTCTGGACGGAGCGCTTTTGCAGAGGCTGCGGCTGATTAACTTTAATGCGCGGCGGTTGGAGCTGAACCTGGAGATTGAACTGGGGGCGGATTTTCTGGATATTTTTGAAGTCCGCGGGTTCGAGCGGGCCCGGCGCGGAGAACTGCTCCCCCCCGTGCCCGCCCCGGACGGAGTTCTTTTTGGCTACCGGGGCCTGGACGGGATCGGGCGGTATACCCAGGTGTCCTTTTTCCCCTTGCCGGATAAGATCGAGGTCGACGGTTTTTTGGCCCGGGTCAGGTTTTGCTTGGGGCTGCCGCCGGGCAAGAAAGTTTACCTCTACATGCAGGCCAGACCTTTTATCCGGAGCAGGCCGAAAGCTTCTTCCGGAAAGGGCCGGTCCGGCGTGGCCGCCTTTTTCCGCAGCGCAGTGAAAAGAAAGTACCTCGGCTACCGGCAGTGGAAAGAAGAATGTACTGCTTTTGCCAGCGATAATTTGTTTATTGCCGGAATGCTGCAGCGGACCATCACCGATCTTTACGCCCTGCGCACCGCCTACCCCGGCCTGGGGACCATCGTCCAGGCCGGGGTACCCTGGTATGCGGCTCCCTTCGGGCGGGACGCCCTGATCGTAGGGTGGCAAACCCTTCTGATTAATCCGGCGATTGCTGCGGAAACGCTGTATTTTCTGGCCGGCCTGCAGGGAAAGGAAAACGATTCATGGCGCGATGAAGAGCCGGGGAAAATTTTGCACGAGTTAAGAAGGGGGGAACTGGCTTCGTGCGGGGAAATTCCCCACACCCCGTATTACGGGAGCGTGGACGCCACCCTCTGGTTTATTATCCTGCTGTCCGAAACGTACCGCTGGACGGGTGACCGGCAGCTTCTGGAAAAGCTTGCCCCCAACCTCACCGCCGCCCTGCAGTGGTGCCGGGATTACGGGGACGCCGACGGGGACGGCTTTATCGAATACGCCGGGCGTTCGGCGAAGGGCCTGGTGAACCAGGGCTGGAAAGACTCCTGGGACGGCGTTATTGATCAGGAAGGAAACATTCCGAAAGGGCCGATCGCCCTGGTGGAAGTGCAGGCCTATTATTACCTGGCCTTGCTGCGGGCGGCCGAAATGCTGCGCGTTTTAGGCCGGGACGGGCCGGCGGCGGACGCGGAAAAACAGGCCGAAAAATTGCAAAAAGAATTTTTAAAAGCTTTCTGGCTGGAAGAAGAGGAATTTCCGGCCTTTGCTCTGGACGGTGATAAGAAGCCGGTGATTAACCCCGTTTCCAACGCCGGGCACTGCCTGTTTACGGGGATCCTGCCCGGGGAAATGGCCAGAGCCGTGGCCGGGCGGTTGTTCAGACCAGATCTGTATTCGGGCTGGGGCATCCGCACCATGAGTAAGGCGGTCAAACCATACAATCCGATGAGCTACCACAACGGCTCCCGTCTGGCCCCACGACAACGCCATCATCGCCTGCGGGCTGCGGACGCTCAATTTGTTTAGTCTGCTGGAGCAGGTAATCACGAACCTTTTTGAAGCGGCCACGTACTTCCCCTACCACCGGCTGCCGGAAGTTTTCTGCGGCTTTACCCGGCGGCAGGAAGGCGGGCCGGTGCTTTACCCCGCCGCCTGCAACCCGCAGGCCTGGGCGGTGGGCACAATCCCATTGCTGGTGCAAGTCATGCTGGGTATTTCCTGCCGGCACCAGGAGGTCCACATTCGCAAGCCGGTTCTTCCCTCCTGGATCACCGAAATGGAAATCCGGAATTTGCGGGTAAGTTCGGGAAAAGTGGATCTGGAGTTTACCCGCAAGCAGGGTAAGACTTACTGCGGAGTTTTAAAAACAGTGGGGGACGTGCGGGTGATTATTGAAACTTAAAAAAGCAGGAAACCGGGCAAAAACGTCGAATTGAATAAAAAGCCGGCTTACGTAGCTGCCGGCGGGGGTATAATTTAATTCCAGAAGAATTTAAGCTGGTGAGTGAATGGATTTTTCCGTGGAGCCCGTTCGTTCCCTGCGCGGTATTGTCAACGTGCCCGGAGATAAATCGATTTCCCACCGGGCCGTAATGCTGGGCGCGCTGGCCGAAGGGGACACCAGGATCGAACATTTTCTGGCGGGTGATGATTGCCTGGCTACCGTCCGTTGTTTCCAGGAACTGGGCGTACAATTCACCGGTTCCGGGGAAGAGGACGTCCTGATCGTCCGCGGGCGGGGACCGGAGGCGTTGCGGGAACCGGCGGATGTACTGAACGCGGCCAATTCCGGCACCACCATGCGCCTGCTGGCCGGAATCCTGGCCGGTTTGCCTTTTTTTAGCGTCTTAAGCGGCGACCAGTCCCTCCGGCGCCGGCCCATGCGCCGGATTACCGGACCCCTGCAGGAAATGGGCGCCGGCATCTGGGGGCGCCGGGGCGGGGAGTTTGCTCCCCTGGCCATCCGGGGCGGCGGCCTGCATGGCATTTATTACCAGCTCCCGGTGGCCAGCGCTCAGGTTAAGTCGGCCCTCTTGCTGGCCGGCCTGTTTGCCCGGGGGGAGACCACAGTTGCCGAGCCGGCCCCTTCCCGCGACCACACGGAGCGCCTCTTGAAATATTTCGGCGCCGAAATTAAAATTGCCGGCAACACCATTTCCATTCCAGGCGGACAGCGGCTTTCGGGGCGGCCGGTAAAAATTCCCGGCGACATTTCCGCGGCCGCCTTTTTTCTGGTGGCCGGGGCGTGCACGCCGGACTCCGAACTGTTCATCCCCGGGGTGGGCGTAAATCCCACGCGCACCGGTATTCTGGAGGTCTTAAGGCAAATGGGGGCCGACCTGGAAGAGCTGAACCGGCGGGAAATCCACGGGGAGCCGGTGGCCGACCTGCGGGTCCGGAGTTCACCGTTGAAAGGAACGGTGATTGCCGGGGAGTTAATCCCCCGCCTGATCGACGAAATTCCCGTTCTGGCCGTGGCGGCCGCCGTAGCGGAGGGCGAGACGGTGATCCGGGATGCGGCCGAGTTAAAGGTGAAGGAAAGTGACCGCCTGGCCGTTTTGGCCGCCGAATTGCGGAAATTTAACGCGGATCTCGAGGAACTCCCCGATGGGCTGATCATCCGGGGCGGACGCCCGCTGCGGGGGGCCGTTTGCCACAGCCACGGGGACCACCGCATGGCCATGGCCCTGACCGTGGCCGGTCTGACGGCCGGGGGACGGACGGTGGTAAAAAACGCCGGCTGCGTGACCGTTTCTTTTCCCCGTTTTTACGACGTTTTAAATTCCCTGCGGGAAAAATAGTAAGTAAGTTGAGCGCGTCCAAAGGCACAAAGGAACAGTGGGACAAAGGAGCAAAGGTACAGAGGAGCAAAGGACAAGGGCGAAGAGGGATCAGGCACGGGGGGAGTTGTTGTTTTTCAAAAACTTTCGGGAATTAAGGGATGACAGAAACGGAGATTTGCGATAAAATAAATGAGGTTAAAAAGGGAAACGGGCAGCAATGTCGAAAAAAATTTATATAACCATTGACGGACCTGCCGGGGCCGGAAAAAGCACCGTGGCCAGGATGCTGGCCCGGCGCCTTGGTTTTCAATACATTGATACGGGTGCCATGTACCGGGCGGTTGCCTTAAAGGCCCTGCGCACCGGAGTGGACCTTAACGACGAGGCGGCCCTGGCCGAACTGGCGGCCTCCGCGGAGATCAGGCTGGCCGATGGTCCCGGGGGATCTATCCGGGTCTTTTTAGACGGGGAAGACGTAACCCGGGCGATCAGGTCTTTGGAAGTAACCAAAAACGTTTCCCTGGTGGCCCGCGCCGCCGGTGTGCGGAGTGAACTGGTGCGCCGGCAAAGGAAAATGGCCGGCGCCGGCGAAAACACCGGTAACGGGACCGGCACCGGCACCGGGGATGAAACCGGCCCCCCCGGCGTGGTGATGGAGGGCCGGGACGCCGGGACGGTCATTTTGCCCGAGGCGCAGTTTAAGTTTTTTTTAACCGCTTCCGCCGAGGAGAGGGCCCGGCGGCGGCAGAAAGACTTGCAAGACGAGGGCCGGGAGGTACCGCTGGCCCGGCTGAAAAGGGAAATTGAAGAGCGCGACCGCCTGGACAGCTCCCGGGAAGTTGCTCCTTTGCGCCCGGCGCAGGATGCGCAGGTGATTGACTGCTCCCGGCTCTCCGCCGCGCAGGTGGTGGAGATAATTGCCAGCCGGGTCGGGGGGAAAACGGGTTAATGTTTTACCGTTTCGCCAGGGCCTTTTGCCGGGTTGTCCTGCGCACCTTGCGCCGCTGGCAGGTTTCCGGGCTGGAGAACGTCCCGCCGGGCGGCGGTCTGGTCGTGGCGAGCAACCACGTCAGCTACTGGGACCCCGTGGCGGTGGGTTGTGCTCTGCCGCGGAAGGTATTTTTTATGGCCAAAGCAGAGTTGTTTGCAATTCCGGTGCTCGGCCCGGTAATTTCCAGGCTGGGCGCCTTTCCGGTCTACCGTTCCGGCTCCGACGCCCGGGCGATCAAAAAGGCCCTTCAGCTTCTCCGCCAGGGCCAGGCGGTCGGTATTTTTCCGGAGGGCACCCGGAGCCACACCGGTGAGCTGCTGCCTCCGCACGTGGGAGCGGCGATGCTGGCCCTGCACGGGGGGGTGCCCGTGCTCCCGGTGGCGGTAATCGGCACCCGGGGGGTTTTCGGCAGGGTAAAGGTGTTGATTGGCAAACCCCTGAAGTTCTCCCGCGCCGGAAAAAACAAGGAGCAATACCAGGCGGTGGCTGCCGCCGTGATGCGGGAAATTGCCAGTTTAATCGATAAAGCGCGGTGATTGGTGTTGAAGGTAGTGGTGGCCAGGGGCGCAGGTTTTTGTTTCGGCGTGACCCGCGCCGTGGAACTGGCCAAAGAGAGCGCCCGCAAGCAAGAAGTTTATACTTTGGGGCCGCTGATTCATAACCCGCAGGTAGTCAAAGAGCTGGAAAAAGAAGGGGTAAAAAAAATAACCCGGCTCGAGGAGGCTCCCCCGGGGGCGACGGTGATTATTCCCGCTCACGGGGTAGGGCCGGAAGTGCTGGCCCTGATCAAAGAAAAGGGCCTCAACGTTGTGGATGCCACCTGCCCGTTTGTGCGCAAGGCACAGGACCGGGCCGGTGAACTAAGCGCCCGGGGGGACCAGGTGATCATCGTCGGTGATCGCGAGCATCCGGAAGTAAAGGGGATCATGGGCTGTACGCAAGGGCGGGCCGTAGTAGTGGAAGGGCCGGACGAGGCGGAGTCTCTTCCCCGGATGCCGAAAGTGGCCGTTTTAGCTCAGACAACGCAGCCCTTGGCCAACTTCCAGGCGGTCGTGGATGTTCTCCGGAAGAAGGCTGGTCAACTGGAAGTATACAATACAATCTGCCACGCCACCAGCTTGCGGCAGGAAGCTGCTTTGAAGCTGGCCCGGGAGGTGGAAGTCATGGTCGTGGTGGGGGGCGCAAACAGCGCCAATACCCGGAGACTGGCGGAACTAAGCCGGGGGACGGGCACCCCCACCTACCAGGTGGAAACTGCCGGGGAACTGGACCCGGCCTGGTTTACCGGGGTCAAAGCAGCCGGACTGACGGCGGGAGCATCGACACCGCACTGGATTGTAGAGGAGGTTTTAAGACAGATGAAGGAGTTGGGTGAAGTGACAGAAGTACAGGGAACTTTGGTCGAAGAAAAAGAAACGGCAACTACCGGCATGGCGGAAGAGGCAAGGGAGGACGCGCAGGACGCGCTGGCCGCCGCTCCGGAAAGAACAAACGCCCCGGCGGAGGAAGGCACCCCGGAAGAGACGGGCGCTCCGGAAGGAGCAAGCGCACCGGAAGGAGCAGAGGCTGCCCCGGAAGAAGCGAACGCAGCGGATGTCCCGGAGGACGGCGCCGCTCCGGAAGAAATTGAAAAGCAGGCTGCTTTGCCCGAGAAAACTTCCGAGGAACAAATGAACGAAGCCGTCGAGGTCCGTGCCCTGCGTCCCGGGCAGGTGGTCCGGGGGGTAGTGGTGCAGGTGAACAACGACGAGGTCATGTTGGACGTGGGAGCCAAATCCGAAGGGGTTATACCTTTACGCGAGCTTTCTGCCTTTGAAATTACTTCCCCCCAGGAAATAGTTCAGGTGGGAGATGAAATAGAAGTCGTCGTCGTCAAGGTCGAAGATAATGAAGGCAGACTGCTTCTTTCCAAAGCCCGGGCGGATATCCGCCGGGCGTGGGTGGAGTTGCAGGAGCACATGGAAAACGGCGAGCCCGTCGAAGGTGTGGTGCGGGAAGTGGTTAAAGGCGGCCTGCTGGTGGATGTAGGTTTGCGGGCTTTTCTGCCGGCCTCGCTGGTGGAAAGAAGCTACGTGGAAGATTTGAACGCCTACCTGGGCAAGACCGTCAAAGCCAAGGTAATTGAACTGAACCGGAACAAGAGAAAGGCCATCCTTTCCCGCAAGGCCGTGCTGGAAGAGGAACTGGTCAGGCGCCGGAAGGAGACTTTCGCCAGCCTCCAGGAGGGCCAGGTGGTCAAAGGGATTGTCCGGAGGTTGACCAGCTTCGGCGCTTTTGTGGATATCGGCGGGGTGGACGGCCTGCTGCACATTTCTGAAATGGCCTGGTACCGGATCAATCATCCCTCCGAAGTGCTGAACGTGGGGGATGAAATAGAAGTGATGATTTTAAGGGTAGATCCGGAAAACGAGAAGATCTCTCTGGGATTAAAGCAGGTTTTGCCCAATCCCTGGGACAGGGTGGAGGAAAAGTACCCGGTCGGGAGCATTGTCAAAGCGAAGGTCGTCCGGCTGGCCTCTTTTGGAGCGTTTGTCCAGCTGGAGCCCGGAGTGGAAGGACTCGTGCACATTTCCCACCTGGCCGACTATCACGTCGGGACTCCCGACGAGGTAGTGCAGGAAGGAGAAGAAATCGAGGTCAAGGTTTTAAACGTCGACCCGGCGGAAAAGCGCATCCGGCTCTCGATGCGGGAGGCAAATTATGAAGCGCGCAAACAAAAAAATCAAAAACCCCGGCCGAAAGAAAATAACGGCAATGTAACAATCGGGGAGGTAGTGGGGGATATTTTAGAGGAAACCAGGAACAGTTTGGAGTAGAGACCCGGGCTGCAAACGCAGCACCAGCAGAGAGTGAAAATTAGCGAAGGTTTTTTCAGGGCAAAGGCAACAAGGCACAGAGGCACTGAGGCACTAAGGCACAAAGGCACAAAGAAATAAAATCGAATATTTTCCTTTGTGCCCGGGGGAAATAAGTTAAGTGCCTGGCACTTAACTTATTACGTAATTTAACAAAAACGGCTTGGCGGCCGTTTTTTTATTTTCCGCGCACGCACTGGTTGCCCTGCTCCAAACAGATTGGCTCCTGCATATTTTTCCGGGAAAAGGGCAGTCTAAAATTAAAATTTCGGGGGGCAGGAGGGCAAAAGATGACGCGCTTTCCCATTGGTTTAATTATTCTGGTGGTTATCTCCATCCTGATCTTTTTTGGGGTGGCCCACCGCGTTCTGGACCGGATGCGTTTAACCGACCGTGCCGCGCTTTTGATCATCGCGGCGATGATTATCGGCAGCTTCATCGACATCCCGGTGCCCGGCGGGCGCTACCCGGTCAGCATCAACGTAGGGGGAGCGATTGTTCCGGCCGGTCTGGCCGTTTATTTGCTGATGAAGGCCGGCACCCGCCGGGAGTGGGTCCGGGCGCTTGGGGCAACCGTAGTCACGGCCCTGACCATTGTGGTGGTCGGCTCGCTGGTGAAAACGGGGGACCCGCGCAGCCGGTTTGCATTTCTGGACGCGCTCTGGCTTTACCCCCTGGTCGCCGGCATTGTCGCCTACCTGGCCGGGCGCTCCCGCCGCTCGGCTTTTATTGCCGCCACCCTGGGACTGCTTTTGATCGACATCGGTTACTACTTCTGGCTGCTGTTTCAAGGAGCCCCCGCCGGCCGCGTGCTCATCGGCGGCGCCGGCGTCTTTGACGCCATCGTCGTGGCGGGAGTTTTTGCCGTTTTAATCGGGGAGATCGTCGGCGAGGTGCGCGAGCGCCTGCAGGGCGGGCCGGCGCGCCGGGGAAGGCCGGATGAACTGCTGGAAGGCCTGCGTAAACCGCTGCTTGCGGAGGACCGGGAAACAATGGCGGCCGGGGACCGGGAAACAACCGGAAGACAGGGAGGTGCTCGGGATGAAGAAGGTGAAAAGTAGAATTTTCATCGGGCTGGGGCTGCTGGCCGTCGGGCTGTCCCTTCTGATTTACTGGGGCGTGACGAAGGGATCCCTGCCTGCCGCCGGCCTGCCCGGCATCTGGCGCAATATTGAGGATGAACTGGCGGTGGGCAAGGCCTGCACGATCAAAGATGAACAGGGCGGCCTGGTAACCATGCTTTCCCGGCGGGTGCGCCCGGGGGACGAGGTGATTACCGCCGAAGGAAAGCACTACCGCGTCCGGAAGGTGGCCGGCGACGAGGCGGTGGCCCGGCTGCTGGGGATGGACCGGGATTTGCTGGCCTACCAGGAGCTTTTTTCGCAAATGGAAGTGCCGGCGGCCAAAATGGCCTGGGGCGCCCGCCCGGTGGCCATTTACCACACGCACAGCGACGAATCCTACCTGCCATCGGACGGTGCCGATTCCATTCCCTTCCGGGGCGGCATTTTCCAGGTCGGCGACTCCTATTCCGGTCAGCTTTCCCAAAACGGAGCACGGGTTCTGCACGATAAAACCCCGCACGACCCCCACGACGACAATGCTTACTACCGGTCGCGCCGGACGGCGGCCCAGTTGCTGAAAAAGAATCCCATTGCCATTTTTGACGTCCACCGCGACGGCGTTGAAGACGCGGGGTTCTACCGGCGGATCATCTCCAACCAGGACGTTGCCCAGGCGCGCCTGGTGGTGGGCCGGGAAAACCCCCGCCTGTCGGCCAACCTGGACTTTGCCCGGCGGCTGATGGCCTACGCCAATCAAACGCACTGGCCGATTATCAAAGAAATCTTCATCGGCCAGGGGAACTACAACCAGGACCTGCTGCCCACCGCCCTCTTAATTGAGGCGGGCACCTACACCAACCGGAAAGACCAGGCGATGCGCGGCATATCCCAGCTTGCCGACGCCGTTCCGGCGGTGCTGGGGATTACCGGACCTTCCAGCCGGCCGGGAGCGCCCGAATTCGGCAAGCCCGTAACCGACCCTACGGCCCGGCAAGGCGGCGGCTGGGCGGCGCTGGCCTGGATAATCATCATCACAATCATCGGCGGTGGTACATTTCTGGTGATCAGTTCAGGAGGCTGGAACAAAGCGAAGGAACGCCTGCGGTACTTCTTCGGGCGGGAATTTGCCGATTTCCTGGGGCCGCGGCTGAGAAAGATCACCTGGAAAAAAAATCCGGAAGAGAAATAGCGGCAGAAACCAGAAGGAAAGAATGCGCGCCGGTGCGGTCTAAAGGGGGGAGCCGAGGTGATCATCCGGGATGAACGAATATTTACCCACGATTATTGCCGGGACGCTGACGGGCACCGTAGCCCGGCTGGTGATGCTGCACGTCGACTACCGTCAGTATCCCGGCTACCCCCACGGCTACGTCACGCATCTTTCCCTGGGTTTTATCGCGGCGGCGCTGGGTGCGGTGGCCGTGCCCGCCATTTTGAAGCCGGATTACACCGCCGTTACTTTTCTGGCCCTGGCCGCCACCCAGTTCCGGGAAGTCCGCAGCATCGAGCGCAAAACCCTGGAACACCTCGATGAAAAAGAACTGGTGAAGAGGGGGAGCGATTACATCGAGGGGATTGCCAGGACCTTTGAGGCCCGAAACTACCTGGTCATGCTCACCTCCCTCTTAACCAGCATCGCCTTTCAACTGGGCAAAGCGCCGGCCGCCCTGCTCATCGGCCTCCTCACCATCGCTTTTGCCCGCAGTTTAATGGCCGGGGAAACCATCGGGGACATCTGCGAAGTGGTGCCGGCCCGGCTGTGGTTTAAAAATACCGTGCTGATGGTGGACGACATCAGCATCATGACGGTCGGCCTGAAAGAAATGCGGGAAAAAATCCTGCGGGACGGTCTGGCGGTGCTGATTATTCCGAAAGACCCGAACGCCCGCGCCACGATTCACGACCTGGGCCAGCGGGCCGCCATTGCTCACACGGCGGCGGTAATTATGGGCGTCAAAAAGGATGTGGACATTCCCGAGTTTACCCCGGTGGCGCGCAAAAACCCGGACACCGGCGCGGTGGGGCTGTACATCGTACCGGTGGAAAAGGATCCGGAGGCTTTGCTGCTGGCCGTCAAGCGTACTCCCGTGCTGGAGAGCGCCCGCTCCAAGCCCCTGAAGACCGAAGCCGGGCGTCTGGCCGGTTTCGGCCGCAGAAATAAGAAGTGAAATGAGGGAGATGGTTTTTTGCCGGCAGGGAAAGAAAACAAGCGCATCCTGGCGGTGGTGACTTTAAATATGGATCAGGTGGCGGGGGGCGCCCCCATTTTTTTTGCCCGCAGCGAGGAAGAAAGGGAACGCATCGCCATGTACATCGCCAAAACTCTGGACGCCATGGTGCACGACCTGGAGAACGGGACCTGCATCATCGTCCGGCACTGACGTCTCGTTAAGAAAGGCTAAACAGGCATTCAATTGCCTGGTCAATGTTATCGAACCAGTATTTTTTGTAGCCCGTTGATAATTTATGAACATCGGGAGTATACAAAAAAGCGAAGACCCTTACTTTCAATTCTTTATAAACCAAGATCCTTGCTTGACATTCCGTATCTTCAAATATCCTCCTGTATCCGTCGATCTTGTGCTCGTAGTCAGTGTGTTCCGTTCCCTTAGGATCAATAAAGACAATGAAGTAGTCATCCCCTTTTTGCAGCCAGAAGATGAAATCAGGTTTAAAGCGGTTGATTTGGTTTAATTTCGGGTTGTAGTAAGGAATATAGACTTCGTCCAGACTCTCGTCCAGCTTACTGAAAAGCCACCAGTCAAATTCCTTAAACTTGTTATCTCCGGCCAGGTATCTTTCCAGGTCGTGAATAAAGTTGACCTCACTGGGATTTTTGATAATGTGTTTGATATAATCGATTTTTTCGTCCTTAGATAGAATTAGGGGGATGTAGTAGTGGTTGGTAATATATTTGATTTTGATACTCTTGCCGTTACTCTTGAATTCATCTCGGTCACTTATACTTTGTGCTTTCTTGATATATTCTGCAGCAGGTATCCGTCCGTACTGCTCCTGGAGTTCTCTTACCAGGATCGGGTAGTTCCTGACCTTTTCTACTTTATTTTGAAGCTCAATGATGTTTTGGAGTGACACTTTAATATTTTTAAAGTGCCTTATTTCTTCTGCTAATTCCTTTAACTGATCCAATTCTTCAGGCAGAATGCCGAAGTAGTCAAAAATTCTCTTTGTCAATAGATTTAAGTTCTGAAAACCTTTTCCTTTTAGGTCATAATAATTATCCGGGTTGTTCAGGCTGGTTCGCAAAATCCCGATCTTTTTTGGTTCGGTTTCATACATCGCCAGCAGAACCCGATCATCTTGAATAAACTCTATATACTTTTTCAGCAAATCTAGTTCGTCCGGGGCGATGGCGAACTTTGTTAATTTCCGCTGTTCCATGAGCGGGTAATCGGCCTGTTTATAGATCGGGATCAATAACTGGCAGTTCTTTGCATTCTCGTTTATAAAGAGCGATAATTGTTGCTGTTTCTTTTTTTCGTTTTCCTGATCGAGATGTCCAATCACTGTTTCCAAGGCATTGCGGTTTGTTCCGAAGATAAACAGGGTTTCGAGCGCAAATACCCTGTTCTTGATTTGGAAAAAGAGATTTTCTCCAACTTCACCGGCATTATACAGCGGCAGCAAACGTTTTCGTTTGTTTTTAAGTGGTTCAATCCGGACACCTCTTCCTACCGATTGGAGGATAAACTTTTTGGCGTCCGTGGCCGTACCGATGTTGATGAAATTAATTACATTCGGCCGGTTGGAATCCCATCCTTCGTAGAAGCTCCGGGAGCCCATCAGGATGTTGATTTCTGTTTCATCCGTATTTAGCCGCTCAAAAAATCCTTCGTCCGTAAAACCCTCAACTAGTTCGTATTCGGTTAATTCGTTCTTTAGCCATTCTGATATATCACCAATTTTAATCAGGGCAAAGGGGTGGTCGCTCGTTCTTAACTTAAAAGCCAGTTCCTGCCGGTTCGAAGGGCGCACGAGAATTTCGATCTCACCGCTGCTTTCAGCGTTATAGACCATCTTCAAGATGTCTTTCTTGCTTAGATTCTGAAAAACTGCTTCGTCAATTTCGATGTGCTGATTTTCCTCAAACATAAAAACGGGGCGTTGTTTCATTTCTTCTCCCAGCTCATCCTTGGCCTGTTCCCAGATTGCCTCGCTGAGCTCCCCTCTACCGATTCTCTCCAGTTCCCGGAAAAAAAGTTTCAAATCCGCATCGTCAGTATTCACCGAGTTAACCAGGGTCAGCAACAAAGGATTGTGATAAAGATCCCCTTGCGTCCTGCTAATTTCCGCAAAACATTTTTTCACGTAAGTCAGCATGAGGAGTGACTTCAAAACTATTTTTTGCTTTTCTTCGTTATTGTAGTCTTCTGTATTTTTAAAAGCCCTGACCTCTTGCTTCAAAATGGCGATATGCTTACCGTAGCCCCGTTTAATGAACTCCGCAAGGTTGAAGTTAACAACAGTGGTGATCAGATCACGGGGATCGGTGAAGGTGGCGGAAAAGTTGAACAGGAATCCATTCCGGCACAGGATGGAATAGATGTGCTGCCGTTTTGAATCTTCTTTGTCTCCTTTGTGTGCTTCGTCGAGGAGAAGATACCACTTTCCCTGGTCATCATAATTACGGAAGTCAATGATTTTTTCCTTTTGTTCGTCGCTTATGTTATCGGAACGGTAATAGAAAACGGTTATTTCCTGCTCTCTGAAGAGGAAAGGATGCTCTCTTTTAACCGCTTCGTATTCTTTTAGTTCCCTCAGCCTGATGAAGGAGTCGCTTTGGTCTTGATTAAACTCTTCCACATGTTTTTTTAACTGCTCGATTAAATCATCCCGGTGGGTCAAAACCAGGATGTCGTGAGGGGGAATTTCGTTTCGCTGAATAAGCTCTTTTAAAATTTGAATGAGTTTGATCAGGATCAGTGTTTTTCCGCTGCCTGTTGCCATCCAGAAACACATGCGATTCATCATTTGGCCATAGGGTATCTTGTTGTTTTCTGTTTCGTAATATTTTGTTAAGAGTGAACGGATGTTCCGGTTTATTTTATCGAGACGAATGTCTAAATTTGCGTTTTGTCCGTTGTTTGTATACCAGTTGAGTAATTTACTTTTTCTTTCCTGGCTTGTTTCCAATGGTTCACCTGGTCGGTAATCTGCGAAGTCTTCGTAATACTTCCATAGAACCTTGATGGCGCTCTCTATTGCCTTCTGCTGGTAATCCCAAAGTCGCTTGGTTTTGGAGAACGAAGCCAGGTGAAAAGAATTCCAGCTGGCAGGCAAGGTATCAAACTGAATCTGGTCCACCATGTTCTGCAGGAAAATTTTTGTCATCCTGAACACCTCCGGGTAACTGTCAGCCTCGCCACCAGATCAAGGGTTTGATGAGCCGGTAATCTAGATTTTGCAGATTAATCGTTTCTCCGTCCGCAAATTCCACAATTTTGGAAGTAATGCGTTTAATCCACTTGCCGGTGAGATTGGAAAGGGTTTCGGCGATATCGATGTTTTCGTAAATCCTGGAAAGATCTACTTTTACCTGGTTTTGCTCCAGATTCACCGCCAACGCTTCCAGCATCTTCAGATCGCGTAGAAAAATATACTGGTGGTAAGGATCTTCGTACGGATTATCGAAAAGATCTGCATCTTCATATTTTGCCTTGCGCAGAGCATCTTCATATTGCTCCAGCTGGTAATATTTGAGCATGTGGCTGATACCTTTGGCGCTGCCAGGTTTGCCGTTTTGCCATTTTGTGCAGAAAATCACCTTTTTGATTCGAGGCAGGAGTACAGTTTCAAAGCAATCGGCCATTTCCACCAAAATATACTTGCGCTTGCCCCCATCTTGCTGATTCAGGTTGATCACGGCGTGAGCAGTTGTTCCAGAACCGGCGAAAAAGTCAAGAATATAGTCGTTATGATTTGCCAGCATATTAAAGGCACGCTGAAGAAAAGTTACGTTTTTTTCTGTAGAAAAATCCCATTTAGAATCTGATTCCAGAACGTCAGTCCAATTTGTATCTAGTAAGATACCTTCAGAATCCGGTACTTTATATTCTATTCGCCCCGTTTTAGGATTACGTTTCAATTCCCCATTTTCAATCATCTGGAAAGCCCGGTCCTGAGAATACATCCAATGCCTTCCTGGAGGAGGTTTTATTCCGAATAATTCATATTCCATTGTTGGTCTGATTCCTGGTGCGTCAAAGGCGTGCCACTTTTCCTTTTTCTGAGATTTTTGAGGAAGTAAGGGAGGTACGATCAATGTCTTTTCAGAAGCGGCAAATAACATTAAATAACCGGTGCCCCAGTTAAGGCTCCGAACGCGCTCTCTTTCCATAATGCTCTTTTTTACGCGTGCCGTTATAATTGTGTTTCGGTACTGTTCAGCCCCAAATAGATCCTCAAGAATTAAACGTAAACGTGCGTCTTCGTTATAATCAATGCTCACGAAGAGGCCGCCGTCCATCGTGAGCAGTTCCTTTGCCAACGCCAGTCGGTCTGCCATCATGCTGAGCCAGGACGAATGTTGATATTTGTCATTGTATAAAAACTCATCACCCCCTGTATTATAAGGTGGGTCAATGTAAATTACCTTTACCTTCTTCCGAAATTTCGGTAAGAGAGTGTTCAACGCTTGATAGTTTTCGCTCTTGATTACCCAGCCGTCCAGTGTTTCATCCAGATTGTCGAACAATTCCAGGATTTCTAGTTCTAAATCCTTAAAATACCTGGTGTCAATGGGGAGGTAGCGATATTTTTCATTCAAATATTTCCCTATCAGGTTATTTAGCACCACTTCATTCTGTTTAAAATCATCGTCCACCATTCCCAACTGCTGCCATTCCTCTAACTGGGCCATGAAATTTATATGGTTGAGCAGCCTTTCTACCAGGTTCAGGTTTCTTTCGGCAATCCTGTCCAGCGTAATTACATAGTTTGAGTTCAACACAAACTTTGGCTTGTTCCAGATTTTTGCCAACTCATCTTCAAACTGACTGATGAAGGCAATAATTTTAAAAGCAATGTCTTTTAAAGTTTGCAGTTCTCTGATGCGCTGTTCCGTCCAGATATTTTTGCCCGAAAAGAGGTACTGATATAGCCAGAGATCAAACTGCTCTTCTAAAAATGCTTTTGCATTTTTATTGATGAAATAATCTACTTCACTTTGCCGCTCAAATACGCGGAACGCCTTCTCCAAAACTTCAACGCTAATCTGGGCCCCTGTTTTCTGCAAATTTTTTAAAATCTCCTCTATTTTTGTCTTTCTGCCGTTTTCAGAGTAGGTAACAGTAAAGACCAGGGTGCCATCATTTCTCTTTGCTTTAAATTCATAAATGATTTCTCTTTTTTCGTTTGCCCTTTTGTGTTCTAAAGTAGAAACGTCGAAGAAAAATCGGGTCCCGTCCAGCTCGATTTCCAGATTACGGTAAAGCCGGTCGGTCTTCACATAATAAAGCATGTGGGTCTTCCAGAAGAGCATTACGTCTTTATCATTGGTGTAAATTTTTTCGTAAACGTTCTGATGAAGCGGAGTGTAACGGAAATAAATCGAACCACTTTCGCTAAAGTAGCGGCTGAAAAAGGTATAGAGTTTATCAAAAAGTTCCTCCCGGAAATCGTCAGGTAAGGGCTGCAGGGCATTCTCAATATCTTTTTGTAGCTTCGGAAACACGCCCTGCTCGTAATACCGGGACTTAATCCTCATCAGATTAATGTAACCAGACTCTCCCTCCACCTTCGCGCCAACAAAAATATCCTTTAAAGCATTGTAGAATTTTTGCTCCTTTGTCATCCTCGTTCACCTACTCCCAAGGTAACGGCCAATTCGTTTAGTCTATAAAAAATTCGCTCTAGAAACGGTAATTCCTGCCTGCTCTGTATTCCTCCTCGAGAAGTTTCTCAAATATAGTAGTCAGGAGTTTCTCACATGACCATGAAGCATCCCCACTTTTTAATGTGAGCAAAATTTACCAGATATTTCAAGCGACCAGAACCGCGCTAGAGACCATAGACCATCAGGAATTCCGGCCAGAGTTTGTATTTTACATTATTAATCAGTGCGTATCTCCCATCCCGCCAAAGACCATGTGTCCGGCGGGCTGGTAGCGTATTTTAGGTACATTAAGCTCAAGAAGACTTCCACGGGAATTATCGGTCGGCCGGTTTTTATGTTTGCTCTGGCCAGGAAAGGTTCCAAAAAGCGTTCGTCGTTTAAGAGTTCGTCAACCTTTCTGAGCTCGCCGTCCAATTCGAGTAGTTCTTTTGGCAAAAACGCCTCTGTTAAGCTGATTTGTCTGGTCTTCTCGTTCTTAAGCCGTAACACTCCTTATCTCTCCTTCCCTCATCATTTTACCACAAACAAGAAAAATGGGGAAGAAAAAGTGTGGAAAAATAAGGGTTAAAGTGGTTTGTTTTTCAGAGGGTACTAAATAGATAAAGCTTCTCGCACATATAAAATAGCTTGTCTTGCTTTATATCCCGAGATTGGCGTAAAAATTTACCAATCATAGCTGTGACAAGGGCTCAAACCCATGCCAAAAAATGGATTAGTCCCTACAACCAGTTTTCAACCTTTTTTAGAATCCGTTTTACTTCCTGGGGAGCAAGAATACTTTCGCATCCCAATACTTGCAGGTATTCCTTCTGTTGCTCGGATGGCTCGGTAATGCTCAGTTTACTCCGGCGCTGA
>JAIMBK010000024.1 GCA_023511535.1 Armatimonadota bacterium
CCCCCCCCCCCCCCCCCCCCCCCCCCCCCCCCCCCCCCCCCCCCCCCCCCCCCCCCCCATTCCATTCTAATTATGGTAAATTAAGGAAAAACGCACGTTTTTTCTTCCCCGTTTTTCTTTCCTCCTTCCCTGCCGCCACCAGGGATAGATCTCCACCTTTTTCCGTCCATTTTTAAGGTAACTTGCTTCTCCCGGAAAAGACCCCACGTACAGTACCTGGGTATTATTTAAATTCAGCGAGCCGCCCGACGAACCCTGACCGGGTATTCCTGCGGGGTGGCGGAATGAATAACAAAGAGAGTTGAGAGCAATTGTGAATGATGTTACATATTCTTTAGGTGATTCTTGAGGGGGTGGTTTTTGCGTGGGTATGCCGCTAGACAAATAGGAATTAGGAATTGGGGGTTAGGAATTAGGGGGGTCCAATACTACATATTACTTTATAGAGAGAACAATCGTTCGTCATGGGGAACTTCCCTTAATTACCGCCCGCCGCCGGCTTAAATCTTCCGGGTGAGGAGAGATGGTGAAATGTCAGGGAAGGGTAGAAATCTCTTGCTTTTATGGGTGGGGGTCTTCCTGGTTTTGGCGGCCGGGGCCGTTTTCTCCCTGAATCAGGTTAAATTTGCAGACGAAAACCTGAAAAGGCTTTCCGTCCAGCTCGACAAGGTGCTTTCGGCTTCTCACCTGCAGCAGGGCATTATCACGCAATCATATTACCTCAGAGGATACATGCTTTACGGCGACCCAAGTTATTTGCAACAGTTCCGTTCTTCCGCCCGTTTGAACCAGGAGGAGCTCCGGCAGCTTTACGAAATCGTCCGCCCGGCGCGCAGGCCCCTGGTGGAAAAAATCCAGGATGCGGTGCAGCAGTATACGGAAATATGCGAAAGAGATATCGTCCCTGAAGTAGAACGGGGGGCTTTAACCGAAGCAATAAAAATTTCACATGAAAACGGCCTCCCGGCGCTCCTGGAAGAAAGCTTGACCCTCGCCAGAGAACTGGAAGATCTCCGCGTGGAGGACACCAGGGTTTTGTTTACCCAGATTGTCGGCCAGACCAGGCGGAACATTTTGGGATCCCTGGGGGTAGCTTTCCTTCCTTTTTTCTCGGCAGTAGCCCTCGGCCTGCTGGTGACCGCCGGCGCGGCCATGGAAAACAGGATCTACCGCCTCGTCCTCGCCGCCACCAGGTACGCCACCATCATCGTCCGGCGCGACGGCCGCCTGCGCCTTTTCAACCGGGTGGCCGAAGAGATTTTCGGCCTCGAGCGCAAAGCGGTCCTGGGCCGGCGGTTCGCGGAAGTGTTTACCGGCCGGGACCGCCCGGGAGAAGTCGCCTTCGCCTTCCCCTTGGAGGGCGTGCTGGCTTCGGGCGCCGGCCTTTGCAACCAGGAGAAGGTTTACGTGGACAAAGAGGGCTGGCGCTACAATCTGGCTGTTGACTGCCTTCCTTTGAAAGAAGACGGCGCCGTCGCCGGGGCCGTGCTCTTAATCAGGGACGTCACGGAAGAGAAGGTAATTGAAGAAAAGCTGCGCGGGCTGGCGGTCCGGGACGCCATGACCGGGCTCTACAACCACTCCTACTTAAAGCAGGCGCTAAATAGGGAGATAGAGCGCGCCGGCCACCGCGACGGCCTGGTTTCCTTCATGATCCTGGACGTGGACAGCTTCAAGTATTACAACGACAGCTTCGGGCACCCGGCGGGGGACGACGTCTTGAAAAAAGTGGCCCGGCTGCTCCAGGAAAGCGTGCGCGGCTCCGATATCGTGGGGCGCTACGGCGGCGACGAGTTCGCGGTGGTTTTACCGGACGCCGACCAGCTGGCGGCCGCGGAGGTGGGCGAAAGAATCCGCAAAAAGATCGCGAACGCCGCTTTGCCTTACTGCACGTACATGCCCAAAGGCAGGCTGACCGTTTCCGCGGGCGTGGCCTGTTACCCGCTGCAGGCGAAAAGCGCCGCGGAGCTGATCAGAATGGCCGACGAAGCCCTCTACAGGGTGAAGCGCACCACCAAAAACCGGGTGGAGATATACTCCTGTGTACTGGAAGAGATAACGGCGGCGGGGCACGTCGACCGCCGCCTCGCCCCCCACGTGGGCACTTTGCTGACCGCCCTGAAGGCAAAGGACCCCTACACCTACGCCCACTGCGAGAACGTGGCCCGCTACGCGGTCGCCCTCGCCCAAAAAGCCGGGCTGTCGCCCGAAGAAACCAGCAAAATCAAAATCGCCGCCCTTCTGCACGACCTCGGCAAAGTGGAAATTCCCCTGGAAACCTTAACTAAAACAGAGCCCCTGACGCCGGAGGAGCGGGCGTTAATTCGCCGCCACGCTTCTTTGGGCGCCGAGCTGGTGGGCCAGATCAAACCTCTGGCCGGGCTGGTGCCCGCGATTCTCCACCACCACGAACGCTACGACGGCGCCGGCTACCCGCAGGGCCTGGCCGGGGAGGAAATCCCCCTGGCGGCAAGGATTATCGCCCTTGCCGACGCCTACGACGCCATGACCTCTTACCGGCCCTACCGGTCGGCCCGAACGCCGTTCGAGGCGCTGGCGGAAATTGAAAAGGAGGCGGGCCGCCAGTTCGACCCCGCTTTGGTGGACTGCTTTCTGCAAACAATGAAAGAAAGGGAGAGACGTGGATGTTGAAAAACAATTTAAAGGCAAAAATCCTTTTTTCCTTCGCCCTGATCCTGTCTTTAGTGGTTGTTTTAAGCCTTTTCGCCTGCTGGCAGTTGAACAATCTGGACAAAATCTACGGCGATCTTTTTATGGTCAGGATAGAAAAAATTAAAGATGCCTACGAAATGCAGGTCAATGCCCTGAACATGGCCTACGCGGCCCGCGGCTACCTTATTTACGGGACCCAGGAGACCTACGACGATTTTCACCATTACCATAAAGAAGCGCGGGACATTCTGGCCAGGCTCCCGGCCACCGTAAAAACGGAAAAGGGGAAGCAGCTGCTGGCGCAGCTGGACGCCGCCGAGGCCGATTACTACCAGAAGGCGGCGGCCGTCCTCGAAGCGAAGCGCAATAAGGCCGGCGAAGAAGAGGTGCAGGCGAAGCTGAGCCTGGCTGCCGCGGCCGTAAAGCCGCTGAACGGGGCTATGCAAGAGTTTCTTTCTTTCCAGCTCCAGCGCCTGCAGGAGGACAGGCTGGATACGGGCGCTAAGGGCCGCCGGACGGTGGGAATCATCACCGCCGGGTGCGCGGCAATCCTGGTCGTCTCTTTCCTTCTGGCTTATTTCCTCGCCCGGATGATCGCCGATCCCTTGCGGCTGGTCGAGGCCGGGGCGGCCAGGGTGGCCCGGGGCGACCTGGCGGGGGAGGAGATCAGGGTGCGCGCAAAAGATGAAGTGGGGCGGCTGGCGGGATCGTTTAACGCGATGTTAGCCAACCTGAGGGAAATCGTCGGCCAGCTGCAGGAGAAGGCACAGGCCCTGGCGGCCAGCGCCACCCAGCTCTCCGCCAGCGCCGAGCAGGTTTCCGCGGGCGCCACCGAGACGGCGTCTTCGGCCGGCGAGGTGGCCTCGGCGGTGGAGCAGGTGTCCCGGAACGCGCAGAAAATTGCCGATGCTTCCCGCCGGGCCGACGCGTACGCCAACGAGGGCAGGGCGGGGATTCAAGACGTCCACCGCCAGATGGCGGCCATCCGGAATTCTACGGAAAACGTCGCCGCGGCCATCCAGGGCCTGGACGCCCAGGCCCGGCAGATCTCCCAGATCGTCGCCCTGATCACGCAGGTCGCCGAACAAACCAACCTGCTGGCTTTAAACGCCGCCATTGAAGCCGCCCGCGCGGGTGAATACGGCCGGGGCTTTGCGGTCGTGGCCGAAGAGGTGAGAAAGCTGGCCGAGCAATCGGCGGCGGCGGCCAAAGAGATCTCCGGTCTGGTCAAGGCCATTCAGGAGGAGGCCACAAAAGCCGTGGCGGTTATGGACGAGGAGGTCAACCAGGTCAAGTCGGGTGCAGAAGTGGTGAATAGCGTAGGGGAAACCTTCGCGCAAATCATCGCCCTGGTTCAGGAACTGGCTGCCGATATCCGGGACATCGCTTCCTCGGCCGGGCAGATGTCTTCGGCGGTGCAAAACGTGGCCGGGGCGGCCCAGGAGCAGACGGCGACCATGGAAGAGGTCTCGTCGACGGCCCAGAGCCTCGCCGGGCTGGCCGACGATCTGGAAAGGATCGCGGGCCGGTTCAGGTTAGCCTGAGGTGCTCAGGGCGTGAAAAGGGCGGAACGCGCGGCTGCCGCTTGCGCAGCATAGAATTGAGTTCGCGGGGAAAAATATTTCCATGCCTTGCAGAGCAGAAGAAATCTTGAAGGAAATCGAAAGCCTGCGCAAAGAACTCGAAAGGCTGGCGCTGGAAAGGGGAACGGCGGACCAGGAGGTCCTGGACTTGAGCCGGAAACTGGACGTGGTGATCAATAAGTTCTACCAGGCTTTAAAGGAAAAGTTCCCTCCATAAAGCAAAAAAATAAAGGCACAAAGGCAAGGAGGCAAGTCGGGAATATTTTCTTTGTGCCTTTGTGCCTGGGAAACCTTGGGCCTGATCTTTTCGAGGGAGTTCCCCTTGAGAACATTCGTTCTCTCCATAAAGTAGGATGGCAAAAGGTTTTCGATCGTGCCCGTTATTGCTGCCGGGGACATTTACCGGCAGTTCTTTTCTTGAGCAAACCCACAAATCTTTCCACCAGCCGGGGGTCGAACTGGGTCCCCGCGCACTTTTTAAGTTCGGCGACCGCTTCTTCGGGGAGCATCTTCCGCCGGTAGGGACGATCGCTGGTCATGGCGTCGTAGGCGTCGGCGATAGCCAGGATGCGGCACTCCAAAGGGATTTCCTCCCCTTTTAAGCCCAGCGGGTAGCCTTTGCCGTTCCACCATTCGTGGTGCTTGAGGATGTATTCCGCGATGGGCGCCAGGTCGGGAGTGGAAAGCGCGATGCGGTAACCTATTTCGCAGTGCCGCCGCATTTCTTTTAGTTCTTCGGGGGTAAGGGAACCGGCCTTAAAAAGAATGCGGTCGGGTATGCCTACCTTGCCGATGTCGTGGAACCGGGCCAAAAGGCGCAGGTCGGCGATTTTGTATTCCGGCAGGCCGAGGTCCGCGGCCAGCGCCGCCACGAGTTCCTGAAGGCGCTCGGCGTGACCCTCGGTGACGTGGTCCCGCGCTTCCAGGGCCTTCGTTAAAGCCCGCACGATGGCGCTGCGGGTGCTTGTGGTCCGGTGGAGCTTTTCCCGGTGCATGTTGTTGTCCGCTTCCCTGAGCAGTCTGTTCAGGTCCACCGGCCCTTTTGTCGCAACGGCAAAACCAATTGAAATGTTTAAGGGAAGTTCCGGGCAGGCGGCGTTGTGTTCCCCGACGGCTTTTCTGATTCTTGAGCAGGCGCTTTCGACGGCCGACCGGTCGGTTTTGGGGAGCAGGACGGCAAATTCGTCACCCCCGATCCGGGCGATCATGTCTCCTTTGCGAAAAGCACTTTTCATTGCTGCGGCCGTGGCGGCGAGCAGGGCGTCCCCCTTATCGCGTCCCAAAGAGTCGTTGACGAGCTGGAGACCGTCCACGTCGCAGACGATGAGGCCGACGGGGAGGTGCCGGTCGTCTTCCGTCCGGCGCATTTCCTGTTCAAAGTAGGCGCGGTTGTAAAGACCGGTCAAGGGGTCGTGCAGACTTAAGTATTTTAGCTGCTCTTCCATCTCTTTGCGTTCGGTGATGTCCTGCCCGATCCCGTAAAGGACGGTTTTTCCGGCGGTTTTCAAAGGGACGACGTTAAGCAGGAGGGTCTTTCTTTTGCCGTTCACCAGGTGAACCGTTTCGACCGTCCGGCGGGACACGAAAAGCGAGTGCTCGCGTACCTGTCGGGCGAGCAGCTCGGGCGGGGGCGTTTCCCAGACGGATTTTTTCAGCAGTTCTTCTTTCGCGCACTCCAAAAACTCCAGGCCGGCCCGGTTTGCGTCCAGGCAGCGCCCGTTTTCGTCCAGAATGAAAATGGGGTTTAAGGCGTCCTCGAAAATTGTCCGGTATTTTTGCTCGCTTTCTTTAAGCGCTTTTTCCGCGTCCTTCCGGGCGGTGATGTCGCGCACGACCGCCAGCACGCGTTCCCGGCCCCCGATGAAGGCGCGCTTTAAGTTCACCTCGACCCAAAACCGCCTTCCGTCTTTTGCTCTGGCCACCCACTCGATGAGCCGGGGCGTGCCCTGAGCGGCCTCTTTTATTAACCGCACGGCGTTTTCCCGGTCATAAGGGGGTTCGCCTTTAATGAGCGCTTCTATCTTGAGGCCGCGGGCGTCTTCAAGGGCATAGCCGTACATTTCGGCCATCTTTTCGTTTACGTCCAGGATGTCGCCGGTTTCCGGGTCGTGGACGAAGATGGCGTCGTTCACTGCATTGAAAATCGCCCGGTAGCTGGCCTCGGACGTTTTCAGCGCCTCCTCCATCAACCTGCGCTCGGTGATGTCCATGAAGCTCCCCAAAGCAGCCCTTTTCCCCCGGTAGGTGATGGAGGCGACTGTTTCCATGATCCATCTGATCTCCCCGTTTTTATTAATGATTCTGTATTCATACGGGGAGGTTCGCTCTTTTTTCAGCATTTTAACGGCGTTTTCCCGCACCGTTTTTACGTCTGCGGGGAAAACGATCCGCAGGGAGTCCGAGCCGAGCAATTCGCCTTCGCTGTAGCCCGTCAGCTTCAAAAACTGGGGGTTGACCGAAAGAAACTTCCCCTTCTGAACGACGAAGATGCCGACCGGCGAGCTTAAGGAGACGGCGTTGATCAGCTCTTCTGCCTCCGTGCGCGCGGTGATGTCCCTGACTATGCCGTGGGTCTTGACCAGCCCTTTTTCGCCGAAAAACATTCTGGAGTTGAGCTCCACCCAGACGGTTTCGCCGCCGGCTTTGTTCATCCGGAAGACGAGTCCTTTGGCGAACTGCCTTTTTAAGGCTGCCGCCCGGTAAAACGAATCGCTCACCATTTTCCTGTCGTCGGGGTGAATGTAATTGGAAAAGTGCTTTCCCAGCACTTCCTCCAGGCTGTACCCGAATAAGTCCAGGCCCGCCTGGTTGACCGCGGTGATCTCTCCTTTGTCGTTGAGGGTAAAGATGAGGTCCGGGGAGTTTTCCACCAGGTTGCGGTAGCGCTCTTCGCTCTCCCGCAGCTCCTGGTGAGCTTTCTCCAGGGCGGACAGCATCGCGTTGATGGCGGTGGTCAGCCGCTCCAGTTCGTCGCCCCGGGATACCGGGACCCGCGTGGAGAAGTCGCTGCTTGTTTTGATCCCGTTGATGCCGGCGCTCAGCTTCTCCAGGCGGGAGAGGAACGTTTTTTCGATGAGGAGCAGGATTACGGCGCCCAAAACCAGACCGGTCGCCAAAAACGAAAGAAAGAAATAAAGCGTGCTTTTCCGGCCCAGGTGGTGGATTTCCCGGGGTATTTTTACCCCGAGCAAAAGCGCTGGTTTTCCGGAGATGTCATTGAGCAGGCCGTATCCGGCGATGAACTGGTTGTCCAGGGGGCGAACGTGGATCTTCGCGCCTCCGGATAAGTTCTGGCGCGCCGAAACGAAGTCGGGGGGCAGTTGCGCGTCGTCGACGCGGTAAACGCTGACCGGCGCCCGGGTCATTTGGGCCAGGCGCTCGATTTCCCCGGCGTCCAGGTAGCGCCCCAAAACCAGCGCGCCGCGGGCGGGCCCCTTTTTTTCGCTCGTCAGGATGGGGCAGGAGGCGATCAGCAACGGGTTTTCGGGGAGCAGGATAACCCCCGCCCGGGGGCTGCGGCTGAAAAGAATCTCCGCAGCGGAAAGGTGTTCCCGGAGGCTTTCCGGTACCGGCGCCTCCTTCTCCTTTTGGCGGTCGAAACCTTTGCCGAAGACAATTTGGCCGGAGGAGTTGATGAAGAGCATAAAGTTGAGCCGGAGGTTTGTAAATGTGGAGTCGACAAGATTAGCCTTCAGGTATTCATCGGTCGGGTTTTCAACGAAGGCGTAAGTATCGTCCCATTCGGCCCAGTCGGCGGCGGTGGCTTCCAGATCCGCCAGTTCTTCTTTTAAAGCGTTTAAAACCCATTCGGTGCATAAGCCTGCGCTTTTGCTTTCAATTTCTGAAAAGCTTCTGAACAGAAGGGCTTTCGTGGCAAGGGATAAAATGCCGATCAGGAAAAGAAAAATTATACCCGTTAAGAGAAGGACTTTTTTGCGCAGGGTCATTTGTTTTATCCCCTTTGCTGGAGACTTATTTATGACATGATTCGACAAAAGTTAAGAATAACCTTTGGCGGCGAAAAAAATTTTTTGATAATATTGGATTTTAAAACCCTTTAAAACCCCGGTGAGTTTTTCCCCGGGGCAGGGGGCGGGGTGCTTGTATTTTTCGGCCGATGCCCATATAATTTATTTAAGACTTTGGGCCTGAAATTTTTTGAGAAGGGGGGTCTGGCAAGTGGGCAAACACATTAAAACAATCGCCCGGCCGGCTTTGCAGTCGACCATCAAAGGCTGCGGTTGCGGGGAGTGCCAGACGTCGTGCCAGTCGGCCTGCAAGACTTCGATTACGGTGAGCAACCAGGTTTGCCTGAAAGAAAGCAAGCAGCATCGTTAAAGGGTATTCTTTGTTCCGGGAGAGTTCCCCGGGGGAACATTCGTTTCCTCCTAAAGCATGGAAATAGAGGCACAAAGGCACAGAGGCACAAATAAATAGAGGTATAGACGACCGGGAATATTTTACTTTGTGCCGGGGAAACTTTGTGCCTGATATTTCCGGAGGAGGTTTTTCTTTTCAAGTAAGTTTCTCATGGAAGCACAGGTTTATAGCTGATTCCCAATTCCGATTAGCGGTGAGGGAAGATGATCCACAAGTTTACGGTCAACGGGGAAAGGTTTGTCCTGGACGTGAACAGCGGCGCTTTGCACCTGGTGGACGGGCTGGTCTGGGACCTGCTGGATGACGATTATCCCCGCCGGACGCGGGAGGAGCTGGTTGCCCGGTGCGCTCCTGAATATCCGCCGGACGAGGCGGCCGAAGCCATTGCGGAAATAGAACGGCTGGTCGCGGAGGGGGCGCTTTTCAGCGAAGATTTTCTGAAGGGTTCCTGGGAGCCGCCGGAGGACGAAACCGTCAAGGCCCTGTGCCTGCACCTGGCCCACGACTGCAACTTAAGCTGCCGCTACTGCTTCGGCGCCCAGGGCAGCTTTGCCGGGCCGCGCGGGCTGATGCCGTTGGAAGTCGGCCGGCGGGCGATTGACTTTTTGCTGGCGTCCTGCGGACCGCGCCGGCACGTGGAAGTTGATTTTTTCGGCGGGGAGCCGCTCTTGAATTTTTCCGTCCTCCGGGAGTTGGTGGCGTACGGCCGCGACCGGGCCGCCCGGCTCGGTAAAGAAATTAAATTTACGGTCACCACCAATGCCGTTTTGCTTACCAAAAAAACCGGGGACTACCTGGCCGAAAATCAGATCAGTGTTATTTTAAGCCTGGACGGGCGCCGGCCGGTGCACGACCGGATGCGCGTTTTTCCCGGCGGGGACGGGTCTTACGACCTGGTGGTCAGCAATATTTCCCGTTTTTTAGAAGCCCACCCGGAGGTGGATTACTACCTGCGGGGCACTTTCACCCGGGTGAACCTGGACTTTGCCGGCGACGTTTTGCACCTGGCGGACCTCGGTTTCGACAAAATATCGGTGGAGCCGGTGGTGGCTTCTCCGGAAGAAAGCTACGCCCTGCGGGAAGAGGACCTGCCGCTGGTGTTCGCCGAGTACGAACGCCTCGCCGCCGAACTGGTTTCCAGGGCGAGGCGGGGGCGCGAAATCGACTTTTACCATTTCAACCTCGACTTGGCGGGCGGCCCCTGCCTGCCCAAGCGCCTTTCGGGATGCGGCGCCGGCGGCGAATACCTGGCTGTCACCCCCCAGGGGGATCTTTATCCCTGCCACCAGTTTGTGGGGCGGCCGGACTACTGGCTGGGTGACGTCGACCGGGGTGTGCTCAGAAGAGATTTGCGCGCAATGTTCCGGCGCGCCCACATTTACAACAAGGAAGGCTGCGGCGAGTGCTGGGCCAGGTTTTACTGCAGCGGCGGCTGCCACGCCAGCGCCCAGGCTTTTAACGGCGATATTCATAAGCCGTACCGGTTGGCCTGTCTGTACATGCAAAAACGGCTGGAGTGCGCCTTGTATTTCCAGGCTTTGAAAGCGCAAGGGTTTTCTCCCTTTGGGCCTTAATCCCCTTGTGCCTCTTCTTGATAATATTTCAACGTCTGCCCCAGGTTGGACGCCAGATCGATTAAATGCACGCAGGCGTTCCGCCCGCCTAAAAGGGCGGCGATTTCTTTTTTGCCGGGCGGCGGAGAAAAGGATTTCCCAACGAGATTGGCGGCTTCCGCCATTCCTTCCCGGCAGACGTCGTCCGGCCCGCGCAGCATGTGCGCCCGGGCGGAAACAACCGTCTTTGCGCTGCCGTCAAGTTCAAGCACCAGACCCAACTCGTGAAAAGAATCGTGAAATGTCCCGGTTAAAATAAGCCCGGGAGAAAGATTTTCAGAGGAAAAACTTAAGGAGTTATTTTCCGTAGAATACAACGTGTAGGAATGGTGACGGGAAAAAAGGTTGCCGAACCTTTCCTGGTCGGCGATGTGCTCAAACCAGGTACACTTCACCCGCTCCAGATTGCTGTAGTACCGGCAGGTGTTCCGGTACATTTCCCGCCAGTAGTCGTCGTACTCCTCCGCGGAGGAATACCCCCGCTCCTTGGTTAAATAGGTTTCCGCCTGGATTACCGCCCGCACGTTTTCCGCCATCAAGTTGTGCTCCAGTTCGTTTTCCCACGGTATTTTGCGCAGTTCCCGGCCCGCGTCGAAATAGGCGACTACCCCCGCCATTTCCGGGATTTCCCGGCTCCTGCAAAACTCCCTGCCGCCGGGGGCCCGGTAGGTTTCCACGGTTGCTTTCCGGACGGCGAAGGAGTGGGGGTCAACAAGCATTTGAACGGACATTTCCCGCCTTGTATCCAGGTAATGTGTTTCCGCCCGGACGCCTTCCGGAAGTTTTTTCACGGTGCACAGCCACTGCCGGTTGAAGAGCCCCTTCATTAACCAACCCGCCTTTCGCAAGTTTTTTTTGAATTTATGTCCAGTTTAACATCCTTGAAACAGGTTTTTCAAGCCTGTCCGGACCGGCATCTTCGTTTTCGGAAAAGATTGCCGGACGATTATTCCGAAAAAAAGTATTTTTTGGTCAAAAACGCTCGAAAAAAGCAATAATCATTTCCTGAGTTGACATTTGTTTACTTTACTATTTAACGGATTGTATATTATAATTAAGTGACCCTACGTTCAATACCTGCCATTTCAGCCATTAAAAAGCAGGCAACCACCATAAAAGGATGAATATGGGGGGCTGGGATTGATCCTGGCGGGCGACATATGCGACGGGTCGACCCGGAGCTCTTCAATAAGCCGGCAACTCCGGCCCGAGATGACATTATTTTCACGGGAGGGATGAAAGGGTTTTGGGGAAGTTGCTTTTCCGCCTGCAGACAAAATTGCAGAGTAAACAGGCGCCCTTATTAACCCCCGAACAGGTAATCAGCGTAGCGGTATACATTATTTTTTTAATGACGATTCCTGCCTTTCTGGCGAATGAAACCCGTCCGTGGGCCGTCCGCCTGGACGATCGGGTCGTGGCCGTCGTGGCCGATCAAAAAGCAGCGCAGGACGTTCTTGAGGAATTGCTCAGGGAGCAAAGGGAAACTCTGGGACAGCCGGTAAGGATAGAAGGACGGCTCTCTTTTGCGCGGGCCGGAAAAAATGACGGCCCGGTGGTGGACCTCCCTACTTTCCGGGAGATCATCGCCGGCGAAATCGAGCTGAGCACACGGGCCGCCGCCATCTTTATCAACGGAGAAAAGAAGCTGGTTGTTCCCGATGAAAAAACGGCCGGGATACTTCTGGCGAAGCTGAAAGAAGAATATGCCTGCGGTTCTTCCGGTCCGGTCACCTTTGCCGAAGACGTCCAGGTGAAACCGGTAAACGCCGGGATTAATGAAATTTTGACTTTTGCCGACGCCCTCTCCCTGATTAAAAAAGGAACCAGAGAGCTGCAGACCTATACGGTTAAAGACGGCGACACCCTCTGGGACATTGCCGATGCTTACCGGATGGATTTAGAAAATCTGCTCGCCATCAATCCAGGTCTTTCCCCCGACCGTTTGCAGATCGGACAAACCATTAACCTTTCGGAATCCTCCCCCCTGATTAATGTGATTGCCACCGCCGAAGTCACTGTCAAAGAGGAAATCCCCTTTCCCGTGGAAGAAAAAGAAGATCAGAACCTTTATAAAGGCCAATCCAGAGTGGTGCAAAAGGGCAAACCCGGCGAAAAAAAGGTTACCTACGCCGTTACTTATTGGAATGGCCTGGAGAAAAGCCGGTTGGTGGTAAATGAAGAAGTTTTAAAAGAGGCCACCCCGCAGGTGGTGGCGAAGGGTTCCCGCCTGCTGCTCGCTTCGCGTTCGGGGGCGTCCGGGCGGTTGGGCTGGCCGGTAGCCGGGACGGTTTCCTCCCCGTTTGGTTCTCGCGGCCGGGAGTTTCACGCCGGAATTGATCTTGCCGCCGGTACCGGTACCCCCGTGGTGGCCGCCGAGGCGGGCCGCGTGGTCCGGGCCGGGTGGTACGGAGGCTACGGGAAATGTGTGGACATCGACCACGGCAGCGGGGTGGTGACACGCTACGCCCACCTTTCGGCGATCACCGCCGGGGTGGGCGCCCGGGTTTCCCGCGGTCAGCTGATTGGCCGGGTGGGCAGCACCGGTTACGCCACCGGGCCCCACCTCCATTTTGAAGTCATCGTCAACGGCCGGCCCTTGAATCCCCTCCAGTTTCTTTAGAGGAGCCCCGTCTGTTCCAATCATTGGGTGTTGATTTTGAGGTTATCTCCGGGTAAAATTACTTATGGCGGACGAGAGGGTTTACTCCTCTTGTCTTAGTTTTCCAAAGGAGAAGAAAATAGTTGGCCAAACAGGCTAAGCGGGTGAGCCCGAAAAAAATTTCTTTCCGGGATCAGCGCAAGAAGCGCCAGAAAATTGTTTTTATTGTGCTGACCATTTTTCTTTCGCTGGGCCTGTTGAGCTCCTCCGTCGTCTGGCTCGGCGGGGATTATTTTTCCCCGCCGCCGCCGAACGAACCCGCCGAAGGGAACACAGTAGCCGATCTGGAAGCCAGGGTAAAGGAAAAACCGGACGACGCGCAGGCTTTGGCCGCGCTGGCCAGGGCTTATTTTGATGCCGGCCGCCTGGAGGAAGCGCAGCAGACTTACGAGAAGGCCCTTGCCCAAAATCCGGACGACGGTGCCTTACGCCTTGAACTGGCCATGACCAGCTTCTTGCGGGGCGACTACGACAAAGCAATCGCCGCTCTGGAAGAGGAAATTAAGCGCCGCCCGGACCATGCGGAAGCCCACTATTTATATGGACAGGTCCTGGCCGCGGGGAAAAAAGACTACGCGCGCGGCATTCAGGAGCTGGAGAAATTTGTTGCGCTGGCGAAAACCGGCGACGACGTGGCCCGGGCGCGCCAGATGATTGCGGAATGGCAGAAAAATTTACCGGCGAAGGAAAGCGTAAAATGAACGGGAAAATTTTTCTTAGAATCAAATCGCGGGGCAAGCCAGGGAATATCCGGCGAACCTTTTTGCAACCCGCTAAAATTTAACCAGTTAACTATTGCTCGTTAAACAAAAAACTCGTTCAAGAATGTAAAGAAGGTGGAAAAATGAACAACAGCATGCCCCGGCGCGGGCCGGCGCGGAACCGGTCCCCCTGGGCGGCAATTGGGCTGAAAATTCTGGCTGCTTTTTTAACTCTGGCCGCCGCCTGCCTGGTGAGGATTCCCGGGGAAATCAGGGGTTATGCTTATCAGGTGGTTAAAGAGCTTTACCGGATGCACACCCTGTTTGCTTCCCGCCATCTCGTAACGCTCCGCGGCGAGCACTTTCTGGTCAGGTATTCTCCCGGAAACGCCGCTCATGCTCCCCTGGTTCTGGAAACCGCCGAAAAAGCATACAATCAATTAGCCGATAAATATTATTTTCAGGGGCGGGACATCCCCATCATCATTTATCCTTCCCGGGCGGAGCTAAATGCGTGCTTCGGCTGGCCGGCCAGCGAAAGTGCCATGGGCGCTTACTGGGCCGGGGTAATTCGCGTCCTGGCGCCGGAAGCCTGGATCCCGGAGGGGGATGACGTGGAAGAGATTTTTAGCAGCTCCGGTCCAATGGTTCACGAGCTGACCCACCTGATGGTGGACAATCTTACGAAAGGGAACGTTCCCCGGTGGTTGACCGAAGGTCTTGCCCAATCCGAAGAATACCGGCTCACCGGTTTTCAATTTGCAGCGCCGGAAGTTTCCCGGAACCGGTTCTACTCTTTCCGGGAGCTGGACGGGGAATTCGACCGTCTGGAAGACCAGGCCCTGGCTTACCGGCAGAGTCTGACGGCAGTGGAATATCTTCGGGAGGTGTACGGTGAAAATAAAATCGAGCAAATTCTTAAAGCGCTGGCTGCCGGAAGGAATATGGAGGAAGCACTCCAGGGCGCGATTGGCGTAAACCTGGAGGGATTTGAAAGTAACTGGCAGAATTGGGTTATTCAGAATAAATCCTCCGGGAGCAGGAATTCCGAGCCTGGCAGAGAATCTTTTGATGATGAAAGATGTTGAAAAGGTGACGGGAAATCATGGGCAAGCTCGTCATTGCCGGAGGGAACGTTTTAAAAGGACGGGTCCGCATCAGCGGGGCAAAGAACGCCGCTTTAGCCATTATGTGCGCCTCCATAATGGCCGAAGGGCAGGTACTGCTGGAGAATATCCCCGATATTACCGATATTCAGGTCATGATCAGTATTATCAGGTGTTTGGGAGCGCAGGTCGAGTGGCCGGAAAGTGATTCCTTAAGCATCCGGATGCCCGGCCGGATCGAGGCCATGCCCCCCTATGAACTGGTCAAAAAATTAAGGGCCTCGAATTTGCTTTTGGGACCCATGCTGGCCCGCTATGGGCGGGTGGAATTGTGCCTGCCGGGAGGCTGCAATATCGGGAGCAGACCCATGGATCTTCATTTTAAGGGCCTGGCCGCGCTGGGCGCCGAACTCACCCTGGAAAAGGGGGTTGTCCGGGCAACCGCGCGCCGCCTGAACGGCTCCCGGATCTACCTGGACTTTCCCAGCGTGGGGGCCACCGAAAATATTATGATGGCCGCCTGCCTGGCCAAAGGACAAACTGTCATTGAAAATGTGGCCAAAGAGCCGGAAGTGGTTGATCTGGCCAACTTTTTAAATTGCCTGGGGGCCCGGATTAGAGGGGCCGGCACCGATATCATTAAAATTGAAGGCGTGGACGTTCTGGGGGAATGTCTTCGTTATAATGTTATTCCGGACCGGATCGAAGCCGGCACGTACATGGTGGCGGCCTCCGCCACCGGCGGCGACGTGCAGCTGGAAAATGTTATCCCGCTGCACGTGGAGCCTTTGAGCGCCAAACTCCGCGAGGCCAACGTGGAAGTTTACGAAGAGGGCGACGTTTTGCGCGTCCGGGCGGGTGAACCCTTGCGCCCGGTGGATATCAAAACCATGCCCTACCCGGGTTTTCCCACCGACATGCAGTCCCAGATGATGGCGCTGCTTTCGAGAGTCAAAGGAACCAGCATGATCGTCGAGAACATTTTTGAAAACAGGTTCCGGATCGCCGACGAACTGAAACGGATGGGCGCCAAAATCAGAATCGAAGGGCGCCTGGCGATCATTGAAGGAGGAGGGCGGCTTTGCGGGGCCAAAGTCAAGGCGCCGGATTTACGCGCCGGGGCCGCCCTGGTGGTGGCCGGTTTGATGGCCGAAGGGGAAACGGAAATCGACAACGTTTATTACATCGATCGCGGGTACCACCGTTTAGAGGAAAAGTTAGCCTCTCTGGGGGCCCGGGTATGGAGAAGGTAGCTTTTTTGTGAAGGCGTGTACAAATTTTTTCAAAACCGGCAGGAATCAAGCGGGGCTGTGTAGAATAATAAAAAAGCGGGCCTTTGATCTTGGTCTTCGTGGTCTTAATTTTGCCTGCCGGGATCTTTTAGCAGGATTAATTAAATAAATGACGAATTATTAAAGTTTGAATACAATTAAGAAAGACCGGGCGCCCGGGCAGTTTTGAGCGGGATGAAGGATTTCAAGGGGGTGAAAGCGGTCCACTAAAGAGAAATTTTTAGCGTTTGCTGTTTAAATTTATCAAAAGGAGAGGAGTCGTGAAAGATGGCTTTTGAACCAAAGCAGCCGCAAAAGAAATTGAAATACGAAGAGCTGCGCATTTATACGGATGAAGAGCTGCGCAACTATACGGAAGAAGAGCTGAAAAATTTTAAAGTAAAGCATTCGATTCCCGATGTGGAAGAGCTGGAAAAAGGGCCGTGGCCGAGTTTTGTGGCCGACGCCAAACGGGAAGCCCTGCACAGAAAAAAGCTTGCCGACGACCGGGTGATGATCCCGAAAGATGTTGTGGAAGATTTGCTCGGCCAGCTGCAACTTTCCTTTGACGACGGCGAGACCCACTGGAAACACGGCGGGATCGTCGGTGTTTTTGGTTACGGCGGCGGCGTCATCGGCCGCTATTCCGACGTTCCGGAAAAATTTCCTTCCATCGCGCATTTCCATACTTTACGGGTTAATCAGGTAGCCAGTAAATTTTATAAAACGGATTTCTTAAGAGCCCTCTGCGATCTCTGGGAGTACCGGGGAAGCGGCCTGTTTAACATGCACGGTTCCACCGGCGATATCATTTTGCTGGGGACCACTACCGAACAGCTGGAACCGATCTTTTACGAAATGACCCACGAGCTTGACCAGGATCTGGGCGGTTCCGGTTCCAACCTGCGGACGCCTTCTTGTTGCGTCGGTAAGGCCCGTTGCGAATTTGCCTGTATCGACACCCAGGATCTGTGTTACGAGCTGACCATGCACTACCAGGATGAATTGCACCGTCCGGCCTTCCCCTACAAATTTAAGTTCAAATTTGACGGCTGCCCGAACGGGTGCGTGGCTTCCATTGCGCGGGCCGACATGTCCGTGATCGGAACCTGGCGGGACGATATCCGCATCGACCAGGAAGCGGTTCAGGCCTACATCAATGGTGAAATCCTCCCCAACGGGGGCGCTCACCGGGGGAGAGACTGGGGTAAATTCGACATCCAGAAAGAGGTGATCGACCTCTGTCCGACCAGGTGCATGTGGATGGAGGACGGCAAGCTGAAGATCAACAACCGGGAATGTAACCGCTGCATGCACTGTATCAACGTTATGCCCAGGGCGCTGCGGCCGGGAGAGGATACGGGGGCGAGTATCCTGTTTGGCGCCAAAGCGCCGATCCTGGAAGGCGCACAGATGTCCGTGCTGACCATCCCCTTCATGAAGCTGGAACCTCCGTACGACAATTTGAAAGAGCTGATCGACAAGGTTTGGGATTGGTGGATGGAGGAAGGCAAGAACCGCGAGCGCCTGGGCGAACTCATCCAGCGGCACGGGTTGTGGCGGTTCCTGGAGGTAATCGGAGTGCCGGCCATGCCCCAGATGGTGAAGATGCCGCGCGCCAACCCGTATATCTACTGGAAAGAAGAAGACGTGCCGGGCGGTTGGGATCGCGATATCAATGATTACCGGGCCAGACACAAGAGATAGGAGGTAAAGATACATGGCGTTTAGTTTAGAAAGGTTAGGGAAATACAATCCGGAGAAACCGACGGAAAACAGGATTACTGACATCGGCCCACGGCACTTTTGGGAGTTTTTCCCTCCGGTCATCAAAAATAATTACGGGAAGTGGCTTTATCACGAAATCCTGGAACCAGGGATTCTGGTGCACGTGTCGGAAACAGGGGACAAGGTGTATACCGTGCGCTGCGGCGGTTGCCGGTTTATGACCGCGGAGAACATCCGGGAGATCTGCGACATTGCCGATAAGTATTGTGACGGTTACGTCCGCTTCACCACCCGGAACAACATCGAATTCCTGGTGGACAGCCTGGAAAAGGTGGAAGCACTGAAGAAAGATCTCTTGAGCCGCAAACACGTCTCGGGGAGCTATAAGTTCCCCATCGGCGGGACGGGCGCGGGGGTGACCAACATCGTTCATACCCAGGGCTACATTCACTGCCATACCCCGGCCACGGACGCTTCTTCGATGGTCAAGGCAGTCATGGATGAGCTTTTCGATTATTTCACCAGCATGACTCTGCCCGCGCACGTGCGGATTTCCATGGCCTGCTGCCTGAACATGTGCGGTGCCGTGCATTGCTCGGACATCGCCCTTTTGGGTTACCACCGGAAGCCCCCCATCGTCGACGACGAGGTGATTGAAGCCATTTGTGAAATCCCGCTGGCCATTGCGGCCTGCCCGGTGGGCGCCATTTCGCCCGACAAGACCGCCAGCGGAAAGCGTACCGTTAAGATTAAGAAGGAGCGCTGCATGTTCTGCGGGAACTGCTACACCATGTGCCCGGCGTTGCCGCTGTCCGATAAAGAAGGTGACGGCGTGACGATTCTGGCGGGCGGAAAGCTTTCCAACCGGATCAGCGAGCCTAAGTTCTCGAAAGTAGTGGTACCGTGGCTGCCCAATAATTTCCCCCGGTATCCCGAAGTGGTGCAGGCCGTCAAGAAGATCCTCACGGCTTATGCTTCGGACGCCCGGAAGTACGAGCGTCTCGGCGATTGGGCCGAACGTATCGGCTGGGAAAAGTTCTTTGAAAAATGTGATTTGCCCTTTACGGAACACCTTCTGGACGACTACCGCCTGGCCTACGACACTTACCGGACCAGCACGCAGTTTAAGTTTACCGAGGCGGCCTGGGCGGTCTCCAGGGCGGCGGGGGGTATTGACTAGGCCCGCCTGAAATTTAAGGAGGTTGTTTTTCATTATGGAAGATATTAAAAAGGCAATCATCGAGTATGCAGAAAGCAGCAAAAAAAGCAAGTTTTACTTTAAGGACATGGAGAAAGCCGTCCAGAACAAGATCCCGGGCGCCAAATCGCGGGACATTAAGAAGGCTGCCACGGAACTGGTGAACGAAGGAACGTTGATCTATTTCTCAACGGGCAGCACGACTATGTATGGTTTGAAGGGAAGAGGCATCACCGAGGATAAGTAAGCTCTCCGGGGTTATCCTAGAATCAGGCGGAAAAGAGGTCGCTGCCTTCCTTGTCGGCGGCCTCTTTTGATTATTAAATTTATGAGCAGGGGGTTAAATGCCCATGGCCGAACCAAAAAGTTTCGAAGAATTTATTGCGGAACAAAAAAGGATCCTCCAGGAAAACCCCGAATGTGCGAACGCCTATTATAACTTGGGTGTGGATCTCATGCAGCAGGGCCGGCTGGAGGAAGCGATCCCCTTTTTTCAAGAGGCAATCGCCAACAGCGGCCGGATGTTCGAGGCCTACGCCAATTTAGGGTATATTTACTTTAAAAAAGGAGAATTGGAAAAGGTAGTAGAGGCGAACCAGAAAGCCATCGCCATAGAACCGCGCTATGCCCGCGGGTACGCCAACCTCGGGTTCGCCTATTTACAAATGGAGAAAACGGAAGAGGCCATTGCGGCGCTGGAAAAGGCCATCGAACTCAATCCCCGGATTGTCCAGGCCTGGAACAACCTGGCCAATGCTTATCTGCAAAAAGGCGACTTGGAAAAGGCCATTAGCACCGGCCAAAAGCTCCTGGAAATTGCTCCTGACTTTTCCCTGGGGCATAACAACCTTGCCTTTGCCTATTATTTGCAGGGAGATTACGCCAGGGCCATTGAGCACGTGGATAAGGCTGTGGCGCTGGGTTTGGAAGTAAATCCAGAGTTTCTCGAGGAGTTGGCCCCCTACCGGGAAAAATGAACCGATCCGGGATTTTCCGGCTTTAAATTTTCAGCAGAGCTCCGGCGGCCAGCTGACCGATTGTCTTTTTCTCAATTTGACCGTTTTCGTAAACGGCAATTGCTTCTTCATCATTCTGAAGACGTTTCAAATCATTCCTTGCCTTCGTGGCGCCCAGGTTGCCGAGGAGCTGAACTGCGCCCGCGCGGATTGCGGGGTGGGGGTCGCTGAGGTAGGGGAAAAAGGTAGAGCAAGGTTTTTTAATTAAACCAGGCTTCGCCCCGGCGATTTTGCTAAGGGCCAGAAGAATTTTGGCCTGAAGGGGTTTATCGTCTCCTTTTTCTTCGAGCAGTTGATCCAGGGACGGGATGTAACCGGCGAAAATGTCCGGGGAATTGCTGATAATTTCCCCGATGGCCTCCACGGCTCCCCAGCTGGAGGCGGCGGTATCGGTCAAAGAGGTAAACAGGCCCTGGAGAAGTCCGGAGACAAAGCGCGGATTTTTTGAGGCGATAACGGCGCAGGCCCTGCCTAGAAATTCGGCCGCCCGGAAACGGGTCAGGTCGTCGGCAGAATAAAGGAGGCGCTGCAGGTGCCGGATCGTTTTTTGATCCGGTCCGGTTCCGGTCAACAATGGCGCGATCGTGTATTTTTTAACGAGTTCCTCCACTTCACTTTTGGTGAAAGTCTTTGCCGCCGCTTTCCCGGCCGGTGTGACCGGGGAAGCCGGTTTGGCTGACGCCAGTTGCTCTTCCACGCCCCGGCGGGTGACCTCCTGGATATCTGCGTGCAGCCTGACGAAATAAAGGGCTCCCGAGACTTTTCTGCCCTCGTGGAATCCGCCCGGAACAATAAGGTTGGTTTCGTAATCGTAGTTTTCCACGATTTTTTCCAGGTAATCTTCTTCCGGCAGCAAGCCCCAGGCCAGATCCCAATCCAGGTTGCAGCTGAAAACAAGCGCTTCAATAAAGGCGGCGCCCAGGTTATGGCCGGTAGCGTCGTAGGCGTAAACGGCCCCGCAGGCACAAGAGCCGACAGGCATTTCCTGCGGCCGGCGGGTCACCAGCTCTTTTGGTTTCTCCAGGGGGAGCCCGCAAAAGGGACAGGCCGGCTTCGCCGTAAGCTGCCGGGAAAATAGATTTTTTTTCCGGTCAGAGCTGTTGACTTCTCGAAAATTTTTCATGCCGACTGAAAATCAGACCCCTTTTCCTTGGATTCAAATTCAACAATCTCGAAGCCGGAACCGGTTGGTTTAAAGGCAGCCTGCCGGTTTCTATATTTGTCGCCGGCAAAGGCAACAATATCTTAATCAGGCCCCGGGATGTCAAGCGTCATACAACTCGTCCCCGGGCCGCATGATCTGGTGGTGAGCTGTGGTTTTTTCCCGCTTTTGCCCATGACGTAATTGGTCCTGCTGATCACCCGTTCAAAGGTTGTGGATTTGCAGGCGGGACATTCTATTTGATCCACTTTCTCGTTTGGGTTCAGGAAAAGCTTTTCAAAGAGTTTGCCGCATTGCAGGCAGCGAAATTCAAAAATAGGCATTACTTACCTCCTCAAAAATTTAGAAATTATACTCCCGTCATCAGTATATCAACAGGGGGGCCGATCGTCAAATATAATGCCGAAAAAAATTCGAGTGTCCGGGCAGGAATCAGCAAATCCGTGCCGAAAACATAGAGGGGCAATTTAACAGGGGAAAAAAATATTCCGGAGAAGGATTAATTAAATTAATGACGAATATATGTTATTAGTTGTTGGGTGAAGGGCGGGAAAGTTTTCTTCCCGTGCCCGGGGAGGTGGTCGTTTAAGCTGATTACCTGAAATGGCGGCGGGACTTTTTACCGGCGGCGGATGGGTGGAAGGCGCTTTTCGAGAGCGTTGCCGGGGTGGTCGGTTTTTTGCCGGCAAAGAAAGCTGGTTACGAAAAAAGCGGTTTAGGCAGCAAAACAGGGCGGGTGATTACCCGCCGAAGTCTGCGGGTTGGGGTTAATCTGGAAAGTACATTAAATCACAGGAGGTGGATTCCTGGTTAACTGACCAGGATAAGGGAATGTTCAGAGTTTCTATTGATCGTGATAAATGCGAAGGATGCGGAGAGTGTGCCGATTCCTGCCCGGCTGGAATCCTGGGCATGGTAGACGGAAAAGCTGCTGTCGTCGGTGAGCCGGATGAATGTATGGGTTGCGAGACCTGTGTGACGGTCTGTCCCAGCGGAGCGGCCCAGATCGAAGAATCCTAGAGAAAGGGAGAGAAGGAGAAGAATCTTTTCAGCCTTGAAGCCGCTTAACTTATCGTCGCGAAAAGAAGTTCACCCCGGTCTTCTTTCGCGGCGGCTGATCTGGTCCTGACCGTTTAAACACAGCCCAAAAGAGAGGGGTGAACAGCCTGGTGGCGTACTTTATTGTCCAGATTCTGCCTTACATTGCGGTCACAATCTTTGGTTTGGGTCTTTTGTTTCGTCTGGTCCGGTGGGCGGGAGCGCGGCTTTTGGGTACGTCCCACGAGATAACGCTGGCGCCGTTTCCGCAGAGTCCCTTCCAGGCAGGGTGGGTTTTTCTCCGGGAAATAGCTTTTTTCCGGAACGTATTCTTTTTTGATCCGTCTTTGTGGGTTGGTGCGTGGCCGATGCACATGGCTCTGTTTATGGTTCTTGGCGGCCATGCGGTAGGGTTTTATTTCACCGGGCATCAATTTGTGTATATAGGGATGTCCCCGGAATTAAGTGAGTATATGTCGAATTTACTGGGTTCGGTGTTTGGTTTAGTCTTGTTGTTGGGGTTAATTTACCTGCTGGTCCGGAAGGTAAGTTTGGTGAAAACGAGGCAGGTCTCCAACCCGAGCGACTACCTGCACCTGATCTTTTTAATCGCTATCGTCACTGTTGGCGATATCATGCGTTATTTCCCGCAGTACGGGATGCACTACGAAGAAGTGTACGAATATTTCAAGGCGCTTATTTTGCTGCAGCCGGTACCGGAATTTGTTTTTCACAACTGGTTTTTTATCACTCACATGCTGTTGGTGCAGTGTTTAATGATTTATTTTCCATTCAGCAAGTTGCTGCATCTATTCGGCATGTTTGCCATGCGTTGGATTGAAAACCGCGTGCATATAGATCCCGAGCCCGGCCTTCCCGGGGTTGACGTTGCGGCGGCCAGGGCGAGGGGTACGGGTTTACCTTCTGCCGGCGGCACTGCGTAAGGGGGAGGAGTAGAGATGCCAGAGTATAAAGGCATGGCGCAACCGGTCAAGGCCACTGTCGAAGATCTCAAAAAACTGCGGCTGGTTCCTGTGCCGGACGAGAAAAAAGTGGAAGAAGCCATCAGATTGCTGGATGAGGCGCGGAAAAAATTCCGTTCTTTCGTGCTGGCCATGGAATCCTGCGTGAAGTGCGGGCTTTGCGCGGAAAATTGCCACGCTTACCTGGGTACCAGGGATCCCCATAACATTCCGACCAACCGGGCGGAATTAATCAGGAAAGTTTACAAGCGTTACTTTACGCTGGAAGGCCGCTGGTTTGGTAAGCTGGTGGGCGCCGAAGATCTGACTTTAGATACCCTTGAGCAGTGGTATTCTTATTTCTACCAGTGTACCGAATGCCGTCGGTGCGGTTCTGTCTGCCCGTTCGGGATCGACACCTGTGAAGTGACCATGATTGCCCGCCAGATCCTGTACTGGCTGGGGATGGTGCCCAAGCTTCACGTAGGAGGAGGATGGGGAATTGAAAGGGTGGGCAACCAGACCAACGTGGCCAAGCCAGCGATCGTTGACACCCTTGAATTCCTCAGCGAGGAAATAAAGGACGAGTTCGGGGTGGACGTAAGATTCCCCGTTGACGAAGAGGCGGACATTTTATACGTGCCGTCGTCTGCGGACTACATGCTCAACCCTTACACCTTGATGGGGGCGGCGATGTTTTTCACGTACATCGGCGCGAAGTGGACCATCCCCAGCTTTATGTCGGAAGCAGGAAACTTCGGTCTTTTATTCGACCAGCGGCATTTGATGCGGCACCTTTTCATGCGCCTGCACGATTCCGCCGTGAACCTGGGGGTAAAGAAAATCGTGTGGGGCGAGTGCGGGCACGGCTGGCGCGCCTGGAAGATGTACCTGCCTTATTTCGTGGACAGACCGCTACGGTGGGAAATTACCCACCTGCACGACGAGGTGGCTTACTACATCCGGACAAATCAATTAAAACTTGATCCCACCAGAAACAGCCAGCCGGTTACGCTCCACGACCCGTGCAATTACGTGCGGGCCTGCAGCCCGGCCGGGCCATACGGCCATACGGAAAACATGCGCACCATCATCCGGGCGGTCACCGTCGACTTCCGGGAAATGTACCCCAACCGGGAAAAGAATTTTTGTTGCGGCGGCGGTTCGGCCGTGCTGTTTGACGACCCGGAGATGTACCAGAAGCGCATCCAGTTTTCCCAAACGAAGGCCGACCAGATCAGGGCGACCGGTGTGGGCAAGGACGGCAACGGGATCTTGTGCGCCCCCTGTTCTATTTGCAAGGCCCAGTTCTACCCGATGGTGGAAGAACACGAGCTGGGCGTGACGGTTCACGGGTTAATTGACCTTGTCGGTAAGGCTCTGGTTTGGAAATAATAAAAGGGGAAAGGGACAGGGCAGGTTGACGGGAAAGATGTTTAATGGTATTCTTATAAGTGGGAGAGTGGTTGCTGGAGGAGAGAAAAGAGGCGGGGGGATTTAGAAAGAGATGGGGCAGTCTACTTTAATTAAAGAAAATTTTCACGGAGGTGTGCTTTGAATAATGGCATCGATCAATGTTAATGGTGTGGAAATCGAAATTGACGAAGATGGTTTTATTCAGGACCCTGATAAGTGGAACGAGGACGTAGCAAAGTTTCTGGCGAAGGGCGAAGGCGTCGAAGAAATGGGCGACGACCACTGGAAAGTTGTTAACTACCTGAGAGATTATTACTTGAAGTTCCAGATTGCTCCAATGATCCGGAAGCTTTGCAAGGAAACCGGCTTTAGCTTGAAGTACATCTACGAGCTGTTCCCGTCCGGGCCGGCGAAAGGCGCTTGCAAAATCGCCGGTTTGCCAAAGCCCACCGGCTGCGTATAAGCAAGAGAAAGGCAACCACCAGAAGGTCGCTGGTATACTACCCGTCCCGGCAAGGTTTATAAGGGGCGGGTTCTATTTTAGAGTTGCCAGAGACACAAAGACATAGAGGCACAAAGAGAAAGATCAGGATCATTGAGATGCCGGATGAGAAGAGCTTAAACTATTTCCTTTGTGCCTGTGAACTTTGGGTCTGTTTTATCAGGGCAGCTGTAATTTCTGTATCGAATCTGGCGGGAGAGCTATTTGAGGTGAAGATGATGCCGTTCGTGCCGCGCCTGGTGATCGGGGCGCCCCACGGGCGTTCGGGCAAAACGACCGTTGCTGTTGGCCTTTTGGCTTCCCTGATCAGTGAAAAGGGGCTGACCGTACAGCCCTTTAAGAAAGGTCCCGATTTTATCGATCCCGGCTGGCTTTCCCGGGTGGCGGGCAGGGAGTGCCGGAACCTGGACAGTTTTTTAATGGACCGGGAAAATATCCTGGCTTCTTTTTTAACTTATACCGCCGGGGCAGATCTGGGTATTGTGGAAGGGGCCATGGGTCTGTACGACGGAGTGGATCTCCAGGGCAGCGGGAGCACGGCGGAAATCGCCAAAATTATCCGGGCCCCGGTCGTTCTGGTGGTCGACTGTACGCGGATGACCAGAAGCGTGGCGGCCGTGGTGATGGGTTTTTTGCATTTTGATCCGGATTTGAAGATCGCCGGGGTAATTTTAAACAAAGTGGCCCGTCCGCGGCACGAGGAAATGCTGCGGGCCGCGCTGCAAACGTACTGCGGCGTGCCGGTTCTGGGGGCCATTCCCAAAGGGGAAAAACTCTGTATTCCGGACCGTCACCTGGGGCTGGTTCCGGTGGCGGAGAACGCTGAACTGGTCCGAAAAATCCGGGAGATTGGCCAGGCTGCCAGCAAATACCTCGATCTGGACGCACTTTTGAAGGCCGCCGCGGATGCACCCGCCCTGGAAGAAAAAGGGCTTTTCTTTGCCAACCCGCTTCCGGTTGGGAAGGTGAAAATCGGCATTTTTAAGGACCGGGCCTTTACCTTTTATTACCCGGAAAACCTGGAGGCGCTGGAAGCGTGCGGAGCAGAAATAGTGGCAATCGACTCCCTCCGGGACCCCTTTTTGCCGGCGGTGGACGCCTTATACCTGGGCGGCGGGTTTCCTGAAATTTTTGCCGCGGAGCTGGAGGCCAACGCGGGCCTGCGGAGCGCCGTCAGAAAAGCGGTGGAAGACGGGCTGCCGGTTTACGCCGAATGCGGCGGGCTGATGTACCTGGCCCGGGAACTGAAGTGGCAGAATAAAACATACCGGATGGCGGGCGCTCTGCCCTTTGATGTGCTTCTTGCCGACCGGCCCCAGGGGCACGGCTACGAGATTATCGAGGCAGCCGGCGAAAACCCTTTTGTTCCGGTGGGGGCAACGATCAAGGCGCACGAGTTTCACCATTCCCGGGTGATCAACCTCGACCGATCCCGGGTGCGCTTTGCTTTCCGGGTGCTGCGGGGGTGGGGAATCGACGGTTTGAACGACGGCCTGGTTTACAAAAATGTACTGGCCGCCTACGCCCACATCCACGCCCTGGCGACGCCGGACTGGGCCCGCTGGCTGGTGGCGAAGGCCGCCGGCGACAGAAGTACACATTCCCGGGTGATTACTTTTCGGGGGTTACTTTAAACTTTCCCATTCCTGCAGGCTAATCTTCCGGTTAATAATCTTTTCGACTTCTTCAAGCATCATTTTTAGCTGTGGTATAGAATAATCCGGATTAGAAGGAATACTTAAGCGGAAATTTCCGTAAACCATAAACTCATGACGGGTTCCGCTGTAAGGTCCGTGGAACCCCAACCGGCGAAGGCGGCCGATGAATTCCCGGCGTTTACAGGGAGCCCACCGACTCATGACGAGGCTCCTGGTTAAGGTCAATATCGTTGATTACCGGGAGGGAGTGTTTGAGCTTTAGACCCAGCAGAATCCAATCCTCGAGGGTGGAACGAAGTTCAGCTTCACATTCCCTCAGTGTCCGTCCGAAAGCTACAACGCCTGTACACGTGGGAATGCGCCCGGCAAAAGTGCCGTCTTCAAGCTTATCGTAGGCCGCTTCAGCCATACATTGATTGATGTAATCAGTAAGAATAAAGGATGCCACCAGTAAAAACCTCCGGATAATAAATAACCCTGGTGTTCATAGCTTACCCTAAAAAAAAGCTCTTTTCAAGAGTTTTTTATGTATTTACAGGTACTGCGTAAATTTATATTAAAGCGTCAGAATCCCCTCGGGGTTCCGCACCAGCCTTAAAACCTGTTCCTCCTTGCCGTCCAGGGCGTTGATGTAGATCAGGAAGGTGTCGTTGTCCAGCTGGCCGCGGAATTCGTACGCCAGCCTCTCTTTGTCGACGCCCGCCGGGATCAGGGCCAGGTGGCCGCCGGTAACGTTCTTCAGGTGCGGGCTTAATTTTGTCCGGGCCTGGGCGGCGGTAATCCGCGGCCGGGGAATCTCCCGCTGGTGGTGGTTCATCAGGTAGCTCGCCGCTTCCAGGCCCACAACCTGTCCATTGTCCAGGGCGACGGTTACCTTGATCTGGTCCGGATAAAGGATCACTCCGTTTTGAGTGGCGGCAAAGTTAAAGATGGCCACACCACCGCCGTGTTCGTAGTAGGTAGGGATCAGATCCCGGTAGCCCCGCCGGATTAAAAATTCTTTGGCTTTTTCTCGCGCCTGCTCCAGGCTGAGGGTCTGTTTGCCCACGTTCCGGGCATTGGTGTACCACAGGACGTGGCCGCCCGTTTCGCTTACGGCCACGGCTGCCCTTTCCTGAAAACTGGGCCGGCGGGAGGCAATATCCACCTGGTAGGCCCTGATTTTTCCCTTATTAATGTTCACCCTTTCCACCGCGTAGTTTTCCGGCGGAAAACGGCGGTCAAGGAATTCCAGGGCTTTTTTCCGGGCCTGTTCAGCGGTGATTTTCCCGCCCGTCAACCCCTTTGGTTTCTTTTTTTCCAGGTGGTCGGAAAACGGCCCGTCGTAAATCAGGGCAGGAATTCCTTTCATATGCTCTTCCACCGTCTGAAAATTCCGGCTGGCCAGTTTGGGTTCCTGGCGCTGGAAAACCCGGCCTGTCCTCCGGGAAAGTTCGCTTAAATAAAGTTTTCCGGCAGCGATTTGTCTTTCAATGTCCTGCAGGTCGGTATTCAGGGTGGACGCCTGCTTGTAAAGCCGGCTCAGGGTTTCCCGTTCCTTTTGATTTTTTTCCTCGCCGGAAGATACTTTGCCGGCCAGGGAATAGGCGTAATCGCCCACCTGGGTAAGGAACTTGGCCGTGCGCCCGATGGAGATGTCGGGCAGCGGCAGCTGGTTGAGATTGGTCTGGGCGGCGTTGGCCCGCTGCCAGATCTCCAGCAGGATTTTATTGTCCACCTCCGGGGCCTGGGCGACCAGCAGTTTGGACAGGAGTACTTCCACGTTTTGAATATTGTTTAAGGTATCGTAGAAAGAGCGGTAATATTTATTGGTCAGGGCAATTTCCAATTGTTTGCGCACGGTGTACTGGTGGTAGCCCCAGTAGCCCAGGGAACCCAGCAGGATTACCCCGATTGCCAGGGGCAAAAGCCAGCGCCGGCGATTCATCGGGCAGACCTCCTTGAGCAGTAGTCGGTTATCGGTCGTCAGTCATCAGGCCGGGGAAATGAAACTAAATTCAGGTACCTAACTTTCGCCCTCTGCGGAGGTTATTTAAAACCTCCGTTTCCGGGACGGAGGAGCTTCTTTAGCGGGCGAAGACGTGCCTGCCGATCTGCGTCAGGATGTTTCTCGTCCAGATCCAGGGATTCACCAGCTTGGCCGGGTTCCAGAAGTAAAGGGCGCCGCCGGTCGGGTCCCACCCGCTCATGGCCAGCATCGCCGCGCGCAGCGATTCTTCGGTGACCGGCCGGTTGTATTGCCCGTTGCTGACCGATTCAAAGGCGTGCGGCTGATAAATTATCCCCGCTAAGGAATGGGGGAAGGCGGCGCTGCGCAGGCGATTTATAATTACCGCCCCTACCGCCACCTTGCCGGTGAAAGGCTCGTCTGCCGCTTCTCCTTCAATTACCCTGGCCAGCAGATAAATGTCACCCCGGTTGCTAATTCCGCGGGAAACGTCCGCCGGTTCCGGAGGCGCGTAATCAAAGGTGGGAGAAAAGCCCAGGGCTTCCCAGGTCGTCGGCCCCACTACGCCGTCCGGAACAAGACCGTTGTACCGCTGAAAAAGGATTACCGCCTGCTGGGTTTCACTGCCGTAATAGCCGTCAAGCGGGCCGGTATAGTACCCCCACGCGCTGAGCTGGCTTTGCAGGCGGTAAACGTCGTCGCCGGAAAGCCCCCAGTAAAGGGAACGGTCCTGGGCGTAGGCCGCAGGGCAGGCGAAGAATACCCCGGCCAGAAAGACGAAGACCAGCAGCCCGGTGCCTATTTTTTGCCTGGCCAAAAGCAATGACCCCCTCGAAAATAGTCGTCGGTCGTCGCATCGCGAGCCTCGCCGGGCGGCTTCAGTTTTAGAATGCGAAATCGATGCTAACTATAGTTTGCATTAAAAACCAGTTGAATATGTAAGGATTTTATATTAAAAACGGGGTTTTTCCGTTGTTTATATTTGCCCCGGCCTGACGCCCTAAACTGAGAGATCTGGATAGACGACCGGGAATACTTATTCCTGGCGGCCTGGTATTTTCGAGAGGAAGGGAAGAATTTATCCTCCTTGAAGGGCCGGTTTGTAAATGCTATAATTGATTGATGCTTTGATCTTTCTTCTTTAAGTAGGGCGGGAGCAAGGAAATGAGCGCAAATCAAAAGTCCATCCGCAACTTTTGCATTATTGCCCACATCGACCACGGAAAATCGACCCTGGCCGACCGGCTTTTGGAATTTACCGGTGCGTTGACCCGGCGGGAAATGGTGGAACAGGTTCTGGACCAGATGGACCTGGAGCGCGAGCGGGGGATCACCATCAAGGCCAAGGCGGTGCGCCTCGTCTACCGGGCTAAGGACGGCCGGGAGTACCAGTTGAACCTGATTGACACCCCCGGCCACGTCGACTTTTCCTACGAAGTGTCGCGCAGCCTCGCCGCCTGCGAGGGGGCCTTGCTGGTGGTGGACGCCGCTCAGGGGGTCGAGGCCCAGACCCTGGCCAACGCCTACCTGGCGATGGAAAACGACCTGGAACTGATCCCGGTGATCAATAAAATTGACCTCCCCAACGCCGAAACGGAGCGCGTGAAAAGGGAAATCGAGGACGTCCTGGGCCTGGATTCCGCCGGGGCCATTCTGGCTTCGGCCAAACTGGGCACCGGGGTGGAGGAAATCCTGGAGAGTATCGTCTCCCGGATCCCGCCCCCCGGGGGTGACGCGACGGCCCCCTTAAAGGCGCTGATTTTCGACTCCCACTACGATCCTTATAAAGGCGTCATTGCCTACGTGCGCGTAGTGGACGGCTGCTTCCGGCCGGGGATGGTCATCAAGATGATGGCTTCCGGAAAGGAATTTGAGGTGAGCGACTTAGGGGTCTTTCGCCCGGCCATGACGGCGGTCGATATACTGCGGGCCGGCGAAGTGGGCTTCATCGCGGCGGGAATCAAAAACGTCAAGGACGCCCGGGTGGGGGATACGATCACCGAAGCGGTCCGCCCGGCCGACAAGCCTTTACCCGGCTACCGGCGGGCGACGCCGATGGTTTACTGCGGCCTCTATCCCGTGGATACGATTAATTACGAAGATTTGCGCGAGGCTTTAGAAAAACTCCAGCTCAACGACGCTTCCCTGGTGTTTGAGCCGGAGACCTCGGAGGCTTTGGGCTTCGGCTTCCGGTGCGGTTTTTTGGGCCTTTTGCACATGGAAATCGTCCAGGAGCGCCTGGAAAGGGAATACCGGCTGGACCTGATTACCACCGCGCCTAACGTTGTCTACAGGGTAACGACTACGACGAAAGAGGCGCTTTTCATCGAAAACCCCGCAAAACTGCCGCCGGCAGGGAAAATCGAAAAAATGGAAGAGCCCTTTGTAGCGGCCACGATCATGCTGCCCAGGGATTACATCGGGGCGGTGATGGAACTCTGCCAGGAGCGGCGCGGGATTTTTAAAAACATGGAATACCTGGGCGAAAACCGCGTTGTGCTCTCCTATGAGCTCCCGTTAAGCGAAATTATCTACGACTTCTTTGATCAGTTAAAGTCGCGCACCCGCGGGTACGCTTCCCTGGATTACGAGCTGGCGGGGTACCGGGAAAGCGACCTGGTCAAGCTGGACATCCTGGTAAACGGGGAACCGGTGGATGCGCTGACCTGCATTGTGCACCGGGGGAAGGCTTACGCCCGCGGGCGGCAGCTGGTGGAGAGGCTGCGCAGCCTGATCCCCCGCCAGTTATTCGACGTGCCGGTCCAGGCGGCGATCGGCAGCCGGGTGATCGCCCGGGAGACGATCAAGGCCCGGCGCAAGGATGTTTTGGCCAAGTGTTACGGCGGCGACGTCACCCGCAAGCGCAAACTGCTGGAAAAACAAAAGGAAGGCAAAAAGCGCATGAAGCAGGTGGGGAACGTAGAAATCCCCCAGGAAGCGTTTATGGCCGTGTTGAATATTGCGGATAAGTGAAGGAAGGGCGGACGATTGCCGCAATTGTTGCGGAGGACCGCCGGTAATGATTTATTATCCGCTTTTCTTCACCAGGTCGTCCAGGGTTTTAAAAGTGTATCCCTGGGCTTTCATATCTTTTAAGATTCTTTCCAGCGCCTCCGTATTGTCCTTGGAAACGGCGTGCAGCAGGATAATTGCGCCGTTGTGGAGGTTGTTCATCACCGACTGGTAAGCCTCTTCGGCACCGCCGGGCATGGGCACCCAGTCCACCAGGGCCAGGCTCCAGAAGATATTGTAGTAGCCCATTTCCCTGGTTTCGGCCAGCGTACGTTCACTGTATTCACCCTTGGGGGGGCGCAGGTAAACCATTTTTTGGCCGGTCAGCCTGAAAAATTCCTCCGCGAGCTGATCCACTTCCTTTTTAATTTGCTCTTTGCTTAAATCCGGCAGACTGGGGTGGTTCACCGTGTGGTTGCCCACGATGTGCCCCTCGGCCACCATCCTTTTCACCAGTTCGGGCTGCGACTTCAGGTAGTGGCCGGTAATGAAAAAGGCGGCCGGGACCTTTTGCTCTTTTAAAATGTCCAGGATTTTGGGGGTATAGCCGTTTTCGTACCCCTCGTCGAAGGTGAGGTAAACCGCTTTTTGGTGCGTGTCTCCGATCCAATAGGCGTCGTATTTGGCCAGCAGACTGGCAATTCCCTTCGGCACTTCCGGTGTCTGGTGGTTGTTGTTTCGTTTAATGCCCCACCCGTACCGTTTGTTCGATAAGTTGCCGGCGGCCGGTTTGGCGGCGGGTGCGCTGCTGCCGGATGAACCAACCCTTTCCCCGCCCGGATCGCCCGGATTGTCCCGGGCTTGCTTGACCGGGCCGGCCGGGGGGTGACTGGTCGCACCCGGGTTGTAGATTTCCTGCATAGTAGATGGCCGGGCGTTTGAAAAGTAATGTTTGTCGGCGCCGAAAGCCACCCCGGCGATCAGCGCGATTCCGGCTGCCGCTAACCAGATTTTTTTCACTTTCGCTCCGTCCCCCTTTGCAAACTAGCATGAACAAAAGAAACTGCCTTTATTCTTTTCTCTTTCGACAAATGTTGATGTTTTCCTGGGGTCGTTTGAAACAAACAGAAAAAACTGTTGCCAGTTCACATAAATTTAGTTAAAATAGGGGTAAACGCAGAAGCGGGGGAAGAACGGCAATCCAGACGGTTTTTTGTCATTAACATTTTTCCGGTTTTTCCGGATTTACTTTTACCCCGGAAGGATGGTATAAAGGCAGGAGCAGGCAAACGGAGGTGGGAATATATTTTTTAATTTTTTGAAATTTGCATTTCGCGAAAAATAATTTTGAAAAGGGTGAGGGCCGTGCGACCATTCTTAAAATTACCTTCCATCAGTGAGGCCGAGATGTTTCACAGCATCCTCGACACCTTGCACGAAGGGGTCGTTGTAATGGCCGCCGACAGCACCATTGTCTACGCCAATCCTGCCTATTCGCGCATTCTCGGCGTTCCGGTGAACAAGGTAATCGGCAAAAAATGCTGCGATATCGAGCCGGCGGCGAAATGCCTGCAATCCCTGGCAACAAAACAGCCGATCAAAGACCAGTACGAAATCGTTCAATCCGTTGGTGTACCGATTGTCTTCAGTACGAACTGCCTCTTTCACAACGGTGAATTAATCGGGATTTGCAGCGTTTTCCGTGATATCAGCGAAATCGTCAGCTTAAATAAAAAAGTGGCGGAATTGAAACACCAGTTAAACCAGTACGGGCGCAGTTCCCTGCCCGACAGTTTTGCTCCCCTGATCGGCCGCCACCCCAGTTTTGTCCAGGCCCTGAAGCTGGCCGCGCAGGTGGCGCCCTCGGAGACGACCGTTTTGATCCAGGGGGAAAGCGGCGTGGGGAAGGAATTGCTGGCGCGGGCCATTCACCAGGCCAGCCGGCGCAAACACAAACCCTTCGTGACGGTGAATTGCGCAGCCCTGCCCGAAACCCTCTTTGAAAGCGAACTTTTCGGGTATGCGGGAGGTGCCTTTACCGGCGCCAAAGCCGGCGGCAAGCAGGGCAAGTTTCATCTGGCCGACGGGGGAACCCTTTTCCTGGATGAAGTGGGGGAAATCCCCCTCTCGCTTCAGGCCAAGCTCCTGCGGGTGCTTCAGGAAGGGGAGGTGGAGAGGCTCGGCTCGGTAAAGCCGGAGAAAGTAAATACGCGGATTATTGCCGCCACCAATGCCGACCTGGAAGCAATGGTGGCGAGAGGCGCCTTTCGCCAGGACTTATTTTACCGTCTTAATGTCATTTGTATCCGGCTGCCGGCCTTGCGCGAACACCCCGAGGACATCTCCCTGATCGCCCAGGCGATCCTGGAAGAAATCAACCAGGTGAATAACCGGAATTTAGCTTTCAGTCAGGAGGTTATGGATCTTTTTACCGCTTATCACTGGCCGGGAAACGTGCGGGAGCTGCAGAACGTAATCCGGCACGCCAGCCTGGTGGCCGCGGAGCGGACGATCGGCGTGGCCAACCTGCCGTCATACCTGCTGGAGCGCCTGAGCAAGCAGGTTCACGACCAGGACAGCCGGGCCGCCATCGAGCGCGCCCTGAAGCTGTACACGGAAGGAGCCGAACAGGAGGCGATCGTCGAGGCCCTGCGCCTGGCCAACAACAACCGTTCGCAGGCCATGGACCTGCTGAAAATCAGCCGGCGCACCTTTTATAAGAAGCTGAAAAAATATAACCTGCTGTAGCCCCCTTTGCGTTTACGTTTTCCGTCAGCGTTTGGGGGTTTGCCGGTTGACCAGACGGAAGTGGAGTTCCGAAAATAAATACATACTGGCCAAAGGAATGCCCAGCCCGACGAGGGCGCCCAGCATAATGTTTTTGGAAAGGTCCAGGCCGGCGAAGTACAACAGAAAATTGATGCCCACCCCGACCAAAAAATAGGGCATGAAAAGCTTACTTTTCCGGTAGAGCTTTTCCCATTCCGCTTTGTCTTCCTCGGAATCAAACTCGTAGCGGCGGTATTTGCCGGGCCCGACCTTGACGTCCAGCGCAGGTTTTTGTTTTGGTTTGGTCATTTCTGCTCGCCCGCCTTTAGAAAAATGTTTTTTGCTTCCATCCAGAGCCTTCGCAAAAATTTTTCGCTATTGAACATGATTCAACGCGCAAAGAATCCGGAAAAAGGGATTCAGGAAAAGAACCTGGAAAGTGGATGCTTCCTTAACCGTTAAGGAAGCATCCACTTTCTTTAACTTTTTATATTCCGCGTCCGGCAAAACTCCTGCTTAATCCTGGCGCAAATCCAGGGAATATTTCTGGATCGTTTCCGGTTTTGCCGGTTTGGTCAGCAGGGACACGATAATGAAGAAGATAAACGCCACGGGGATCCAGAAGTCCTGGTGACCGGTGGTGATCTTCCAGCCGAAGGCTTTATTCAGGAAGAACCAGTGCGGGCTGCCCAGGGCGGATTTTGCATAGAGCCAGGTAACGAAGGTCAGGACGGTGAAAATACACGTCGTCCACAGGTGCGCCGCCTTGGTGGCCCGGTCCCACCAGATGCCCAGCACCAGCCCCGGACCGACGGAGGCGATGATCACCACGAAGGCCCACCCGGAAAGGTCCAGGACCATGGCCGGGGGATTTAAAGCAATAAGAAAGCAGATAATCAGCACGATGGTGTTCCACAGGCGCATGGCCGCCACCGGGTTTTCTGTGGCCCACTTGTTTTTGCAGATTTTGATCATCCAGTCCCGGCCCAGGATCACCTGCGTGACCACCAGCCAGCCGGCCACGGTGGACATGGCCACACTCAGGCCCCCGGCCACCAGCAGGCCCAGCAGCCAGGGCTGCCCTAAAGCCTGGGTGGCGGCAACCATGGTGTAGTCGGTGATCGCGGCGGCGTTGGTCCCGTATACATTTTTCAAGTGCCCCAGAACGTCCATGGCGGACTTGGCGTTGATTTGGGCTGCAATCGGGGATATTTTTTCCAGAATGACTTTTGACGCGGTGCCGATGATGATCAGGCCCCAGTACATGGCGCCGCCCAGCAGGGAGCACCAGAACATGGAACGGCGGGCGGTATTGATGTCCATGGTGGTAAAGAAGCGGACCACCGTGTAGGGCATGGTGGCAAAGCCGTAGTGCCAGACGAAGAAGAAGCTCACCAGGCCGGTCCAGCTGGCCATCAAGGGGCTGGAGGCGCCCTGCGAGGAGTGCGGCGGCAGGAAAAACTTCGGGTTGTTGGTGGCCACGGCCTCGGTTAGGCCGTTGAAGCCGCCGAAAGTGACCAGGATGACGATGGCCACGCAGACGGCGGCGATGGCCATCATCACTCCCTGGAAGGCGTTGGACCAGGTGGTGGAAACCATTCCGCCCAGGTAAACGTAGAACAGCACCACCAGCGCCGCAATAACCAGCGACCAGAAGAAAGGAATCTGCAAAATGGCCATCATGAAGAGCGCCGTGCCGATCAGCGCCAGGGTGACGTACAGGATGCCCGTGATGATTACGGGGATGGTGGTAATGATCCGGACGACGTTGTTTTCGTCGTCGTACCGGTCGCAATAATAATCGGTGAAGGAAACCGGCGCGTATTTACGCAGGGGGGCGGCGGTCAGCATGGAGGCGATGGGCATGCCGAGGATGATGGCAATCATCGCCCACCAGAAAGAGTACCCCAGCAGGAAGACGAAGGCGGGCAGCCCTAAAAAGCTGGCCGGGCTCAAGTAGGTGGACGCCAGGGCGGCCCCGTTCACGAAGGCGCCCACTTTGCGCCCCGCCACCATGTATTCCGTCGGGCTTAGCGAGGCTTTCCGGGAGAACCACCCGATGGCAATCATAATTGCAAAATAAACGAGGGCAAAAGCAACGACGACCGGATGAACCTGACCTACTCCTGCTCCCATCTTCTAGTCCCCCTTCCGCTTTTTCGCAGCCTGTTCCGGTACGTAATACCACAGCCAGGCCAGAAACATGGCGAAAATCCAGCACATAAAGAAGTCTCCGTAAACAAAAGGCGCCGGGATGCCGAAAATTTTAGTGTGAATCGTGCCCGCGTCGCTGGCGATTTCCCAGATCCAGAAGATAATCGACAGGCCGTACATAAGCAGCAGACCCCACCAGAAAACGGGATCCATTCCCTTGAACATTTATCTCACCCCTCAAGATAATAATCAGACATTTCATTAAAAAGATAATTTAGTCGCTATAATGCCGTTTTTTAAATCCCAGCTCTCCTGGTTCCCACCTCCCTGAAATGCGCTTGTCATCCGTTCGCTGAACCATTCACTTATGTTCGGTTATTCTCCCTCCTTTTTAATTCATAATTTATACTTTTAATTATTTAATGTCTAACAGCAAAATTCATACCACACAAAATATAATGAAATATATGAGATTTATTAAATAGATTTGTTTACCCGCTGAAGAAAGTATACGTATACTGATGTTTACCCCTGGATACCAGGACAGGCAATGTTCCGGACCGCCGATTTACATATTGACAGGGCCAGGATTTTTTGCTATTATAAATATGCGTTTGCAAGACGCGAAATTCTTTGCTCTTTTTTAAAGAGGTTTGTTGCCGGCGTAGCTCAACTGGCAGAGCGGCTGATTTGTAATCAGCAGGTTTGTGGGTTCAAGTCCCACCGTCGGCTCCAACCTCTCACCTCCCACATTCCATACGGAGGGGTTCCCGAGTGGTCAAAGGGAGCAGACTGTAAATCTGCCGGCTGTCGCCTTCGTAGGTTCGAATCCTACCCCCTCCACCAACTGAGAAGTGAGAGGCGAGAAGCTGGAAGTGAGAATAGAAGGAATTCGGCGCAGCCGAATTCCCACCTTGAGTTCCCACCTCCAACCTCTCACCTCCCACCTCTAATTAAGGCGGCGTAGCTCAGCTGGTTAGAGCATGCGGTTCATACCCGCAGTGTCCGGGGTTCGAATCCCTGCGCCGCTACCAGCAGCAGGTACCGGGTAAAATAGCCCGGTACTTTTTCTTTCCTTATCGTTTTCTTTTGCTGCCTTCTTTTTCTCCAGAACTTTTTCCTGGCGGTCAAAAGAAGGAATTTGCACCAGGGCAGCGAAATAAGATAGAGGCGTTATGGCGCATGTATATTTAACGGAAGAATGGCAATAAATAGCATAATATAGCAGAATTTGATCCGAAACGCCAAAGGAAAGGAGAATCAACCACATGGCAAAACCCAAATTCGAGCGCACCAAACCCCACGTCAACATCGGCACCATCGGCCACGTCGACCACGGGAAGACCACGCTGACCTCCGCCATCACCTTCATCCTCAGCAAAGCGGGTCTTGCCCAGGCCAAAAAGTACGAAGAGATCGACAACGCCCCGGAAGAAAAAGAGCGCGGCCTCACCATCAACACCGCCCACGTGGAGTACGAGACCGAAAAACGCCACTACGCCCACGTCGACTGCCCGGGGCACGCCGACTACGTGAAAAACATGATCACCGGCGCGGCCCAGATGGACGGCGCCATCCTGGTCGTCTCCGCCGCCGACGGCCCCATGCCCCAGACCAGAGAGCACATCCTTTTGGCCCGCCAGGTGGGCGTCCCCTACATCGTCGTCTTCATGAACAAAGCCGACATGGTCGACGACCCCGAACTTTTAGAACTGGTCGAGCTGGAAGTAAGAGAGCTCCTCTCCACCTACGAATTCCCCGGGGACGAGATCCCCGTCGTCATCGGCTCCGCCCTGAAAGCGGGCGAGTGCGGCTGCGCCAGGCGGGAGTGCGCCTCCTGCGGCCCCATTTGGAAGCTCATGGACGCCGTCGACGCCTACATCCCCACCCCGCAAAGAGACGTCGACAAGCCCTTCTTAATGCCCATTGAAGACGTCTTCTCCATCACCGGAAGAGGCACCGTCGTCACCGGCCGCGTGGAAAGAGGCGCCGTCAAAGTGGGCGACGAAGTGGAAATCGTGGGCCTGATGGACAAACCGAAAAAGACCGTCGTCACCGGCGTCGAGATGTTCAGAAAGATCCTCGAAAGGGGCGAAGCCGGCGACAACATCGGCTGCCTCTTGCGCGGCATCGACCGAAAAGAAGTGGAAAGGGGCCAGGTTTTGGCCAAACCCGGCTCGATCAAACCCCACACCCACTTCAACGCCGAGGTCTACGTCCTGACCAAGGAAGAGGGAGGCCGCCACACCCCCTTCTTCAACGGCTACCGCCCCCAGTTCTACTTCCGGACCACCGACGTCACCGGCGTCATCACCCTCCCCGAAGGGGTGGAAATGGTCATGCCCGGCGACAACATCCGCCTGACCATCAAGCTGATCACCCCCATCGCCATCGAAGAGGGCCTGCGCTTCGCCATCCGGGAAGGCGGCCGCACGGTGGGGGCCGGGGTGGTAACGTCGGTTATCGAGTAAAAGGGCAGGCATATTTGCTTCTAAAGCTGAAGGGGTGCCGCAGAGGCGGGCCCCCTTTTCAATTTTTAGGCTTTTGGTACGGTAAAACGGCAAAAAAGCGCTGGCGCTCCCGAACAAAAGAACCCCCGAACGGCATCAGGGCGCTATTGACAGGAGAAAGGGCTTATGGTAAAGTAGTGAAGGTTAAAAACCGTTAAAGTCAAGGCGCTTGCCCGGCGGCCGGAAAAAAGAGGTGGAGTGGACGATGCGCGTTACGGTTACGCTTGCCTGCGGCGAATGCAAACGCCGCAACTACACGACGACGAAAAACAAGAAAAACGATCCCGGCAGGCTGGAACTGAAAAAATACTGCCGGTTCTGCCATACCCACACCGTACATAAAGAAACGAGGTAAATCGGGCAAAAAAGGGAAGCAAAACTTCCTTATCACCGCCGTAACGGGTTGCGTGGCCCCCGTTAATTCAGGCAAAACAGGGAAAAAACTTCTATATTTAAGGATGTGGCCGCAATGGCTAAACCCAAAGAGGTGCTTGCCGGCAGCGGTTCCCGGGAGAAGAAACCGCCCGCCGAGGCAAAGAAAGTTCCTCCCCGGCCGGAAAGGAAGGCCGTCGCCAAAGAAAAGGTCAACCGGCTGGACGAAATAAAAAAATATTTTAAATCCGTATACGGTGAGCTCAAAAAGGTTCACTGGCCGACGCGCCGGGAGGTGCTCGTCTATACGGGAGTGGTTTTCGTCTCGGTCGTCATCATCGGCATTGTCATCTGGATTTTTGATTCCCTGCTCAGCAGGCTCCTGCAGCTTATCTTGACGTAGGTACCAGGGGGAGGTGGGGGGCCTTAAGAGGGTTTAGGGCCTCTTTTCTATGGGAACGAAGGCCTGGTATGTAATTCACACCTATTCGGGGTACGAAAACAAGGTCAAAGCGAACCTGGAAAGGCGCATCGAGTCGATGAACATGGAGGACAAGATCTTCCGGATCGTAGTCCCCATGGAAGACGAGCTGGACATCAAAGACGGGAAGAAGAAGGTCAGCCGCCGAAAGATTTTCCCCGGATACGTGCTGGTGGAAATGATCATGAGCGACGATTCCTGGTATGTCGTCCGGAACACCCCCGGAGTAACCGGGTTTGTGGGCTCCGGTTCCAAGCCCATCCCCCTGACCGACGAGGAAGCCTACCAGATAATGCGCCAGATGGGAGTGGAAGGGCCCAGGCCGCGGGTGAACCTGAACGTCGGAGAGCACGTGCGGGTGAGGTCGGGTCCTTTTGAAAATTTCGTGGGGGTTATTGAAGAAGTCCACCCGGATAAAGACAAGCTCAAAGTGCGGATTTCGATGTTCGGCCGGGAGACCCCGGTGGAATTGGACTTTACCCAGGTGGAAAAAATAACTTGAAAGAGTTGCCTTTCGGCGAAAGAATTGCCCGGATTAGGCGGAGCCGAAAGAAGGCTTTTTATTTTTTCAGGGTTTTAGAGGATTAAAGATTAAGGGGGTGCAATGAATGGCCAGAAAAAAGGTTACCGCCGTCGTCAAGCTGCAGGTGCCCGCCGGCAAAGCCACGCCCGCCCCGCCTGTAGGCCCGGCGCTGGGTCAGTACGGGGTAAATATTATGGCTTTCGTCAAGGAGTACAACGAGCGGACGGCGGCCCAGGCCGGCCTGATCGTTCCGGTGGAGATAACCATTTACGAAGATAGAAGCTTTACTTTCGTCTGCAAGACGCCGCCTGCGTCGGTTCTTTTGAAAAAAGCGGCCGGGCTCGAGAAGGGTTCCGGGGAGCCCAACAAGAAAAAGGTGGCGAAGCTGCCTCTTTCCAAGGTAAAAGAGATTGCCGAGCTGAAAATGCAGGACTTGAACGCCAATTCTCTGGAGGCGGCCGTCCAGATGGTGAAAGGAACGGCCCGGAGCATGGGAATTGAAGTTGTAGAGGGGTGAAAACGATGCCAAAACGCGGCAAGAAATATCTGGTGGCGCGCCGGCAGATCGACCGGACGGCCGCCTACGACCCGGAAGAGGCTCTCTCCCTGGTGAAGAAGCTGGCTACGGCCCGTTTTGACGAAACTGTGGAGGCGGTGGTAAAGCTGGGGGTGGATCCCCGCCACGCCGATCAGCAGGTGCGCGGGGCGGTCGTGCTTCCGCACGGGACGGGCAGGACCAGAACCGTCCTGGTCTTTGCCAAAGGCGACAAGGCCAGGGAGGCAGAGGAGGCCGGCGCCGATTTTGTAGGGGCGGAGGAAATCATAGCCAGAATCCAGAACGAGGGCTGGCTGGGCTTTGAGGTGGCCATCGCCACACCGGACATGATGGGGATGGTCGGCCGCCTGGGGAAAATTTTAGGGCCGCGGGGACTCATGCCCAACCCGAAGACCGGCACGGTGACCATGGATGTGGCGCAGGCCGTAAAGGAAGTAAAGGCCGGGAAAATAGAGTACCGGGTGGACAAGGCCGGGATTATCCACGCGCCCATCGGCAAAGTATCCTTCGATACCGGAAAGCTGGTCGAGAATTTGCGCACCCTGGTGGAGCAGTTGATCAGGGTGAAGCCGGCCGCCGCCAAAGGGCAGTACATTAGGGGGATTTACGTCTGCTCGACGATGGGTCCCGGGGTGAAGGTGAACGCCCAGAAGCTTACCGCGTAAAGCTTTTGCGGAAAGCTTGCGTGAAAAAGAAGCGCCAAAGACAGTTGGTGCCCCGCCAGGGGCTGAACAGGCAAAGGGTTGCCGCCAACCGAGGCCGTTTAAAAAACACGGGCAAAAAAGGAATCAGCCGGGGAGAAGGCGGGAAAAAAATGCCGTGCCCCCGGTGCTATTTGCATTCCTTCTTAGCCGGTATTTTTTCAAAGGTCTTTCGGTTGGCCGCCGAAAGGCCTTTTCCATTTCTTTTGCCTTTCTTCTTTGCCGATTTTAAATAAGGAGGTGTTCCGGAAAGAGTGCCGACCAGGGAAGAAAAACAAAAGGTCATCACGGAGCTGAAGGAAAGGTTTCAAAACAGCAGGGTCGTCGTCCTGGCTGATTACCGCGGCTTAAACGTGGCGGCGATGACTTCCCTGCGCCGCCGCCTGCGGGAGTCCGGGGGCGAGCTGAAAGTGGCGAAGAACACGCTGGCGCGCATTGCCGCCCGGGAGGCGGGCCTTGACGGTCTGGAGGCCCTGCTAGAA